>JBFMDH010000001.1:0-304802 GCA_040754075.1 Acidobacteriota bacterium
TTGATCGCGTCTATTCACGAAGTTGGCTTGGGTTGTGGAATACCATCCAACTCAAGCTCATCAGCTATCAGTTGCGTCACAGCGGCATCCTTGCTGCCTGATTCAACTCAATACTCAGGTTTACTTACAAGGTGTGATGAGTGACATAAGTGAGTTGCACGGGGACGCCGCCGTTGACTTTTACTTTTATTAAAACCTGATAGTAAGCCGGGAGTTTCGGATTATTCGAGTCGCCGCTGGTATTCAACCGCGCAATCAATTCTTTGATGTATTCGGGATTGGAAACATATTCGGCGGCTGCCTGCGTGCCATAAGTGGTGATGCCCGCCAATATCATTAAACGATTTTTTGAATCGAGACCTTTTAAATAACTGATGACGGCATAATCTTCGGAAATCTGGCTGCGCGACAGCCCTTCCTGTTTGGCGACGTAATATTTCTGCTCGCCTGCTTTGGGTTTGAGATTGGTGATGCCGTAACTGGCATTGCCCTGTTCATCGCGCAAGACACCGAAAACGAAATCCTGTTGTTGCGGCAGGTCGCGCAGCAGATTGTTTTCGGCAGGCGAACCGAGGATGACCAGATTCCCGGCTTTCAAATCATCCCAGGTCATCAGCAAACTGCGTTTGACGCGAAAGCTGTGTCGGGCTTTCGAGAAAAAATCTGCCAGCGCATAAACGCCCATCACTTCACCGATGCCTGTGTAATGTTCGGTGATGATTTGATTGTCCGGCGAGGTGGGCTTTTCGCCATCTTTGCTGTCAGTGGTAAACGGGTTCAACAATCTCATGCCGGTTTCGGCAGTCCCTGTAAAACGGGTGTTGCTGAATGACACCAGAATGGGTTGAGTGGAATATAGAAAGTCACTCCACAACGGCGCTGCCGCTTTCATTTCAACCATATCATCAGCTCGTGATAACGCCGGGTCGCTCAACTGAGTCACTTCCGAGCGATAATAAAAGGTTGTAAAGGCAAACCACAACGCCAGCAAGCTGATGCCGATCAATGCCAGGTAAACCCAGCGTGACGGTTTCCCGAATTTGCCCTGCGAAATGATTTCAGCGGGTTTGCTATTATCGATATGCGAAGCCGGTTCCGGTGGCAGGGTTCTCTCCTGGGCGTCTTCGACAATGGGTTCCAAGGTGATCGGTTTGGCAGTGGTAAAGACCGGAATATATCCGCCTTTGGGTAGTTCGATAATGACCGCGTCATCTTTGCCTTCGTTGGCGTAATATTCCTGCAACTTGGAACGTAAACGACTTGCCTGCACTCGTACGACCGAATCATTACGCGAATCATATTTGCTGTTGCGCCCAAAGACCTCTGTGGCAATGGTATATTCTTTAAGCTGAGTATCCTGATTTTCTACGGTTTTGGTGACTACAAAACGCAAAAACGACTTGAGGCTCTCAGACCCATGCAGGGTTTGGCTCTCCAGTAGTTTGCCAAGTTCAGCCAACTTGGCCTCTTTTGAGATTTCCATTTTGGGTAACACGTTACTTACCACCTGTAACAACCTGCGTAAATGGTTTGATTAACTGAGATTTTTTCAAGTAACGGGATTATACGCCCAGTAACTACCGAAACCAACCTCTACTTGAATAAAATGTAAAGGCGTTAAAATTTTGCCTATTTCATCGTCAATCCGGTATTCGGATTGTAATTCGGTAACGAACTTATAATTTTAATTATTAGAGTAGGCAAAAGCACCGTAACCTGGTTTTCTAAAAGGCAGGTTATCGATAATGAAATTATTAAGCTTTGTGATCTTCTGCAAAGCTCTCTAACAGTAAATCAATTTTTTTGTAGTCAATGTCAATATAGTCCGCAGTGCAGGGTTTGAGAAAGTCCTCAAGCGTTGACTTTGTGGAATGTGTTGATTGTATCGCTCACTTTAACGTTAAAGAGGCTAAACCAATATGATAAAAAATCGGCAAATAAGCTCACTCAACCTGTGGGTCGGCATCATCGCTTTATTACTTGCCGCTTTCGCTTTTCCGGTTGCTGCCCAAACCAACAAAGCCACGATTGTCGGGACGATTACCGATAAAAATGGCGCTGTGGTATCGGGCGCAACAGTTACCATCACCAACGTCAAAACCAATATTGAACGTCAGGTTAAGACCACTGACGAGGGCACCTACACGGTGCCTTTGCTCGACGTTGGCGAATACCGTGTAACCATCAGCGCACAGGGATTCAAAGAAGCCAAGCTCGAAGGCGTGACCTTGCAGGTCGGCGACCGCCTTCCGCTCGATGTGACTTTAGACCCCAGCGGCGCAGCCGAATCGGTGACGATTACGGCGGGCGCAACTATTGTGCAATCGGAATCCAGCGAACGCGGCAGCGTCATCACCGGACGCGAAGTCACAGAACTTCCGCTTACCGGCAGAAACTTCACGCAACTGGCAACGCTCACACCAGGCGTTTCCCGCGTCACCATCGGCACCCTCTCGGACGCCCGCGCCAACAATAACGGCGACCCCAATGCCGGCGGTCAAGGTCCGGGCGGCGGCGATTCGCGCGGCTCAACCGAATCGGCGCGTTTCTCGCGCTCAGGCGGCGCGGTCATCTCGGCAAACGGTCAACGTCCGACCAACAATAATTTCTCAGTCGATGGCGTGGACAATAACGAACCGCAATTTGGCACCATCGGCGTTTTCGTCAACCCCGATGCCATCGCCGAATTCAAAGTTTCAACCAGCGTTCCGCAAGCTGAAGTCGGGCGCGCATCGGGCGCAGTGATTAATACGGTCGTCAAATCGGGAACCAACGAATTTCACGGCTCGCTCTATTACTACGGTTCAAACTCGGAACTCAACGCCTATCACCCGATTCTCAAACGCAATCGCAACGAAGCGATGATTCGCGGCGACCGCGTGTTGCCGGTGAAAGCCGTGCAACAGACGCACGAATACGGCGGCACTTTTGGCGGACCGATTTTCAAAAACCGCACTTTCTTCTTTTTTGATTATCTCGGCGCGCGTAACAATTTTCCGACGCCGCTGGCATCGACTGTGCCGACCGAAAAAGTTCGCGTCGGCGATTTTTCGGAATACACCACGCCCGTCCTCAATCCGCTCACCGGGCAACCGTTCCCGAATAATCGAATTCCTGCAAATCTCCTCAGTCCGAATGCGCAGAAATTCTTTAACCTTTTCCCGTTGCCGACCGCCGCGAACATCATCAATCCGAGTCAGGGAACGAATAATTTCTTCTCGACTCGTAAAGTGCGCGAACTGGTGGATAATTACGGCATCAAAGTTGACCATCGCTTGGGTGACAACGATAGTTTGCAGGGACGTTACAATCATCAGGACTATCAAAACCTGCGCGATTCATTCTTCAGCACGGTTCCGGCGGGATTCGGCGCTGGTGAAGAGACCGGCGATACCCGTCAGGTGGTGGTCAGCGAAACCCATCAATTCAACCCGTCAATGCTCAATGAATTCCGCTTTGGCTTCACCAAAATCGACATCGGTATTTTAAATTGCGGTGTCGGCGGCGCGTGTGGTTTCAGCGAAAACTTCACGCAAGAGATTGGCGTTCCCAATGTCAACAACGGCACCTTCGAGCAATCGGGTTCGGTACTGGTTGGCGGATTCGGCAACGGCTTCGTTGAATTCGCCGGTGATGGCGGACCCTTCATCGTCAATAGTAAAAATCCTTACTTTGCCGATTCTCTGACCATCATCAAAGGCAGCCATAACTACAAACTCGGCGGCGAATTGCGCTTGCGTTATTTGACAACCATTGACGGCGGACGCACAGGCGGTCTCAAAGGCAATCTCGCTTATGCAGATAATGGCCCGGCAACT
Source organism: Acidobacteriota bacterium (assembly GCA_040754075.1). Lineage (NCBI taxonomy): Bacteria > Pseudomonadati > Acidobacteriota > Acidobacteriota bacterium. The sequence goes on from JBFMDH010000001.1 coordinate 3,819, forward strand.
GGCGCCAATCCGAATTGCCCTGCGGGTTCCGGCACAGCAGCGGCTTGCTTTGTTGACGCCAACGGTATCGCTTTTGGCGGCTCCGGCAACGCCCTTGCCAATATGCTGCTCAGAAACGTCGCGGCGCTGCAAACCTTCAGAGGTTCAGTACCCGGCGGCGCTTTTGAATTGCGCTCGCAAGAGTGGGGGCTTTTCGTTCAGGACGATTGGAAAGTCAATGACCGCCTGACCGTCAATCTCGGTCTGCGTTATGACCTCTTCCCGTCGGCAACCGAAGCTCAGGGTCGTTTAGGTAATTTCGATCTGGCAACCGGTCAGATTCGTCAAGCGACAGGCAGCGATGATCGCATCATTAAAACCGATAAAAATAATTTCGGCCCGCGCATCGGTTTCGCTTATGCGCTCAACCCCGAAAAAACTATGGTGCTGCGCGGCGGTTACGGATTGCTCTACACCTTAGACGCCACCGACAGACCGCCGCTGGTGCAGAATCCGCCATTTACCAATAGCGTAACCTACAATAACGCTTTCGATAGCTCGACGCCGCGTAGCGTCTTCAATTTCGAGACCGGTCCGCCGAATGTGCAGACCACAGACCCCAACAACATTCCCAATAACGTTGTGGTCTTCCTGGTTGACCCGAAACAAAAGACGGCTTATGTGCATCAATTCAACGTCGGCTATCAATATCAATTTGCCAAAGACTGGGCATTTGATGTGGGCTATGTTCGCAACCGCTCCAAGAATCTGCTTGCCACCCGCGATATTGGCGGCGGCGGCTTGGCAATTGCGAAAAACTCCAAAGGACAATTTCTCCCGGCAACTGCTTATGAGAATCGTTCGGAAGCCGATTATGATGCTTTGCAATCGCAACTTCGCAAACGTTTCTCAAGCTACATTCAAGGGCAAGTCTCCTATACCTGGAGCCACAACATTGATGATTCAACGGGGGTGTTTCAAGGTATAGGTGAAGGTCGCGGTTCACGCGGCGGCCCGCAAAATCCTTTCTGCCTGGAATGCGAGCGCGGCAATTCATCGCTCGATGTGCGCCACCTGCTTTCCGCAGACGCCTTGATTGATGTGCCGTTTGGCAAAGGCAAGAAGTATTTCACCGAAGGGGTCGCTGAAAAAATCCTTGGCGGCTATCAACTCGGGGTGATTTTGCTGGCGCGCAGCGGCTATCCGTTCAGCGTCGTTGACGGTAATAATGGCAGCACGCGGGCATCGCTTATCGGCAATCCGTTCGCCAATACCGGAACCCGTTTTCTGAATGCGGCGGCATTTACCGGCGGCGACATTTCGGTAACCAATGCGGCGGGCAGCACCATTCGTTTCGGCAGTCTCGGACGCAATACCTTCACGGGTCCGCATATTGTCCGTTGGGATATGTCATTGGTGAAGAATACGACGATAACCGAAAGGGTAACTTTCCAATTCGGTATTGACGCGCAAAACGTCTTCAATTCGTCAATCTTCACTGTGCCGAATAATAACTTCCGCGATACGGGCGCTTTTGGTCGTTTCGATGCAGCCTTCCCCGGTCGCGTCATTCAATACAAAGCGAAAGTTATTTTTTAGTTTTTAGCCCGTAGTTCTTAGTCCCTGGGATTGCAAGCGAACGCAAGCGACTACGGACTACGGACTAAAAATGGTTATGAGCAAACAGCAGTTTTGATTATTGCTTTTTGAGCGACCGGGTGGAAAAACCGCCCGGTCTTTTTTATGATGAATCGACTCGGCAAAATATGAATCCCCGCAATCTGCAAATCATTTTATTCATCCTCGTTGGTGCGTTTTCAGCGACCGCACAAAGTTCTGCCGAGCGTTCCCACGTCGAACGCTTCAGTTCGATCAAAGACCGCGCCGAACGCGACGAAAGCGAAGCCGTAGAAAAACTCAAAGCCAATCCCCAAGATGCCGCCGCCTGGAATCTTAAAGCCAATGCCCGAATGCGACTCGGCAAATATACGGAGGCGCTCGACGACATACGCCGCGCTGTCGCCCTCGACGGCGCGAACGCCGATTACCAGGCGAGTCTCGGTTATGTGCTCTTCAAACTCGGTCGCCCGGCAGAAGCGCTTGCCGCCGAACGCGCGGCGCTGAAACTTGATGACAAAAATTTCACCGCCAACTATCAACTCGGAAGATTTTTGCTCACAAGCGGCGACGCCAAAGCTTTACCGGAAGCCGTCGCTTTACTGAAACGCGCCCTTGAAATCGACCCGCGCCGTTCAGAACTTAGGTTTGATTTAATCACTGCCTACCGATTGCTTGGCGATCAACCGAATGCCATTGCGCAACTCAATCTTTTGCAGGATGCCCGACCCGCCGACCCGCGCGTGATTTATGCCGATGGGTTACTCGCCTCAGATAGAAATGATTTGCGCGCGGCGATTGCCAGCTTTCAACAGGCTTTGGCAAAAGACCCGACATTGTTTGGCGCGTGGCAGGATTTAGGGCTGGCATTCATTCGTCAAAATAAATGGCAGGAAGCCTCGGAAACCTTCGGTGAACTCACGAAACGCCATTCCGATTCCGTCGAAGCCGCCTATCTTTACGCGCTCGCTTTGTACAACACCGGGCGTTTTGCAGAAGCCGAACGCGAAGCGCGTCGCGCTTTGAGAATTGATGCGGGCGCATCAGCGGCTCACACCCTGCTTGGCATCATCCTCGCTTCGCGCGGCGGCGCAGACCTTGAAGCCATCGAATCGCTCACGCAAGCGACGGCTTTGGACGTGAACAGTTTTGACGCCAATTTCTATTTAGGTCGCGTGCAATACGCAACGCGTGATTATGCGGGCGCGGTAAAATCCCTGCGCGTTGCCGTCAACCTCAATCCCAAACATTCTGAGAGCCGGTTCTTTTTAGGCACCGCGCTTGAAGCCAACGGCGAATCCGAAGCGGCGTTTAAAGAGTATGAAGAACTCGCAAAACTCGCGCCCGATTCCGCGCAAGGTCAGATGGGACTCGGCGCATTGCTCGTCAGGCAAGGGAAACTTGACGAAGCCATCGCCACTTTAAAAAAAGCCACAGAACTTGATGTGAAACTCTTTGAAGCGCACTGGGCGCTCGGTCGCGCATTGATTTTAAAAGAACGATATACGGATGCCATCAATGCTTTGCAAAATGCCGTCGCGCTGTTACCCGACAGACCTGACGCCCATTTTCAACTCGGTCAAGCCCTGCAACGCGCCGGTCGCAAAGAAGAAGCCGCCCGCGAATTTGAAACCGTCAAGCGATTGAACGAAGAGTTCCGCACACGGACGAAACAATGAGAAGGCAAAAGACAAAAGGCAAAAGGCAAAAGGCAAAAATCAGGTTTGGCAGCGCGCATCCGCACGGCTTGCTGTTGCTTTGCATAAAACTGCTTAAAGGCGATTACCTGAAATTGATTAAGGTACAGTTGCAATCCCAGGCGGCAGAGCGACAAACTGCCGAAACGCCGCGCCGAAATTTTATTAAAGCGCGATTGCCATTCATCACTTTTGCTTTTTGCCTTTTGCCTTTTGTCTTTTGCCTTTTTTCCATCAATGTCTTTGCGCAAAAAACAACTCGAAAACCGGTAGCGCCAAAAGCCTCGGCAAAACCGAATCAATTGCCGCAGGCGACGCAACAACTCATTGAACAAACCATCGCGCTGTTGCAAGCCAACCGTCTTGCCGAAGCCGAAGTCGCAGCGCGTCAGGTGGTCGCCGCTGCGCCGCGCTCTGCCGTCACTCATAATCTTTTGGGTGTGGTGCTCAATCAAGCGGGGCGACGCGATGAAGCGCAGGCGGAGTTCAATGCGGCGATTGCCATCGACCCGAATTTTGCAAGCGCCCGCAATAATCTTGGAAGACTTTTTGCCGAGCAGGGTAAAACTCAAGAAGCCATCGCCGAATTTGAACGGGTGCTCAGCATCGAACCGGCGCACGCGCAGGCTAATTACAACCTCGGCGCGCTCTATGCCGATGCCGGCGATTTCGTAAAAGCCGCCGCGCGTTTTTCGGAAGCTCGTAAAGCCGACCCGCAAGACGCGCAACTCGCGCTGGCTTTCGTCAATGTTGCTTATCGCGCAGGTCGCGCCGCAGAAGCCGACGCGGCGGCAGATGTCGTCGAGCGGGTTGCCGCTAAAGATGCACGTGGTTTATTTACGCTGGCGACTGTGCTGGCGCAAAATGAGCAGTACGAACGCGCCGCCAAACTTTTCGCCCGCGTCAATGAAATGCGCCCGCGCACCTTTGAAGTTCTCTACAATCTCGGCGTCGCGCTTTATCAATTAAACCAGTATGAAGAGGCTGCTAAATTTTTAGCAGAAGCCGCAGACCTCAACCCCGAACTGCCGGAAACTCATTTTCGCCTGGGACTGATTGCCAGTGAACGTAACGACCACGCCAACGCCGTTATGGAATTCAAACACGCGACCGAGCGCGACGCGAACAATGCGATTTATCACAATATGCTGGGGCGCGAATATTTTCGGGTTGGTTTTTGGGAAGGCGCGGTTGACGAATACAGCAAAGCGATGGCGATTGACCCGAAAAATCCCGCTTATGTGATGGCGCGGGCGAATGCCTTGTATCGCAAAGGCGAGTGGTTGCCATCGGTCGAAGATTTTGAATTCGCCTCAAGGCTCGACCCCGGTATCAAAGACATCGAATACATTCTCGGTTACGGGCATCGCGCCGCCGGAAGTTTTGAAAAGGCGCGCGGCTATCTCGAAAAGTTTGTCGCCAAAAATCCCAATCACGTTGATGCGCTTGCGAGCCTCGGTTATGTGGCGATTGAGCAGGGCAGGTTTGAAGAAGCCGAAGCGCCACTCAAGCGCGCCTTGCAACTTGCGCCCGACAATGTGCCGGTGCTCTATGATTTTGCGCGCCTTGCCATCAAAGAGCGCAATTATGAACAAGCGGTAATCAGGCTCGAAAAAGTTTTGCAGAAAAATCCGACGCACACGCAGGCGCATTATCAACTGTTTCTCGCCTATTCGCGTTTGAAACAAACCGATAAAGCGCAGGTCGAGTTAGGCGAATTTCGCCGCCTTGAAGCTCTGGAAAAACAGGTCAAACAGGAGCGTATACTGGATGAAAAAATTCGCACCCAGCAGATGCTCGGACAACCGCAACAACAGTAGCCGGTGGTCGGTAGTCAGTAGCCGGTGGCAAAAAGATTACGGCGGTTTTAATGGAGTGAAAGCAGTGTTTACAAAATCAAAAGTTTGGTTAGTTGGCTGGTTATTTTTATCATCAATTCTAACTGCTTGTACACAACCAGAATTAGTGGATGACGCAACTACCACTAACCACTGGCTACCGACTACCGGCTACCGACAGCATGCGCCGGAAGTTTTGAAAGTCGAGCCGCCGAACTGGTGGGCGCAGTCTTCGATTAATCCTGTGCGACTCTTAGTTCGCGGGAAAAATTTTGCGGGTGCGACGGTTGAATCACCAGACGAAGATTTGCGGACGAGTGATGTCAAAGTGAGCGCGTCGGGAACTTATCTTTTCGTCGATGTGCAGATTGATGCCAGTGCGCAAGCGGGTGCGCGAACGTTGAAAATCACCACGCCCAGTGGCACAACCGATTTCAAGTTTGAAATTTTGCAACCGCTGGCGCGTGAAGGGCGCTTTCAAGGTTTCACGCCTGCGGATGTCATCTACTTAATCATGCCCGACCGCTTCAGCGATGGTGACCGGTCGAACAACGACCCGCAGGAATCGCGCGGTCTGTACTTGCGCGAAAACGCGCGCGCCTATCACGGCGGCGATTTACAGGGCGTGATTGACCGCTTGCCCTATCTTAAAGATTTGGGCGTGACAGCTATCTGGATGACGCCGGTTTATGACAATAGCAATCGCGCCAAAGATTTTGATTGGGGCAAAAACGTCACGGACTATCACGGCTATGGCGCGGTGGATTTCTACCGCGTCGAAGAACATTTCGGCACGCTGGAAAAATTTAAAGAATTAGTAGACCGTGCCCACGCGCTTGGACTCAAAGTGATTCAAGACCAGGTCGCCAATCACACGGGACCTGACCACATCTGGACTACTGACACACCGACGCCGACGTGGTTGAACGGCACGCTTTTGAGTCACCCGAATAATGTCTGGGACATTAAATCAACGACGCAGGAAAACCCTGACCGCGAGCGTTTTGAAGCGACGATTCGCGGGTGGTTCGCTAACACGTTGCCCGATCTCAATCAGGATGATGGCGAGTGTTCGCGCTACTTGATTCAAAATGCCGCGTGGTGGGTTTCCAGTACGGGTGTTGACGGCATTCGTCAGGACACCTTCCCATATGTCGGGCGCAAATTCTGGAGCGAGTGGAATCAGGCGCTCCAAACCGAGTTTCCCGACCTCACAGTGGTTGGCGAAGTTTTTGATGGTCGCCCCGAAGTCACTTCGTTTTTTCAAGGCGGGGTGGCGCGCTTTGATGGCATAGACACGCGCCTGCATACGGTCTTCGATTTTCCGAGTTACTTTGCGATGCGCGATGTCTTCATTCGCCATCAACCGATGAGCCGCCTGAGCGACATTTTGAATCAGGATGCGCTCTATGTGAATGCCCGCGTACTTGTGCCGTTTATCGGCAATCACGATGTCAAACGTTTTATGGGTGAAGACGGAGCGAGTTTTGAAGCCTTGAAAAATGCTTTTACGTTTTTACTGACGATGCGCGGCACGCCACAAATTTATTATGGCGATGAGATTGGTTTGAAAGGCGGCGATGACCCGGATAATCGCCGCGATTTTCCCGGCGGCTTTGCCGGTGATGCAAGAAACGCTTTTGCGGATGAAGGGCGAACCAAAAAAGAGCGCAAGCTCCTGAAACACGTCCGCAATCTGTTGCGGGCGCGGGCTGAAAATGCTGCCTTGCGTGTGGGGGAAACGAAAATTTTATCGGCAAATGAACATTCTCTGGTGATGATGCGACAAGCAGGAAACGATTGCGCGATTGTGGCTTTTAATAATTCCAATAAAGCCACAGAAATTGAAGTGACGTTACCGAAAACCGCAAATTCAGCGACCCGCTGGATAGCGGCATTTTCTGATGCGCGCCGCTGGCAAGGACGCGCAATGCGAGATAAACTTAGAGTGCCATTACAGCCATCAAGCGCAATTGTTTTAATCGAGAGCAAAAGAAGGTAGCTGCGATTTATTTCTGTAGATAGCTTCTTTTGTTCGCCGGTTCGCTGCCCTTTCACCGCAGAGGCGCAGAGAACGCAGAGGAGGCGCAGAGAAGATGCGGATCAATGATGTGACTTGGGCAATCATCGGAGCGGCAATAGAAGTACATCGTTCGCTTGGCCCCGGATTATTGGAATCTGCATACGAAGAATGTCTGTGTCGGGAACTGGATTTACAGGGCATCAGCTTTAAACGGCAACTGCCGGTTCCGCTTGAATACAAAGGCGTCAGACTCGACAAAGGCTATCAACTCGATATGCTTGTTGAAAACGCAGTTGTCGTTGAAGTGAAGTCGGTTGATGCACTGCACTCGGTTTTTGAAGCGCAGACTTTGACTTATATGCGACTTGGTGGTTGGAAAGTGGGGTTGCTTTTAACTTCAATGTGGAAATTTTGAAGGAAGGCGGCATCCGTCGCCTGGTTCTCAATCTTGAGGAAGATGGCGAGCCAAAGAGAGAGGGATAGTCTCTGTGTTCTCTGCGTCTCTGCGGTTAATGAGCATTGTGCAGAAGACGCTTTGGCTTAACTTAGAAATTGGTTTTTAAGAAATCATCCTGGAGAAAATTATGAATGCCGTAGCAAAATTCAACTCTCGCACTCCAAATAAACGCCAAGTGCTTATGCTTTCCAGTATTGCCATTTTTGGCATTCTTTTGCCCCTTAACCTGGTCAGTAGCAATGCAGGCAATTTGAATCAGCCCGCTGCCAATGACCCCGGCTCAATTGCCAGCTTCAATGACGAAATCGCCAAAACTTACGATTTCAAATGGGGCAAAGATAAACCGTTTTTGCCGAGCCTGGCGAAATCCGCGACCGGTGGGTTTATCGACCCCGCAGCATTTTACACCGCCGATTATTGCGCCAAATGTCATAAAGCTGCACATCAGGAATGGCGCGAAACCGCGCATGCCAATGCATTCCGCGCACCCTTTTACAAGAAAAATGTTGAACTGTTAATCAACACCAAAGGCATCGAATATTCGCGCCATTGCGAAGGTTGTCACAATCCGATTGCCTTGTTTTCCGGGTCGCTGACGGCGAATTCCAAGATTGACCGGTCGTTTGATGAAGACGGCATTACCTGTTCAACCTGCCATTCGATTCAAAGCCTGCAACCGACCACCGGACTCGGCAGTTACGTGATGGGTATTCCGGCGGTGATGGTTGATGAAGCGGGGAACCCGGTGACCCGAGCCGTCAAAGACGAAGAAATCATGAAACGCCCCGACCTGCATAGAAAAGCGGTGATGAAAGATTTCTACAAGACGCCGGAATTTTGCGGCGCGTGTCACAAAGCGGCGTTGCCGAAAATTTTAAACGAGTACAAATGGTTGCGCGCTTTTTCGGTTTATGACGAGTGGCAACAGTCTTCGTGGTCAAAACAATCGCCGCTGCCGTTTTACAAAAAAGATAAAGTCTCGACCTGTCAGGATTGCCATATGCCGAAAGTTGACGCGCCCGGCGATTACGGCGCGAAAGACGGCAAACTCGCCTCGCATCGCTGGCTCGGCGCTAACACGGCGATTCCTGAGTTCTATGGCTACAAAGACCAGATGCAAAAAGTCACCGCCTATTTGCAGGATAATCTCTTCAACATCGACTTCTTCGGCATACGCAAAGGCGCGGATTCGCCCGCGACCGATGACGGGCTGGTTGCACCACTGGATAAGCAGAATTTCAATATCAAAGCCGGTGACACAGTGACCCTGAGTCTGGTCATTCAAAACAAAGGCATCGGACACAGCTTGGTTCCCGAACAACGCGATTTTTATGAATCGTGGGTTGAACTCGAAGTGCGCGATGGCGAAGGTAATAAAATTTGCCACAGTGGTTATTTGAAACCCGATGGTTATCTGGATGACAAAGCGCACAGCTACACCAATCGTTTAGTAGGCGAGCAAGGCGAATTTTTCAATTTGCATCAAGTCTGGGCGGGTCGCGCGCGGGCTTTCGATAACACGATTATGCCGGGGCAATCCGACCTGGTGCGTTATCAATTCACCATTCCGAAAACCGCTAAAGGTCATTTGCAAGTCGTCGTCAAAATCAACTATCGCCGCTTCAATCGCCGGTTCACCGACTGGGTGTTGGGCAAGAGCGTCGATTATCCGGTTGTTGAAATGGCGCAGAAAGTCGCGGTGATCAATTTCGGAGCTAACAGCGCGAAACCTGTGGATGATAAAGACTGGATGCGCTGGAACAATTATGGCGTCGCTTTGCTCAACCAACGGCAATATGCCAGAGCCATTCGCGCCTTTACGAAAGTCGCGGAACTGCGCCCCGATTATTCCGATGCCTACATCAATATCGCGATTGCCAACTTCATGTATCAGAAATTTGACATCGCCTTGAAATCGCTCGACAAAGCCTTGCAGTTGGAACCGACAAGCATGCGCGCATTGTTTTATCAATCGCAGATTTATCGCGAGCAAGGCAAACTCGATGTGGCAATCGAGGGCTTCAAAAAAGTGCTGGCGGTTTACCCGCGCGTGAGACAAGCGCGCACCGAACTCGGCTCGACCTATTATCAGTTGAAGAAATTCGATCTGGCGCGCGCTGAATTTGAAGCCTTGCAGGAACTCGACCCCGATGATTTGTCTGCGCATTACAACCTGATGCGCATTTATCAGCGACTCGGAATGCGTAAACAGGCGAGCGAACAGGCGTCCTATTTTACCGACCGCAAAGACGACCCGAACGCTTCGAGTTATGCGCATGACTTTTTGAAGAAACACCCGGAAGTGTCAAGCGAAAGCGTACCCTATCATTCGCATATTGATGCGGGACCGGAAGTCGCCGAACAACCGGTGAGAAAACCTGCGAAAAAAGCAGTCAGCAAATCGGCGCTCACCGGACAGCGCAATTAAGCGATTTGAAATATAGCAAAGGGCACAGGTTCTCATAGACAGCAATAGAATGTGTGTCATTTCATCGCTTCGATAAAACCTGTGCCCTTTGCTAAAAACGTTCACCTATTCACTGAAATTTTATGCGAACCATTAAAAGATTCCTGCTCTCCTTTGCCATCGTTGTCGCTATCAACTTATCTGCTCTCGCCGAGTCACCCACAGTCACCAAAGTTGAGCCGCCGGGTTGGTGGGCGCGACACACCATCAATCCTGTGCGCCTGCTCGTGCGCGGCACGAATTTAAAAGGCGCGAAGGTGACCTCAAGCGATGCCAGTGTTCGCGTCATCGGTATTCCCAAGGTCAACGAACGCGGAACCTATTTGTTCATTGATGTGAGACTCGCGCCAACCGCTAAACCCGGCGTGCGCAATTTGAAAGTCACTACTGCGAGTGGCGCAAGCGATTTTAAATTCGAGATACTCCCTCAACTTGGCTCCCAGAGCCGGTTTCAAGGCATCGACAAAGATGATGTCATCTATTTAATCATGCCTGACCGCTTCACTAACGGCGACCCGGCAAATGATGACCCTGCGGAATCGAAAGGACTGTTTAACCGTCAGGAGCCGCGTTATTATCACGGCGGCGATTTGCAGGGCATCATCAACCGCCTGCCTTATCTCAAAGATTTGGGGGTGACGGCATTGTGGCTGAACCCCTGGTACGACAACAACGACGGGCTGAATTTTGTTGAGACTTACGAGGGCAAGCCGATGGCTGATTATCACGGCTACGGGGCGATTGATTATTACGGCGTTGAAGAACATTTTGGCGACCTCGCGAAACTTCGCGAACTCGTTGATGAAGCGCACAAACTTGGAATCAAAATCATTCAAGACCAGGTTGCCAATCACACGGGACCTTATCACCCCTGGGTGAAAGACAGCCCGACGCCCACCTGGTACAACGGCACCAAAGAAAATCACATCAACGAAACCTGGCAGACCTGGGTGCTCAAAGATAAGTATGCAACTCAAGATGCCCTGCGCCCGATTCTCGACGGTTGGTTTTTGGATATTCTGCCGGATATGAATCAGAACGACCCTGAAGCGAAGCGTTACCTCATTCAAAATACCCTCTGGTGGATTGGCGTGACGGGAATGGATGCCATTCGTCAGGACACCTTGCCGTATGTGCATCGTTCGTTTTGGCGCGATTGGATGGCGGCAATCAAAAAGCAATATCCCAAGGTCAATGTCATCGGCGAAACCTTTGACGGCAATCCCGCGCAGGTAGCGTTTTTTCAAGGCGGCAAAAAATACTGGGACGGCATTGATTCAGGGATTGATACGGAATTCGATTTCCCTTTGCACCTGGCGATTCGCGCGGCGTTTGCGCGAGGCGAATCGATTAAGAATTTACCGCAGGTCATCGCTCACGATTTCCTCTATCCCAATCCGGACATCCTGGTGCCGTTTATCGGGCTTCACGATATGCAGCGCTTTATGGGCGAACCCGGCGCGACGACCCAGGGCTTGATGCTGGCGCAGACTTTTTTGATGACGACGCGCGGCATTCCCTTGATTTATTACGGTGATGAAATCGCCCTACCGGGCGCGAACGACCCGGATAATCGGCGCGATTTTCCCGGCGGTTTTGCGGGTGATGCGCGCAACGCATTTACAGAGCAGGGAAGAACCAAAGACGAGAATGAGGTTTTTAATCATCTACGCAAAGTGACGAAGTTGCGCCATGAGCTTGAACCATTAAGACAGGGGAAACTCGTGACTCTGAGTTTTACCGATGATTATTACGCCTTTGCGCGAGTGAGCGAAAAAGGCAACGTGGTGGTAGCGATTAATAACGCCAATCGTTCAAGCAAAGTTGAAGCCGATTTGACCGGTTTGAAGATTGCCAACGGCGTGATGTTCACCGACCGCCTGGGAGTTGTGACCGATGTGCGCGTCGAAAACGGCAAGTTGACATTCGTACTGCCTGCGCGTTCGGCGAGTATTTTCACAGTGAGCGGAGACAGAGCGAAATATTCTTCAGAAAAATAATTTACCGTTGAGAAGGCGGTCTCTGACCGCCGCTGTTGGGAAGCAATGAAATTTGAGAGTTCACAAAACGACAATATGTTTCAATATATCACTGTTGTGACAAACAACCGCGTCAAAGTTTTTCACAACCCTCGAGCTTGCCAATTTCTGATTGATGCCATCAATAATGCGCGGGAGAAATATCCGTTTAAACTTATTGGGTATGTGGTTATGCCCGACCACCTGCATATGATTGCTAACCCATTAGAGCAAAATATTGAAGCAGTCTTGAAACAAATCAAAGGCATAGCGGCTCACGACATAATTGCCTGGTTACGTGCAGAAGGACATGAGCGATCTCTCGAAAAGTTGAAATTGCATAATCCGAAGAAACGCGCCCATCAATACGCTTTGTGGTTAAAAAAGTTTTTCCCTGTTGAACTGTGGAGCGCCAAATTTGTCCAGCAAAAGCTGCAATATATGCATAACAATCCTGTACGTGCTGGATTTTGTAAGCATCCCGCCGAATGGATGTGGTCAAGTTATCGAGCATATTTTCCGCATGAGCTGGGGAGCGTACCTTTAGAAAATGATTGGCAAGCGTATTGGAAAGATGATCCGAAGGTTTGAATGGCGCGGTCGAAGACCGCTTGCTCAACGGTGAGCCATATTATTGTTGGATAGCGCGGTCAGAGACCGCTTGCTCAACGGAAGAAATTTTCGTTGAAGTTGAATAGGTAGTCTCCGACCACCGTTCTGGCATGGCTTCTAATCGTTGTTGTGAAATCTGATGGAACTGAAAACCAAAACTTTTGCGGAACAAATCGCCCTCGTCACCGGTGGCGGTACAGGCATTGGTCGCGCCTTTACCCAAGTGTTAGCCACATCAGGTGTGCGCGTCATCATTGCGTCGCGGCGCAAAGCGGTGCTTGAACAGACCGCCGATGAGATTAACGTGAAACTCGGAATTGAGCGCGTCTTTCCTCACGCCTTTGATGTACGCGATTTTGAACAGACAACCAATCTCGTGCATGTGGCGATGGAACGTTTCGGGGCGATTGATATTCTCATCAATAACTGCGGGCTGGCGGTTCCCGAAACCGTGGATGCCATCACTGATGAAGGTTGGGATACGGTGATGGAAACCAATCTGCGCGGCGCAATGCGGCTCATTCGCGCGGTCTTGCCGAATATGATTGCCGAAGATTTCGGCGACATCATCAATGTCGCTTCGCAAGCCGCCAAACATGGTTACGCCGATGTGCCGTCGTACTGCGCTTCAAAATTCGGGCTGTTGGGTTTTGCCGAATCGGTGCGTGACCACATTCGTAAAATCGAAGCCAACATTCGCATTTTTAATTTCTGCCCCGGGTTGGTTGATGTTGAAACGCCGGTTACGGAGCCGCCACGCGGCGGCTTCATTCACGTTGCAAACCTGGCAAAAGCCTTGATGTTCGTCTTGTCTTTAGACCGTAACGTTGTGATTGAAGATTTGAATTTATATGCGCGTTAGCAGTCTGGAGTCGCGAGTCTTGAGTCGAGAGTCCGAAAGCCTTTGACTCGCTTATCTTGAAGCGTTGTGATGTCTAACCATTATTCAGGCAGTTCAGCCTCTGCCCTTTTGACTCCAGACTCTGGACTCCCGACTCCAGACTTTTTTAAAGGAAAATATTTAATGGAAAAACCGCGTTTAAGTTTCTGGCAAATCTGGAACATGAGTTTCGGATTTCTCGGCATTCAATTCGGCTGGGGCTTGCAGCTTGCCAATATGAGCGCCATTTATACGAAGCTCGGAGCAAACCCCGATGAGATTCCTATCCTATGGCTGGCGGGACCGGTCACCGGCTTAATCGTCCAGCCGATTATCGGTTCAATGAGCGACCGCACCTGGAACCGTTTGGGTCGTCGCCGTCCATACTTTTTGGTTGGAGCAATTCTTGCCAGCATCGCGCTATTTTTCATGCCGGATTCGCCGGTGCTATGGTTTGCCGCAAGTTTGCTGTGGATTTTAGATGCCAGCATCAACGTCAGCATGGAACCCTTTCGCGCCTTCGTTGCCGACAAGTTGAATGAAGACCAACGAACGACGGGCTTTGTGATGCAAAGCTTTTTCATCGGCATCGGCGCGACTTTGGCAAATGCGCTGCCTTATATTTTCAGAAATCTGGGTGTCACCGGTACAACGGCGAGCGGCGTGCCTTTGACGGTGCAATACTCTTTCAAAATCGGCGCGGCGGCTTTTCTGCTTGCCGTATTGTGGACAGTCTTCACCTCGAAAGAGTATCCGCCGGAAAATATGGAAGCGTTCGAGCAAATGAAGCGCGAACGTAAAGGCATAGCGGCAGGATTTGCGGAAATCACCCATGCAGTGCGCGAGATGCCGCAAACCATGAAGCAACTCGCCGTTGTGCAAATCTTCACCTGGCTCGGATTGTTTTGTATGTGGATGTTCTTCGGACTGACGACCGCCTATCACATCTTCAATGCGCCGAGTGAAAAATCCGAATTGTTTGATAGAGGGACGGAATGGGGCGGCATCGCTTTTGCCGTTTATTCGCTGGTTTGTTTCGTAGTCGCTTTTGCTTTGCCCAAGCTGGCAGCCATAACCAGCCGCAAAACGGTACATGCGATTTCGCTCATCTGTGGTGGCGTTGGATTGCTTTCGACTTATCTGATTCACAATCAATACCTCTTATTGTTGACGATGGTTGGCGTGGGCATCGCGTGGGCTTCGATTCTCTCCATGCCGTATGCCATTTTGTCTGGCGCTTTGCCGGCGGCGCGCATGGGCGTTTATATGGGCATTTTTAACTTCTTCATCGTCATTCCCGAAATTATCGCATCGCTCACCTTTCAACCCTTGGTGAAAAATGTCTTCGGCAATAATCCGCTCTACGTGGTGATGCTCGGCGGCGCAAGCCTTCTGGTTGCGGCGCTATTGGTTTCCCGTGTGCGTGACGTGGTTGATCAGGATGTGCCGGAAGCCGCGGTCATTCGCGCCGATGCGCAGGAGGCACTGGGCGTGCAGGAATCCGCCCAACCGGTTCCCAGCACCGGGTTGATTGACCGGGATGAATAGAAAGGTGATGCGCATGAAAGTTCGGCTAATATCCACGCTTCTATTTTTATTATTTTTTACCACTATGATAATTGGCACCACTTGGACACACGCGCATTCGATTCGCGCCGGGTTTCAAGCGCGCGATGTCGCGAAAGAGCGGGCGCGCGCGTCAACCGGTTGGGTACGCGATGCAGTGATCTATGAAATTTTCACGCGCAATTTTTCTGCGGAAGGGAATTTCAATGGCATCACCGCAAAGCTCGACCATCTGCAAAACCTCGGCGTCACGGTGTTGTGGCTCATGCCGATTCATCCGACGGGCGGGCTTAATAAAAAGGGAAGTATCGGCAGTCCTTACGCGGTGCGCGATTATTATGCGATTCATCCCGATTACGGCTCGCAAGAAGATTTCAAGCGGTTAGTGAGCGAAACCCATAAACGCGGCATGAAAATCATCATCGACATTGTTGCCAACCATACGGCATGGGACAGCGTGCTCATGAAGCAGGCGGAATTTTATAAGCGCGACGCGCAGGGCAAAACCCTTTCGCCATACGATTGGTCGGATGTTGCCTGGCTCAATTATGACAACCCGAAAGTTCGCGAGTATATGATGGACATGCTCAAATACTGGATTCGCGAATTTGACCTTGATGGGTTTCGTTGTGATGTAGCGTGGCTGGTGCCGACGGATTTCTGGGAAAAGGCGCGCGTGGAACTCGAAAAAATCAAACCCGAACTGATTATGATTTCCGAGGCGACTTATCCTGAACACCTGGTCAAAGCCTTTGATATGGATTACGCCTGGCCGTTTTTTCATACGCTGGAAGATGTGCTGACGGGAAGAAGTACAGCGACCGAGGTTCGCAAAAACTGGGAAGCGGAGCGCGCGCGTTATCCGCAAGGCGCGTTGCGTATGCGGTTCATTGATGACCATGACGAACGCCGCGCGCTGGCAGAATTCGGCAGAGCGGCGACGCTTGCCGGTTCGGTACTATTTTTCACGATGGACGGCGTGCCGCTTCTCTATAACGGCATGGAGGTCGGCGACACCACAGAATCGCGAGCGCCTGCTCTGTTTGAACGACTGCCGATTTTCTGGAAAAACGCCGAACATCGCCCGGAAATTCCGCGCTTTTATAAACAAATCATTGCCTTGAGAAAAGCCCATCCGGCATTGCGAAGTGGCGAAACTCTCTGGCTTCGCAATGCCGCTGAAGCGCGGGTGGTGACTTATGTGAGGCATCTCGGCGATGAAGAAATTTTAGTTGCCATCAATTTGTCGAATCAATCATTCACCGGACAGGTTGAAGTTGGCAACGCTTCATCGTTTACTGAAATCACCCCGAACATCAGTGGCGAGGCGCAGGTGAAAACAAAGGTTGTGGGACTTCCGGCGCTGGCGCTTGAGCCGTGGGGTTGGCGGGTCTTTCTTCGTAAGACGAGGTGACGAGAGAAGAGGTGAAGAGGTGAAGGGGTGAGTTTCGGTTATTGAATTTCCAGGCAATTTATATTTTGCTCGAATTTTTCAAGCACGATGAAAGTATAGCCTATCACCTTTTCACCCCTTCACCCCTTCACCCCTTCATTCTTCTTCACCGCTTCATCCGATTATTTTTTAGCCTTTTTATCTTTAGGTTTCGCCGGGTTTTCATTGTGAACCTTCAAGGGTTCAGGGTTTTCGGCTTTCTTAGCTTCGGGTTTGGGTTCCGGCTCTTGACTGGTGGCTGATGGTGAAGCGGCAACCACCGGCGCAGTCATCGTGCCAACGCCGTCGCCCAGTTTTTTCACTGCGGCGCTCAACTCTTCAGCAGACATTTCGAGGGCGCGGTCAATATCTTCCTGGTCGCGCAAATCGACGGTCAGTCCGCTGCGCATCACGATGGTGACGCTGCGACGACCATCAGGCCACGAAGCGCGGGTGACCTGTGCGACATCACTGCTTGCGGGAAAAGTTTTCACTTCGCTTTTAATTCCGGTTTCGCTTTCGGCGACCATCATGGTCGAGCCGTCTTGGCGCACTTCGGGTTCGGCTGATTTATAAGTCGGCGCGGTTTCTTCTCCGGGTTTTTTCGCGCAGGCAGCAGCCGTTATCAAAGCCGCAATCATAAAAATAAATATCGCTCGTTTCATTAATCGAATTCCTCTGTTGTATAAAATAAAAATACGCGAGCCGTAAAACTCGCGCATCTATTGAACCATTTCAGGTGTGGGTTTTTCAAACCGAGATAAAACTCATTTCATGGTCAGCTTTTTCAAATTCTCCCGTGTAAAAATCTGCGGACTCAAATTCTGGTCATATCTCACCTCTTTGATTTCGAGGTCGAGTTTCTTTTTTCGCGCCAGATTATCAATGGCATAGTGCATCTGTGTCCAATGACCGTTGACCTGTTCATTTTTGGTGATGCTGACGCGGCGCTGGAGTTCGTTTTTGTTATTGTAAAATTCGGCGGCAAGCGTCGTATAGTTGCTCTTATCCACCCAGGTGACCAGTCGCGCAAATTTAGATTCAGCGCCGGGTTTCAGAGTCCCTTCAAGTTTGTAAACGGGTGTTGCATCAAGCGTTTCTTCGCCCAGCAGGCGGAAGCTGTATTTTTCGGTTTGCCCGTCAATCATCTCCTGCGCCGTCAGACCAAAGAGCGAATCTTCATTAGTTGCGCCTTTGGCGGTAACGAAACTGTTGCTGCTTTGCATATATCGTATGCCTTCGATTTCGCCTTGTGGGGAGACGATAATCAAGGCGCTGCGGTCGCGTTCTTCGGCGGGCGCGGTGAAATTGATGAGCATCATGCGCTGGTTATCGCTTTCGCGTTTACGGGAAATTTCCAGTTGCACGTTTTGAGTTTGCCCATCCGCTTCTTCAATTTTAACCGCCATCTTCACCCAGCGGTCGCGGCTGTTATCGAGGGCGCGGTTTTGTTGGATGATGCGCTCGCCTTCGGCTGCGGCGTTGGGAATCATGGGCGCGGATGAGGCGGCGCTGATGTCGGTTTTGCTGGCGGCATGTTCACCGCAGGCGGAAAGCAGAATTGCCGATACACAGCATAAAAAAAATAAAGCCACACGCCGGTTGAATGGCTTGGTATTGGCGAGTGGTCTGTTAAGAAACGAGTGATTGTTCATTGAACTTTTTCAACCTCTGATTGAGATGCTGCCCGCTTATGTAGTTGCTCATTGGCTGCCCTGGGGTTGCCAAGCGCCGCGCTGCGAAAAAGTTTAGTTTCTATGAGCGCCGGTAGAAATATCAAATCTGCCACCAGACATGCAAATACCGTAAGCGCCCAGAGCAAGCCGACGATGCGCACCGGGTAAAATTCCGATAATAAAAAAATCAAAAAAGCGACGATAAGCATGAGATTGGCAAGCGTCATGGGTTTGCCGGTTCTCAGCATGGTAAGCCACATCGCCCAGCCTTCGGCAGAATTTTCACGAATGATTTTTTCTTCATTTCCCGATGAATTCGAGGTGACAGATTTTCTTTCGGCAAGGCTTTGACGGAAGCGGCGAATCATATGTACGGCATTATCAACGGCAAGTCCAAGCACGGAACTGGCAATTAAACTGGTGGTGATGTCGAGGGTAATTCCTGTCCAGCCAAGAAAGCCGAAAAAACCGGCAATCGGCAACAGGTTGGGAATGAGCGCCAAAAGTCCCGTCGCAAAAGAACGAAACAACAGAACCATCATGAAATAAATGGTCACCAATGCAATGCTCAGGCTGGATGCCTGCGACGCAGCGATGGCATCCGAAGCATCATTGAGCAAAATGAATGCGCCGGTCACCCGCGCTTGCAGCGTCGGCGGCAAGTTGGTCGCGAGCCACCCATTCATCGCTTCGGTAAAGGTATGCAGTTCTTTGGAGCCGAAGAGATTGGTTCGCAACACCACAGCGGCTTTGGAAAAATCACGGGTGACCAGTTTGTTGATGGCTTCATCCTGGGAAAGATAGTTGTCGAAAATCGAGGCTAACCGTTTGGGTTCTCCGGGAATGGCAAAGCGTTTTTCCTGCGCGGTGCCCGGCAAGTTGGCATTGAATTTTTTAATGATGTCAGCAACCGAAACCGCCGCGTCGATGCCTTCCTGTTGCAAAGCGAAGGCTTCGATGGCTTCAAGTTTTTCGGCAAATTCAGGCGTCTTTACGGCGTTTGGTTCACCGCTGACGACAATTTGCAAGACCGATGCGCCGGCAAGTTCGGTGTGCAATTTAACCGCAGTTTGCGAGATGTCGCTTTCACGCGGGAAGACTTTGAGAAAATCGGTATTGACGCGCATGCGATAAATGCCCGCGCCAATCAGTAGCGTGGCAGCGAGCGCAATCACTACGATTGCCTGTTTGCGAAAGAGGATGAGCGCGGTGATGTGTTTAAGCATCCCGTTCATCCAGGTCGCGTAATCTTTTTGATGAACGTCGGCGCGACCCAATGCCTGTTGTGAAAGCAGAGAGAGCATTGCCGGAATGAAGGTAAGCGTCAGCAGCAACATAAAAGCGACGCCTGCGGCTTGAAAGAGTCCCATATCTTTAACCGCCGGCACCGGGCTTGCAGTGAGCGCCGCAAAGCCTGCAACCGTCGTGGTGCCGGAAACTAAAACTGCGGGAGTGATGAATTGACAACCGGTGTACCACGAGGCGTTTTGCGCGGCTTTATCGGCGTTGCTGTGAATCTCGGACATCGAGAGGCGATATTGATTCAATATATGAAAAATGTAAGAACTGCCGACCGCCATCAACACCGTCGGCAAGGCGATGGTTGCAAGATTGAATGGCTTGCCGGCAAGCGCCATCAGCCCAACCGTCCAGGTGAGTCCGATGCCAAGCGTCAGCATCGGCAACAGGGCTCCCCAGAAACTGCGAAATGCGCCGAAAAACACCATAAAACAGAGCACGGCGGCAATCGGCGAAAATAGCGAGATGTCGCGCACCATGCTCGATACGCCTTTGGCGTCCATCAGCGGCAAACCGGCAATCCATAAATCGCCACGCGACTCGTTCTTGACTAAACGTTCGATGGTTTCAGAAACCGCGTGACGCTCTTTAGCAGGCAAGCGTTTCAGAAAGACATTGATAGCGGCGGTGCGCCCGTCTTTGGAAATATAGTTTTTGGCATACAGCGGGTCAGAGGTGACCATTACTTTGAGTTGCTGGAGTTGTTCGGTGGTGGCATTCGCGGGAAGAATTTTATCAATGATGATGCCATCGCTGTCGCTTTGAATTGTCGAAGCGTTCGATAAACTGGCGGCTGAGGTGACATTGGGCTGCGCTGCAAAGAGGTTGGTCAAATAATCGAGCCGCGCTTTGGTTTCACTGGTAAAAATATCGTTGGATTCAAGCGCGACGATGAGGACATCTTCGCTGCCGAAAGTCGCCAGGGTCTCTTTAAAGAAATTCAACGCCTCATCATTGCGCGCCAGGGTTTCCGGCGAGCCGTTGAATTTGATGCCGCGCACGCCGAGCGCCACCGCGAAGATGGCAGTGAGGACAAGCGTCAACGCGATAATCAATTTCGGATGATGGACGACATAAGAGGTGAATTTATTCATTGATGAATGCGTTAAATATGGATTTGCGGTTTTGGACTATAAGCCAGTCAAACGAATGGCGTCAAACCTGTAGCTTGCTTGCGAGGCGTTGCTCGCATCTTTTATGCTTGGTGCACCTTTTCTATAACCTGACTGAATGGGATGAGTCGCTATGTTGAACGTAGGAGATGAAATCAGCGATTACCGGTTAATCAGACGACTTGGTGAAGGACAGTTCGGTGAAGTGTGGTTAGCTGAAAAAGATAATCAGCAGTTCGCGCTGAAATTTCCCAAAGCCAAAGTCAAACTTCACGAGATTGAAAAAGAGGTCGTGCTGTGGTTACTCGCCAGAGGGCATCGCAATGTATTGCCGGTCGAAGGCATTGATATGCACGATGAACGGGTTTTTATCATTAGCGAATTTGCGCCTGATGGCTCACTTGAAGATTGGCTTAGAAGACATGACGGCAAAGCCCCTTCGTTTGAAACAGCGATTGAAATGATGATGGGCATACTTGATGGCTTGGCATACCTGCACAAACGAAAAATCATTCATCGGGACATCAAACCGGCAAATGTTTTGTTAAGCGGCAACACCCCACGCATCACTGATTTTGGCATTTCCAAATTTCTGCTTTCTGAGACCGAGAGCAATATGATTAAAGGCTCACCCGCTTATATGTCGCCCGAAGCTTGGAAGGGAGAGCGCAACGAACAGACCGATTTATGGTCGGCATCTGTGATGTTTTATGAAATGTTGTGCGGCAAACGACCTTTTTCCGGCAGAGGTCACTATGAAGTGATGTACTCAATTTGTAATCATGACCCACATCCCCTTCCAAGTTGGCTACCTGCATCGCTGAGAGATTTTATTGAAACAGCATTGAAGAAAGAGCCAAATGCGCGATACCTAACGGCGAAGTTCTTGCGGACTGAGTTACAAAATATTCATGCAGGTATAATGAAAAAAAACGGAGAGACAACAGGAAGCGTTGATGAATGGGAAAAGCGTAGACTGCGTGATGGATTTGTTTTGATACCGGCGGGTGAATTTATGATGGGTGCTGACGCTAGTAAAGATAATGAGCGACCAGTACATCCTGTGAAAATCACCAAGCCGTTTGAGATGGGTAAGTATCAAGTGACGCAAGAGTTGTGGCAAGCGGTTATGGGTAATAATCCAAGTTATTTCAAAGGCGAAGCGAATCTGCCGGTTGAAAGTGTATCTTGGGAAGATGTACAGGTGTTTATTGAGAAGTTGAACGCGAAAAATGATGGCTACGTTTATCGCTTACCAACAGAAGCAGAGTGGGAATATGCGTGCCGGGCAGGACGTTCGGAGCATCTTACAGAGAAATTATCTGAAGTAGCTTGGTATGAGGATAACTCATATGAAAAGACCCATCCTGTTGGGCAGAAAAAACCGAACGACTGGGGGTTGTATGATATGCAAGGAAATGTGTGGGAATGGTGTCATGATTGGTACTCAGATGATTATTATAGACAGAGTCCAACCATAGATCCTATAGGAAAGGGAGAAGGATCATCCCGCGTTATACGTGGAGGCGCTTGGGGCTACGGAGTGTCAAGCTTGCGGCCAACAAGTCGTGGGTGTATTCCCCCTTCTATAGGTCCCTATGATATTGGCTTTCGCCTTGTGAGAAATTTTAGAAAAGAGCAAGGTTTTAAAATGTCTAAAACAAGTAAAGTAGATAGTAGAAACAAAGATAAAGGGCGACGTGGTGGTGTGCAGATCGTTCAGGATTTTGTTGCAACCCTTAATACTATATCTGGTATCACAGTACGGTCTAGAACCGAATCTCGCAATGTATTTGATGTGACCGGTCAAATGGATGCCTTGTTGTACATCAAAGGACGGTCAGAAGAGCCTTACAGGTGGGGTGTAACAGCAAATGTAATTAAGCGACTTGAGAAACAGAAACGGAAATGGTTTGTCATCCTCTTATATGAAACTGCGCATACCGGTTTTCTTCTGTCTGCAACTGACGTTCTTAGTTACTGTAGGAATACCTGGCCGTTGGGAGGGGACGGAGATTATAAACCTGCAACTGGATCATACCTCAGCAGGAATAAGCCATTTGGTACTTTTAGTGAGTTCCTGAATGATTTGAGAGAGCAAACTCGCTAACCCATGTTTAATTCTGTAGAGGAACAGCAGTATAGAAGGTAGTTAGAGATAAATGAAAATTGATAAATTACCATTTTGATGTGTGAACACCTCAGTAATCAATAACCACTTCTTTCGTTTTGAGTTTTATAAGAGGATAAGGCGATGACGAAAAATGTTGATGTAGCAGATGTCCAGAATGATTTGGCAGGCATCTTGTCGCTGCTTAACAAAGGCACGGAAATTATTTTGACGTCCAATGATAAACCGGTTGCCCGTTTAGTGCCGCTTAACTCAGCCGAAACCCAACGCATTGCCGGGCTTCACGAAGGCACTGCCTGGACAAGCGATGATTTTGCTGATCCCTTGCCTGATGAAATCTGGACAGAAGGCTAATGAAGATTCTTTTAGATACGCACACCTTTATCTGGTGGGATAGTAGCAAAGGACGCTTGTCTGCTGATGCCTTAGCCCTGTGTATGGATATTTCCAATACGCTTTTGCTCAGTATGGCGAGCGTTTGGGAGATGCAAATCAAAATTCAACTCGGCAAATTGAACCTGGCTTTGCCGCTGGAAAAAATAATCAAAGATCAGCAACAACTTAACAATTTACAACTCCTGCCGATTGAACTTTCCCATGTTTTGGCTCACGAAAAATTGCCCTTCCACCACAAAGACCCATTTGACCGGATGCTTATCGCGCAAGCGATAGCTGAAGACATTGTTATTCTCAGCGACGATTCGATTTTTACAACCTATTCTATAAAAGTGAGATGGTAAGGTCAGATTTGCAAAAGTGCTTATTCTTGAGTGGCATTTTTGCTTTTGTTATACTGGAAAGCGTAAAGTAAATGGCATTGCAATTGCGATGCAGGCTGAGTGAGCGTTGCTTCCCCACGCAGAAAGAAGTTAATACATGCTTGATTTAGAAATTTTCACCGATAAAATTGCTGACAGCGGTCGCCGCTTGATTCGTAAAGCCTACGATGAAGCCAAATCGCGCGACCATAATCAAATCGCTCCTGAACACTTGCTGATTTCGATAGCCGAGATTGAAAGACCGTTTTTCAATGAAGTCATGCAAAGCCTCAATCTCGACCCGCAGGTTGTCTTGCAGGCTCTCGATACCAAACTCAGCCAACGCGATTACATTGGACGTGGGATAAAGATGTCTGAATCCTTCAGGACACTATTATCAAACGCCCTTAAACATTCGCATGAACGCGGTCGCCGCCTCATCGAATCCACAGACCTCTTTGTCGCTATTTTCAAAGATACCCACGGTTATCCTGTTGAACTATTGAAGCGTTTAGGGGCTGACCGGGAGATGGTCATGCAAAAAATACAAACCCGCGTGCGTTCTCATGAAGAGAAAGAGGAAAAATATCGTCGCCGTTATGAATTGCCGCCCTATCTCAAACATTTCGGCGTCAGTCTCAATAAACTCGCCCGGCAAGACAAATTGCCGCCGGTCATCGGACGCAATGAAGAGATTCGTCAGATGATTGAAATCCTCTGTCACCGTGAACGCGCTAATTCACCGATGCTCGTCGGTGAAGCCGGAGTCGGCAAAACCGCTGTGGTTGAGGGGCTAGCGCGCAAGATTGAACTCGAACCGGAAACCGTTCCGGCGCGTCTTAGAAACGCACATGTCGTGCAGTTGCAGATGTCCGGTATTGTTGCAGGCACCATGTTGCGCGGGATGTTTGAAGAACGCATTCAAGGCATCATCAACGAAGTCAAAGAACGCGACAACCTGATTCTTTTCATTGACGAAGCCCATACCATCATTGGCGCAGGTTCGGCTCTGGGAGCCAGTTCCGACGCCGCCAACATGTTCAAAAGCGCCCTGGCGCGCGGCGAAATTCGCATCATCGGCGCAACTACGATGACCGAATACAAAGAATATATTTCCGAAGATGAAGCTCTGGCGCGACGGTTCCGTCTGGTCAAAGTTGATGAACCGTCGGTTGAAGATACGCGAAAAATTCTTGCGGGCATTCGTCCGCGCATCGAGCGCAATTACTCGGTGACGATTTCCGATGAAGCCATTGAAACCGCTCTGGAAATGGCACCGCGTTATATTCGCAATCTCCACTTGCCGGATAAAGTGATTGGCTGGTTGGATACCGCTGCGGTGAAGGTTGAAATCAATCAACCCTATCAACCGGAAGTGCGTTCCGAACACATCATTGACGTCATCAGTCAGGAATCGCGCATTCCCCGGGATATGATTTTTCGCGATACCAACGACCGCTTCACAGGCATGGAAGAAGCCTTGTCATCACGGGTCATCGGTCAACGCAATTCCATCAGAGCGGTCACCCAACGCTTACGATTGAACAAGGGTCCGCTTAAAGAAAACTTTTACAAGCCCGATGGCGTGCTGTTGTTTTTAGGACCGACCGGCGTCGGTAAAACCGAACTTGCGAAAGCCGTCGCTGAATTTATGTTTGGCGAAGACAACAAAATGGTGCGCATCGATATGTCCGAATATCAGGACGGCACCATCGCCATTGAAAAATTGATTGGTATGCCGCGCGGTATTGTGGGCAGCGAACGCGGCGGCATCTTGACTGAACGCTTGCGCGATAACCCGTACACCGTTCTGCTACTGGATGAAATTGAAAAGGCTTCGCCTTACCTGCTCAATCTTTTCCTACAGGCTTTCGATGAAGGCTGGCTGACCGACGGGCGCGGCAAAAAAGTTTATCTTTCGGATGCGATTATCATCATGACCTCAAATCTTGGGTCGGAGAATTTCAAAAAGTATATGAAGCCACTCGGCTTTGGCAGAAAATCGCTTGCTGATGTTGAACAGATCAGCCGCGAAGTGATTAAAGCCGCCGAAGACCGCTTCTCGCCGGAATTCCGCAACCGCATAGATGAAATCGTCGTCTTTGCGCCGCTAACCAAAGATGAAGTGAAACAAATCGCTGAACTTTATTTGAGCAAAATCAAACGCCAGATGCTCAGGCAAGGGAAGAAAGTTGAACTGAGTGGAACCGCGCTTGATTACCTCGTTGAAAAAGGCTTCAGCCCGGCATATGGGGCGCGCTTCCTCAAACGCACGATTGATGAATTGGTCAAACTGCCGATCACCACGCGCTGGAAAGACGCCAACGATTTTTACGTCGATTTCGTAGATGAAGAACTTAAAATCATCGTCAACGATGCCTTTGCTCTGGTTGAATAAGCGAGACACTTGCCATCGGAAATTTAAGAAAACCAAAGGCGCGAATTTAGCTCGCGCCTTTTTTTTGTTCGCCAGGCGAATGCTATAATTTGTCGAACCATAACGAGTTTTTGCCCAAAGGAGAATTCGTGAAAATTGCAACGTTTTTCATTGTTTTATTCACATCCATTTTTTCTCTCCCCATATTAATTCAGGCACAGGGAGAAAATGATAAAGCCAAAGCCGAAGCCTTGATACGCGATGCCATCAAGGTGCGCGGCGGCGCAGCCTATTTAAAAATTCGCACCCTCATCGGTCGCGGGCAATATACGGCATTTGAAAAAGGAGTGTCGGGTATACCGACGGAATTTGTTGATTACATCGTTTACCCAGACCGCGAGCGCACGGAATTCGGCAAAGGCGACAGCAAATATATTCAAACCAATTTCGGCGATGAGGGCTGGATTTATGACGGGGCGCAAAAGATGATTCGGGCGCAGACCGAAGAACAGGTTAAAGCGTTCAGAGTCAATCTGCGCCACGATTTGGATGCCATCTTAAAATACGCCTGGCAGGAAACCGGCGCCGAACTGGTTTATGTCGGCAGG
Source organism: Acidobacteriota bacterium (assembly GCA_040754075.1). Taxonomy (NCBI): domain Bacteria; kingdom Pseudomonadati; phylum Acidobacteriota; species Acidobacteriota bacterium. The sequence goes on from JBFMDH010000001.1 coordinate 30,366, forward strand.
CGCGAAATCTGGCGCAATCAATTTTCCGAAGCCGTGCGCATCAATTATAGTGACGGGCTTTCGGTGACTTTGTATTTCGATACGCGCACGAAGTTCCCGTTGATGAGCGAATATCGAACGCAACAAAAGGATGAAGACGGCAACACCCGCATCATTGATAATCAGGTGCGTTTCGCCCGCTGGATTAATTACAATGGCGTGCAATTTTCTACCACCCAGGATGTTTATCGCAACGGCGTACAAGCGGCGCGGGTGTTTTATGATTCGGTCAGTTTCGATGCGCAGGTTCCCGATAAACTTTTTGCCAAACCCAATAATATTAAAGAAGTGAAATAGAAAGTCAGTAGTCAGTAGTCCGTAGCCTTCTGATTTTGAGATGTGTTGTTATTATCACAAAACAAATCATAAATGATGAAAAATCAATTACCGACTACCGACTACTGACTACCGACCACGGACTAATGACCAAATTATCTGATATTGCCGCAATGCTTCATTCACCCGTCGAAAAACGTTTGTTTGCCGAATACGGCGCGATATTCATAACTCGGGCTACCCCACCGCCGACCATTATTTTTACCGATGCCGATGCCGTCGATAATTTTCAGATAACGCTCGATACCCGTAAAGCAACATTCGGTGAATACGAAATCGAGTTGCAGCGTGAAGCTTGCGACGCGCTGCTGGCTGCCGCCTACGAAGCTGCGCAAACGGGATTAACCATTTCGGCGCGCGCTGCAGACGCCGGGCGCAGGTCTTATGCCGACACCGTTGGTCTGTGGTTAAGAAATGTGGGTCGCGGACTTGAGCACTGGCTGAAATTGGAAAAGCTTGATGCGAATCACGTCGCAGCGATTCAATCGCTTTCGCCAGCAGAACAAGTCAGTGTGATTTTAGAATTGGAAGACCGTGAGCAAATTTATTTCGGCACCTTCTTTGATAAATCGATTCTTTATTCAGTCGCGGCACCCGGCGCTTCACAACATCTATCCATGCTGGCTTTCGATGTGATGGAATATCAGGACAGTGAAGTCGAGCGGAGGTTAAACGCCCAGGGTTGGTTTCGTACAGTGGTCAATGATTTGCCACATTTCACTTACCTGGGACATGCAGAAAAAGCGTTACCCGAACTTGGGTTGCATAAAGTTTCCCGCCTATATGGTGAATCGAATTTCAGTTTTTGGATTCCCGCATTGTGATGGTTGAGTAATGAAGCAAGGGTCGAGGATTTGAGGGATGAGAAAGAAAGCGCCACTCGGTTGCGGCGCTCTCTGGTGATTTCAATTCTTAATCGGTTGATTACCGTTTTCAACCTGCACGCCATTTACATACTTGTTGGTGGTTTGGGGAGTGGTATCGCCTGCGTTTACCCTTTGCAGGATTTGCAGAATTTCCGCAAACAGGGTTTGGTTTTCAGTTGCATTTCTTTTAATGGTTCCCGCATCCATCACCAATTTTCCCTGAAGGCTTTGCAAGGTGAGAATCAATTGCGATTGATTGCCTTTTTTGGATACATCAACCAGATAGCGCGGTACCTGGTCGTCCGAAAAACGGGTAATCAGGGGTTTGGTTTGACCGACGGATTCATCGCTTGCCGCAAACTTTAAAGCCGCTTGAAAAATCGCTTCCAACACGGGCATTTCGCGAAGCGCAACCTGGTCTGTGGTGTATTGCCCATATTCGTCTGAAATCAGAATCGTAAAGTTTCCCGGTCGCTCGGTGATGGGTGCCATATAGAAACTGGCTCCCGTAGGCGGTTTACCTTTTTTGGCGTGCATCTTTTGCAGTTGCTCTTCGGTTAAAGGTTTTTCGGGTTTTTTGGCGGGCAATGGTTGCCTGGGCGCGGGCGGAGATTTCGGTTGCAGTGGGGGAGTTTGTGATGGCCCATTTTCCTGTGCCCAGATATTGCAAGCCATAAGCGTTGTGAAAATAACTAAGCAAAATAATCTAATAAAATACTTAGGATGCATTTAAAACCTCATTCAATAAATTCGTTGATTAAAAACGTCCAAACTTTTTTCGGGTTGCATTTTATGTTTTTGAAATTTCAAGGACTTCTTCGTTTACAGCCAGGTCATTACTGCCATCTTTATCAATCTCCGGCGCGGCACTGCCCTTTAGGACATAAATGATGCCGCCGGGTAAACTCGTCGCCACCATCACGCCCAGCCAGAGTAATCCAAGAGTGGCGGCTTGCGGTTCGGTTGCGCCTACGGATTCAAAAAATATTTTATAAGAATATTCGCGCCACCCCGTACCGGCTACCGATAGCGGATTCATGCTGATTAAGCTGATTGCCGGAATAAACACCATGAAATCAAACCAGCCATTGGTGGTATGCAAATCAATCGATTGCGCGACCAGAATATTGGCATAGACACCGCCGATTTGAATGATTAACGAAAGCAGTAAAGCGAAGGTTAAAACTTTTCCCTGCCCGCGGTAAGCATTAACGGAATTGAACAGGCTTTCAACCTTTTCATCCACGCTTTTCATTTTTGTCAGGCTGAGCAACCGATGCAGCAAGTTATAGGTCGGGCGATAAAAGATCGCCAGATTGGCAAACGCAAAGGCAATCATAATGAGCAGGAAAATCGGCGCCAGCGCAATGCCGTTGATGCTGGTTCCGGCGTAGGCTGCAATGACGGTTGCCATGATTAACAAAGCGCCCATTCCCAAATCTCTATCCAGAAAAACCGAGGCTGTGGAATGGCTCAGTCGGCGCGCTTCTTTATGCAAATAGTAAATACGCACGGCATCGCCGCCAATCGCCGTCGGCAAGAAGAGATTGAAATACATGCCGAGAAAATAGAGGGATAGAATTTTCGGAAAGCCGATTTTGAGTCCAAGTGGTTTGAGTAATATAAACCAGCGGTAGGCGCTTAAACCTTGTACGACGAAATAGGATAAGACCGCAAAAATGAAGTAAAGTGGATGGGCATTTTGTAAGGTTTCCCAGAGCGTTTTCGCGCCAACTTTACGAGCGATAAAAAAGAGGATGCCGAAACTGACGACAAACTTTAACACCGTAATAACGGTTTTTTTCATTAAAAGAGTTACTCCGATTTATTCGTAATCAATACCACTTGGGGCAAGTCTCTTTGGTTAAACAGAGTCCTTAACTTTACTTGAAAAACCGGACGTGTCGCAAGAGTTCGTGTGGGAGTAGTAAAGCGCCCTTTTAAGGCTTCGTAGTGGTCTTGGCTGATGATGCAATAGACTTCCGGGTGATTTGCCAACGCCTGGATTAACTCATCCGGTTGATAGTATTCAAAAATCGGTTTCTGTAAATAAAACACCATGCTTGGCGAGGCGACGGCGTAATAACCGACCTGAGCATCCGGGCTGGCTTCGGTCTTAATCACCTCGCACAACGCGCGCACCGGCTTGTAACGTTCAAAATCGGGAAGCGTCCATAAAACAAAAATCCAATTCAACACCACGAAAGTCATCGCCAAGCTAGCAACCGAGGCAAACGGGTTTTTACGGATAGCCATCAAGCTAATCGTTAAGCCGCCGAGCAGCGCGATTAAAGCAATGGCGAATTCACCTGCCAGTTGGTATTCCGGTGCTGCATTGCCAATGACATAAAACAACAGCATGCCGAGCAGCGCAACGAAAATGCCAAGCGCCATGATGAGGCGTTGATAAACAATGGCATTGACCTTTTCTGTAGATAAAAAATTAGCGATGACAATGCCGACAAGGCTTGCCGCCGCCGTATAGATTGGCGAGATATAGAGGTCTTCTTTGTTGCTCGACAGCGAATAAAAGCCGACGATGACCGCAATCCAGATGATCAGTAAAGCGGTTTGCGGATGTTGATTGGCATAAATTTTCAATCGCTCAAAAAGCGCGGGCTGATTGGTGAGATGAATTGCGGTTGCCGCTTTTTTCCAATACCGTTCGCCAAATCTTTTTAATAAAAAAAATATTTTTGCAAGCACGGGAAAGAATAAAAAGAATGACCACGGGAACAGATCGCCGAGCATGACCGGCAGGTAAAAAAAATAACCGCGTCGCGGACCCCAGATAGGCTCTGTGTAACGCGAGAGATTATCTTTGAGCAGAAATGTTTTGATATAAACCAAGCCGTGTTCAAAATAGATTGCCGCGTACCACGGCAAGACAATCGCTGCGACAATCAACACTCCTGACGGCAAATATATTGCGCGGATTTTTTTGAGTTGTCCGGTGATGGTTAAATAAATCGTAAACGCAATGGCGGGAAGCAAAAGTGCGACGGGACCTTTCGTCAGGACGCCAAGCCCTGCTGAAACATACATCAACATCAGAAAAAGTTTTCGACGTTCGGGATATTTTTCCGCGAGCGCAAAAAACAGCAAGGTCAGCCCCATAAACATAGCAATATAGACATCGATGATGATGCGCCGCGAAAACATCACAAAGCGCGGCAGGGTGGCAAGGGCGATTGCTGCAAAGAGTCCCGCTTGGCTGGAATGCGCCGCGCGCCCCAGAAAAAATGCGGTCAAAATCATTGCCAGCGCGCCCAAAGCCAGAGGTAACCGCTCGGTTGCTTCCGAAACCCCGAACAGTTTATAAAATGCCGCGACCACCCAGTAACAGAGCGGTGGTTTATTAAATCGCGGTTTGAAATTGAAACTGGGATTGAGGTAATCACCCGCGGCAATCATCTCTCGCGGGGTCTCGGCATAAAAGGCTTCGTTGGCATCCCACAAAGATGACGCGCCGAGTTTGATGAAATAAGGCGCGATTGCCAGCACTAAAATGATGAGCAGGATGGATGGCTTCGTGGTTAAAAGAATTTTCATCAGGGCAATATTGAGCAATGATTTCAAAAGGCAGTCAGGAGTTTGCCTGACTGCCTTTTGAAAATCAATGACAGCTTATTGACCTTTGATGGTGATCGAGAGGGATTGTTGCTTGCGGAAAACTTTCAAAGTTTTATTGCCTTGAGGGCTGGCGAATTGTGATTTCAGTTCAGCGCAGGTCACGACCTTTTTAGAAGTGCCAAGCAATATATCAGGGGTTTTCAGTCCTGCAGTGTCAGCCGAGCTGCCTTTCACCACTTCAATCACGTAAAGGGTGCGCGCCATCGGTGAGGGAATCCCCCAACTGGCAGCCAACTGCGGCGTCAGTACACGTGCCGTAAATCCCGCATTGAAGCTACAGGTTTGTGCCGCCTGCATATTCTTTACATTACTCGGATCAGGAACATTTGAAATTTGATTGCCGGTATAGCCAAGGGCGCGCAGGCGATCAAACAACTGATTGAATTCCAATTGCAGTTCTCTCAGTGCTTCGGTTTTTTCCTGTGAATTGGGAGATGCAGAATAGCTCCTCAATTGTGCCCCCAATTCTTCGCGGCGTCTCAACAGTTCATCAATTTGCGCGGCTTCGGATTTTGCCTGCACGGTTGGTTCCCAAAGCATTAACTCAAAACTTTGTTCGCTCAGGGGTCGTGCGCCGAGTTCAACATTTAGCTCCAGCGGTTTCTGTTGACGAAACATTCGCAATTTGACTCTGCTGCCTGATGGCGAAGAAGCGAGCAACTGGCTTAGATCGCCGGTACTGATGACATTGAAATCATTAAACCCGACGATGACATCATCGGGCAAAATGCCGCCGCTTGCCGCAGGGCTGCCCGCGGTCACTTCTTTTACCACCACGCCGGCTTTGACTTCAGCGCCAAGTGCCGCTTTTTCCTGTGAAGAAAGTTGAAAAGGACTGACGCCTTTGACGCCCAGCCATCCCGAAGGGACGCTGTCTTTTTTATCAATCACGCGCTTGGCGATGGTCGAGCGAATCAATTCGATAGGAAAAAGGTAAGCGCGTCCGACGCCCGCATACTGCGCCAGACCGACGAGTTGATCGTCAACGCTGGTCACCACCGCGCTATCGTTACGCGAAAACAGCTTGGCTGAACGCACCGTCATGATGCCGCGAACTTTGGTGTACGGGCTGGTGGTATCGATTTCGCCATTCAACGATTTGATTAATGGCGAAAGGGCAATCGGCGCTTGTGGATTACTGGTTGGCAGAGGTTGAGTTACATCGGTGCTGAGAATTTTGACGAGTTTCCCTTGTTTGATTTCCGCAGGTGCAGTAGAGGGCGCGATTTTTAACGATGGCGCTTGCAAAACGGCAAAACCCGAAGGGCTATCCAGCCCGATAAAGGTCGCGGGAAGACTTGTGCCTTCGCCGGTAATGATCGTAATGTTTTGCTCTTTATCGAGTGGGTCAAGGTTGACGAGCCGCGTCACGATATGACCGGTTTCATCAATCACTGCGCCCGTAGTGATATTATAAGAATACTGCGGCATCGAATCCGGCACGGCTACTTTGTTATTGTTGCCTCTGTAGCGTTGCAATAATTTATTGACATCGATTTTATGAACCACATAAACCACCCAGGGTTTGATCGGTTGCGTGGTGTTTTGTTGAAATTGAATCACCACCTGCCCGTTTTCGGTCTGCGTCGTGGCGGGCGCGGACTTTTCTTGAGCGAAAGCCATCGCGGCTGTAGACAGAATGATATTAATAAGGAAAAACTTCTTGATCATTGCTTGATAAATCCAGACTGCTTTTTGGTACAAATATCCTGACTAAAAAGAGACCACACGAACCGGTGTCGCGGCTTCTGAACGCATATAAATGCGGTCTTGCGCGCCTACGCTGTAGGGACGAATCGGACGCTCGGAAACTCTGCCCGCAGGTCCCGTGACAATAATCGTCGGCATATCGAAATCATCAGCGATTTCTTCTCTGACATTCGGTGTATAGCGTCTAACGGCTCCCGGCTTGTTTAAAGAAATCAGCCCCGCCGGAATATTGTTTCGGGAAGAACCCATCGTTTCAACATCAGGAACGAATGACTGGTCGTCGTTACCTCTAGACAGCACAAGAGGGTTGACCTTGAGTCCTTCCGTGTTGGCTGCAACCGCCGTCAATGCATTCGGCGAAGTGACCGCAAAAGCCCCAGCATATTGAGCAACAAAAACCCCGATTGTCAGCACCGCCGCAGCCGTGCCAAAGCGTAAGTAATTTGCCGGGGTAAACCAGGCAAATGTCGGCTGAGTTTTTCTCTCTTCGAGTCGCGCTTTGAGTTGTGCCTGAAAATTCGCAGGCACAGTTATCCCCGGCATTGCACTAAGCAACTGTCTGAGACTCAGGCGCTCATCGGCAAACCCATGACACGTCGGACACGATTCGAGGTGCGTGGTTACCTCAAAGGGAAGCAAATCAGGGGTATCTGCTTCGTCAATCTGTTTTTGAATACGCTTGCAATTCATCATAACCATTCTCACTTCAATCCAAATCAAAAAGCGATGAGGTCTTCATCCACTTTTTTGAGCGGCTCACAAATAGGCGCTCAGTTTTTCTTTCAAAAGATTGCGGGCGCGATTGATGCGCGATTTTACAGTTCCTTCGGATAAATTCAAAGTTTCGGCGATGCGGTCATAACTGAACCCTTCGACATCGCGCAAAACAATTGCCGCGCGATATTTTTCCGGTAATGATTTGATGGCGCGGGCGACCGCTTTACGTCGTTCATCATCAATCATGCTTTCATCTTGTAAAGGCTTTTCATCTTGCGGGTCGAGTTCAATCGGGTCGCCATTGTCATCATTGAAGGGGGTGAAGAAAGAAACGAATCTGCGTCGGGTTCGTCGCCTCAGTTCGCTGATTGCCAGATTGGTCGCAATCCGATAAATGTACGTCGAAAAACTGTAATTGGCTTCGTACCGCGAAGCACTGGTATAAATTCTGATAAAGGTCTCTTGCGATAATTCTACTGCGCGTTCGTAATCATCTATCATGCGATAGATAAAATTGGTTATCGGATTTTTATAGCGGCGGACAATCTCCTGAAACGCAAATTCATCACCATCTCGCACAGCCGCAATTAACTCGTGGTCGCTGGCTGATTCGATTGATCGCGTCCCGCTTATTTCTATCGCCTGAACTTCTTGTGTGACTGTGGCCATCCAGCCCATCGTTGCCTCGTAAATGATGTTTACCCTCCTGCATTATACAATTTGTCTCACGCCCGATTAAACCCAAAGTTCCCGAAATGTTCGATTTGGCTTGGTGTGGAAACGTATTAAGAGTTGCGCTAATGATTTACTGGAAGTATCGAATCATCTTGCAGGCGCAAATTTTACGGGCTTGAACCCTCATCGAAGTCTCGCGCTTGTTTATCGCAGAGGTTTAAGAAGCACAGCATCGGCTCACCCTGAAAAAAGGCGATTCGAGCAATCGGACTATGCTCTCAAAGCGGCGCAGCGCCTTTGCTCAAGTTAGAGATGGCGAGTAGGTAAGGTTGTTCCGATTAAGAGGTATTAGTAACGAAAGTACCCAGAGGGTCAATCAACTTGACCGGATAGCTTTGTCGAGGATGACCTGTTCAGGTCAACTCATCGCAGTTTTTGACAGAATTTGTGCCAACTCATAAATGGCATACTGATTGCTAAAAACTAATTGCTAAAAGATAGACAGGTGGTTGGCTCATCGTCTTTGAATTTCCGCAATCTGGCATGAGGAAAAAGGGAATGTACCTATGAAAAGTTGGACTTCAAATCGGCAAACCGGATTTACGGTTCTCGAAACAGCAGTGGTCATCTTGATTATTGGTCTTGTAGCGGCTTTCGCGACTCCCCAAATAAACTACGCGATTAAGGAATACCGGCTCAATGCCGCATCGAGTCAATTTATGGATGCGATTAATAAAGCCAAGATGCAGGCTATATCGGAAAGTAACCAGGCAGGTATAGCCGTCGATATAAACGGGCGACGTATGGGGGTAGTGACTTACAAAGATGATGGCGTCACCGTCGAGAGCATCGTCTTTGTGCCCTTGCCGGAAGGAATTAATTTTCAGCGACCAACCGGAGTGACGGCTGCGCCGGATGGCGTTACCGGCTCCGGCGTCGTGTCTTTTCCACTGACGGACGGCTATTACATTCAGAATTTCAATACGCGCGGTTTTCCGGTGGTGGCATCAGGCACGGATGTGGTTTCGATGTTCTTTGGCAACGGGAAAAATTACAAGGCGATTACCATATCAAGCGTAGGGGGCGTTCGCTCATACCGACTTGAGAATGCTAAATGGGTAAACACGCGGAGCGGAACAACAACCAATTAGACGAAATATTAACTGGCATTTGCTTGAGGTGACGAACATGGAAACGAACAGCAATAATGAAAGCGGATTTACCTTGATTGAGGTGACGATTGCCTCGCTGATCACTTTGATGGGATTGATATTTTTGGCAGGGCTGTTTACGCTTGCCATCTCGCAAAACCGTCTGGTCAAACAATACACCTCCACAACATTATTGGCGCAAGAAAAAATTGAAGAGTTAAACGCGGTTGAAAACAACGATAATCGATTAAAGCCGGGCGGCAATCTGACGACCGCGGCAACCGCCAATGGCATCAATTACTATGATTCCGTCTATGTTGATGATTCAGGGCAGGTGACGACTATCATTCCACAAGGACAAGCTCCCAACTATAAAAGATACTGGTTAATCCAAAGCGATCCGCAATTGAAAAACTCGGTCATCATTTCGGTTCGCGTGGTTTCGATGCAACCCGGACGAAACCTCAAGAAATTTGAAGAGACCACCCTGGCAACGGTGCGATCATGGTAAAGGGGAAGCGTATGACAGACAAAGTGATAAACACGAAGATCAAAGATGAAGGCGGCTTCTCGCTATTGGAAGTAGTGGTGGCGATGTTGCTAACCATCGGGCTGATGGGACTGGTGTTTAGTTTGACTGGCAGAAATCAGCAGATTTTTGTTACCGAATCGAGTGTCGTGGATATGAATCAAAACATCAGGACGGCAACCGACCTGTTGACCCGCGATATTCAATCTTCGGGAGTTGGGTTGCCGGTCACTTACGGCAATTTCGCATCCATTTTTTATACGGATGGAGCCAATGGCGCACCCGATTCCATTTTGATGCTCAACGGCGATCCGTTTTCGCCGGTTGCGGATGTCGATGAACGGGCTGCCGGCAGCGCGGAATTCTTTTTATTTATGCCTAACGATGTCATTGTCACCGGCAGCGGCAGTAATCAGCAATTTTCTTACGTTGATCGCACCGGGAGTTCTAAACCCATCTACCTGGATTATGAAACCGACCCGTATAAAAGACGCTACATTGTCTATGATGAAACCCAGGCAATGATTCTTGACCTGACCAAAGATGGTCAAACTGTAGGCAATGGCGCGACCGAACGCATCAACATTCAACATAACCCGACCAGTTACTTGAATCCGCCAAGTGTGTTCGGAACCGTGGTGGGAACCGGCGAGCCGAACTATGAAAAAGCGAAACTCGCGGTTCTCGGAAGCACGCTTGGCTATCGGCTCAATACGGTAACCGGAGAGTTGGAAAGAACTGAAGATTTGGTGAAATGGTATCCGGTGGCGCGCGGCATCATCAACTTTCAAATCGAATATCGTGTGGTGTTGAAAAACGCCAGCGATACCGTGGAAGAAAAAGTCACCAATGTTCCCGGCGATGGAACGGATGCGACGGCAGGCGGAACACTCACCTCGCGCAGAGATATACGCTCGGTGATTATTACGATACAAGCGGAGACGCCTGATATACCGCGCGGCAACAAGAGCTACCGGCAAGTCACGCATAAATTTGAAGTCGCGCCGCGCAACTTGAATCTGGTAAACAACAACAATCTTAGCGTGGATCAATAGAGGGAATATGACGAGACAGAATCATTCAAATTACGGAAGCGAACGCGGAATGGCGTTGATTACTGCGCTGTTGATGTCGGCAATTCTGTTGGCTTTAGGAATGGCGGTCGTGATGTCGGCGACAACCGACACCATCATCACCAAAAGTCAGCGTTTAGGCGAACAATCATTTTTTGCTGCCGATGCCGGCGTTGCCATTGCGCGTCGGGCTTTGGCGGAAGCCCTTCAGGAAGAGGTCGAGAAAATTCAAGCGGGAACCGCCCCGTTCTTTGATAGCGTTGATGAAACGCCTCAGTCAGGCGAATTCCCGGATATTCAGGTGGTTCCCAACCCGGTGACCAATTCCAACCATCAATTTTACGCGAATGTAAAAGCCAGAGCCGAACAGCTTGCCCGAGTTACAGCGCGCGATCAGATGATGAAAGACCTCAATGGCTCGGAATTCACGTTTAACTTTTTGCCGTTTTCCGGCACCGTGACGCTCAGAAAAGAAGCCGGGATCGCCGACCGCGCGACGGAAACCATCAGGTTGCGTTATGGATTGGAGATTACCGGAAAGACCGATGCCGGCGGCAAAGCTGCGCTGGTGGAGACCGGATTCATCTCGCTGAACATCAATCTGGTCAATAACACTGTGCCTTCATCGACTCGCGATTTCGCGTTTTCGGGATTTGGAACCTTTTATGATGACGGCGATTCCATCGCTGCGGCGGCGCTTGCCACAGGTATCTATTCAGGTCCCGTGCATACCAACACCCATTACAGTTTCCGTTCTTCAAACAGCGTTACTTTTCGCAATGTGGTCTCTCAGGTTGACGATTACATTCGTATGAACAGCACCAGTTTTGCGAGCGGACATCGAAGCGTACCGACAACCGATATTACCGGCATAGACATCAGCGCCGAAGGTTATAAGCGGGTCGCCAGAGTGCCGCTGCCGGAAAATAATTTTTCGCAGGAATACGCCGTGATTAACTCGACCGGCGTGTTAGACCTCAATGCCGATGGGACGCCGGTTGACCCGCCGGGAGTCATACCGGTTGACAATCAGGGAGACCCGATTCCCGTATTTGACAATGACGGACGGGTGAATGTTCATGTGCTCAAAGCCAACCTGCGAACCGCATCCAATACGCAACCAACCATCACCGGCAATAACCTGGCTTCCGGTGTTTATGTTTCATCGGCTGATGGCAGCACGATTACCGGCGCAGGGATTTATGTGGAAGGCAATGCCGACGATGTTCAGCTTTATGCGCTCAATGGCGATCAATATTATGTCGTCAAACAAGGCAGCAATACGACCACCATCAAGGTCAGCGCCTCGTTAAACCAAACGACCATTACCAAAGGTTCAAATTCAACGACCTTCACGGGAATCCCTATGGATAAATCTGACCCGAATAATATAAAACCGGGGGTATCGTTTTTTGTAGACGGCAGCATCGTCAGTTTGCGTGGCGGCAAAGACGGTTCGACCAACCGACGGGCGCTCGCTTCAGGCTCAAGAGTGACCATCACAGCGCAACGTCACATCACCTTGACCGGAGATATAAAATTCACCGACCCGGTGGTTGATTCCTTTGGCAACCCGGTTTCCAATATCTCGAGCGCGCAAAATGTCCTTGGCATCTTCACCAATGATGGCAACGTCTATACCAAGCCGAACTCGCAATATGTCAGCGGTCCTGGTCTGAGCATGGAAGTCAATGCGGCGGTGGCGGCTTTCAACAGCAAAACCAGCAATGACGGCGGACAAATCGAAGGCTCATTCACTTATGCCAGTGGCAGCACCACGCCGGGGAATAACGATGTGTTCGTGTTGATCGGTTCGCGTGTGCAATCGAAAGCCAATCTGACGAACTACAAAAAAGTAAACCGCTTTTTTGATGTGCGGTTTTCGGGTGGCAAGTTTGCTCCGCCATTTTATCCGGGAACTTCATATGAATTGAACAATGAGGAGTTGCCCGGCGATGTCGCGATTTCTGTCATTGATGACCCACGGGCGACCGGGATGACCTGGTTTCGCGAAAATAAGTAAAAGTAGCTGGAAGCGCACCATTGGTGTTTAGCGATTGTGGGCTTCCGCAGTTTGCGTTTAGCCGTTTAATCACCTGATGAAGGGGGTATGCGTATCGGCTTGCCACGTTAAGGCAATACGAAAAGAAGCCTGCTCATTCCGACTCACTTGAAATCAGATAAAGCGCCGTCAGGGAACCTTGAAACCGGGTTTTCGGATGGCGTAGTTTTTTTCTGATGAGAGAGGGTTGCCGATAAGCGAAAATTTCCCGCCGGATATTTAATTGCCTAATTGCCGTGTTGATGCACCGAACTATTTGACAAAAGAGAAGTCGCTTATAATAATGAATGTCTTTTGCGTGAAGCGGTTTTTTGCTTGATGGGAAGCATGACACAAGGCACGCGGGCAGTTTTTGTTAGCCTATGGAACTCAACATCAGTCAGATTGATGAGCGAGATGGACTGAACCTCACCCATCGATATACGGAAGGGGAAATCGGTTTAGTTGGAAACGACGGCAAACTCGTTGGTCGAACCGCTGTCAATCTTCAAGCCACACGCGAAGGTGAAGAAGTTTTGTTGCGCGGCAGCGTGCAGGCAAATGTGCAGTTTGAATGCGACAGATGCCTCGTGGAGATGACGGTTCCGGTCACTCAGAGTTTCGATTTGCTTTATCTTCCGGCAAGCCACCGCAATGCGCGCGAAGAACATGAATTAAAAGCAGATGATCTTTCAATCGCCTATTATCAGGGGCACTTGATTAATTTAGATGACCTTGTGCGCGAACAGATTGAACTGACGCTGCCCATGACCCGGATTTGCCGCGAAAACTGTCAGGGGCTTTGCACCGAGTGCGGAGCCAATTTGAATGAAGGCAAATGTAATTGCGGCAATCAGCAGATAGACCCGCGATGGGCTGCGCTCAAGGGCTTGAAAACAAATTAAGGAGTTTTATTTACCATGCCAAATCCGAAACGCAAACATTCAAAATCGCGTACCGGCAATCGCCGCGCGCATGATTTTTTAGCTACACCTGCCATTAATGCCTGTACACAATGCGGGGCTGCCGTAATGCAACACCGCGTCTGCCAGAAATGCGGTTTCTATCGCGGTCGTAAAGTCATGGAAGTCAAAGAAGACAACCGCTAGTTTTAATTGCGGATTGCGAAATGCGGATTGCGGATTGATGAAGAAATCGTTCAATTCCTAATCGGCAAAACACAATCAAAAGGTAAATGCGAAATTTCAAATTGCACAATCAAAATCTGCAATCCGCAATCGAAAGGTTGGAATGCTGAAAATCGCTGTTGATGCTATGGGAGGCGATTATGCTCCCGCAAGCGAAGTCGAGGGTGCCATTCAGGCGGTGCGTGAACTCGACGCGAGCGTCATTCTGGTCGGACAAATCGAAAAAATCCAAAGCGAACTCGCAAAACATCGCGCCGCTCAGGACGCAGTTTGGGATGAATCGAAGATTGAAATCGTTGATGCGCGTGAAGTCATCACCATGAACGACCCGGTTGCACAGGCGTTTCGTCGCAAACGTGATAGCTCGATTCGCGTCGCCGCCACTCTGGTACAGGAAGGCAAAGCCCACGCACTGGTCAGCGCCGGCAATACCGGCGCAGTGATGATGACCGCGAAACTGATTATCGGGTCGCTTTCCAAAGTTGATCGCCCGGCGCTTGCAACCGTGTTACCCACTTATGATCGCGCCGGTGCGGTGTTACTCGATGTCGGTGCCAATGCCGAATGCAAACCGAAACACCTTTATGAATTCGCGGTGATGGGGTCGCTCTATTCGAGCGCCATCCTCGGCGTTGAAAATCCCCGCGTCGGCGTTCTCTCAATCGGTGAAGAAGAAGAGAAGGGCAACGACCTCACCAAAGAAGCCGCAAAACTGCTGAAAGATTCCCGGCTCAATTTTATTGGCAATGTCGAAGGTCGTGACCTTTACAACAATCAGGCTGATGTTATTGTCTGTGATGGATTCACCGGCAATGTGGCTTTGAAGGTCAGCGAAGGCGTCGTCGAATTCATCATGAGCTTTTTTAAGAAGGCGATGGCGGCGTCGGAAGCGAATGCTGCGATGGCTTCCAATCCGGTATTTGCCAGTTTGCGCAAGCGCCTTGATTATTCCGAATATGGCGGCGCGCCGCTTCTCGGCATCAAGAGCGCAACGGTGATTTGTCACGGGCGTTCCAATGCCAAAGCCATCCGCAATGCGATTGCCGTGGCGCGCGATTATTCGGTTGGTAAAGTTAGTGAAAGGATTGAAGAGCAGTTGACAACCTAGTCCGTAGCCCGTAGTCCATCGTCCGTAGCATCTGACAAATACGACGCTAAGGACAACAGACTACGAATAACTACGGACTACGGACTACGGACGAATGATCAAAGTTGCATTTATCTTTCCGGGACAAGGGTCGCAAACCGTCGGCATGGGTAAAGAATTAGCTGACGCTTTGCCGGTTGCGCGAAAAGTTTTTGATGAAGCCGATGCGGCGCTCGGCGAAGCGCTCTCAACCCTTTGTTTTGAAGGTCCCGAAGAAACCTTGAAATTAACTGCGAATACCCAACCGGCGATTTTGACAACTTCGATTGCGGCGCTTCGCGCCTTGGAAGCGCGCGGCATTCACCCGGATTTTGTCGCCGGTCATTCGCTGGGTGAATATAGCGCACTGGTTGCCGCAGGCGGTTTGAATTTTGCAGACGCCGTGCGCATTGTCAGGCAGCGCGGCGAGTTTATGCAGGAGGCTGTGCCCGCGGGTGAAGGGGCGATGGCGGCGCTGATTGGCGGCGATGTTGCAAGCGTCGAATCGCTTTGCGAAGCGGTGGCGAGTTTAGGTGTTTGCCAGCCGGCAAATATCAATTCGCCAAGTCAAATTGTCATTGCCGGGAATAAAGCCGCGGTTGAACGCGCGGTTGAACTCGCCAAAGATAAAGGCTTTCGTCGCGCTGTGCTGCTTGCCGTCAGCGCGCCGTTTCATTGTCAGTTGATGAAACCGGCGGCAGAAAAATTGCAGCCGGTGCTTGAGGCGACAACTTTTGCCGATTTGCAAACGCCGCTGGTGACCAACGTGGATGCGCGAATCATTGCCACGGGGACAGCGGCGCGGGATAGTTTATGCAGGCAGGTGGCATCGCCTGTGCGTTGGAGTGATTCCGTCAGATTATTACTTGAAGAGGGCGTCGGTGTTTTTGTTGAAGTCGGCGCCGGAAAAGTTTTGTCAGGACTGGTGCGCAACCTCAGCAAAGAGTGTAAGGTTTTCAATGTAGAGAACCTTGAATCACTCGAAGCGACGGTTGCTGCTTTACAATAGCCCAAAGCGATTTGCTGATTTTGCAGGATTAGCTTATCGTTCAAATTGAAATCATAATTTTAGGAGGAGCTAGGAAATGGAAGGTTCCGTTGAAGAGAGAGTAAAACAGATTATCGTTGATGAACTTGGTGTAGATGAAGGTGAAGTGACCCTGAACGCTCGCTTTATTGATGACCTGGGCGCGGATTCGCTCGACACGGTCGAGTTAGTGATGCGTTTTGAAGAAGAATTCGATATTGAAATACCCGACGAAGACGCTGAAAAAATCACCAGTGTTCGTGACGCGGTTGATTATATTGGCAAGCACTCCAAGTAGTGCCAATTGAGGCGTGCCACTAAACGTTGGCGCACGCTTCTCGATTTGGAGGTGATACCTTGAACCGTCGTGTAGTAGTCACAGGTATCGGTTTGGTTTGCGGAGCAGGCAACACGAAGGAAGATGTATGGGCGACTTTGCTGGCGGGTAAAAGTCAGGTCGGTCCCATTACGCGATTTGACACTTCGGCTTTTCCTGTGCGCATTGCCAGTGAAGTGAAAAATTTTGATCCTCTGAAATTCGTTGAGAAAAAAGAGGTCAAAAAGATGGACGTGTTTATTCACTATGCAATTGCCGCAGCGCAAGAGGCGATGGATGATTCGGGATTGAAAATTAACACCGATAACGCCGCGCGGGTCGGAACCTATATCGGTTCAGGCATCGGCGGATTCGGAGTCATTGAACGCGAACACGAAAAATATCTCAAAGGCGGGCCCGGTCGTATCTCGCCCTTTTTTATTGTCGCGTCAATCGTCAATCTCGCATCCGGTCAGGTTTCCATTCGTTTTGGCGCAAAGGGACCGAACTCGGCAACCTGTACGGCTTGTTCATCGGGAGCACACGCCATTGGCGATAGCTTCAGAATTATTCAACGAGGCGATGCCGATGCCATGATTTGCGGCGGCGCGGAAGGCGCGATCACGCCGATGGGCGTTGGCGGATTCGCTTCGATGCGGGCATTGTCGGAACGCAACGCCGAGCCGGAACGCGCCAGCCGTCCGTTTGACGGCAACCGTGATGGCTTTGTGATTGGCGAAGGCGCGGGGATGTTGATTTTGGAAGAACTCGAACATGCGCGCGCGCGTGGCGCAAAGATTTATGCTGAACTGGTTGGTTACGGCATGACGTCTGACGCTTATCACATCACCCAACCTTGCGAAGATGGTGATGGCGCGATTCGTGTGATGCAAACCACCATCAAAGACGCCGGCATCGAACCCCAGCAAATCGGTTACATCAACGCCCACGGCACATCGACCTATTACAACGATAAAATTGAAACGATGGCAATCAAAAAAGTTTTCGGCGACGCCGCTTATTCGATTCCCATCAGTTCAACCAAATCGGTTATGGGGCATTTGCTCGGTGCGGCGGGCGGTGTGGAGGCGGGCGTCCTGGCGCTTGCCGTTCACAATCAAACTGCGCCGCCGACAACCAATTACGAACAGCCTGACCCGGAATGCGATCTCGATTATGTGCCGAACACGCCACGCAAAACCGACATCGCTTATGCGCTTTCCAACTCATTCGGTTTCGGGGGCACCAATGCCGCGCTCCTGATGAAGCGTTACCCCGAATAAATTCGCAGGCACTTGCGGGTATAACGCTCTGCCGACAGGCAGAGATTTCATTTTCGTTTACCGGCGGACAAAGATGCTGATGACTTAACCAAATCATCGGCATCATTGACCGCCTTTCAACGAGTAGATAAAGGCTTATTAAAAATCAAAGGGAAGAGTCATGAACATCGTTGTTTGTTTGAAACAGGTTCCGAAAAAGGATTCGATTTTACGCATTGCAGCGGATGGCAAATGGATTGATGACCGCGACCTCAGTTATGAAATGAGCGAAGCCGATTCTTACGCGCTGGAAGAAGCCTTGCGTCAAAAAGAGAAAATCGGCAGCGGTGAAGTCATCGTTATCGCCTTGGGTCCCGAACGGGTACGCCAGTCCATCAAAGAGGCGCTCGCGAAAGGCGCAGACCGCGCCATTCATCTGTTCGATGATACCTTCAATGCGGCGACTGATGCCGAAGGCGTCGCCACGGCGCTTGCCGCGGCTTTAAAGAATGAAAAGGTTGACCTCGTGCTCACAGGCTTGCAATCCGACGATTACGGTTTCGCGCAGGTCGGCTTGATTCTTGCCGAAAAAATGGGTCTTTCGAGCGCCACCATCGTTATGGAAGTGCAGCCTCATGGCGATAAAGTTCGCGTCAAACGCGAACTCGAAAGCGGCTGGTTCCAGTGGGTCACGATCCCAACGCCGGCGCTACTCACCATTCAATCGGGCATCAATCAACTGCGCTACGCGACCCTCAAAGGCATTATGGCAGCGAAGAAAAAAGAGCTTCGCGAAGTCAAAGCCGCTGACCTCGGTTTATCTGCCGATGATTTAAAAGCCCGTCAGACCATCGAAAAAGCCTATTTACCGGTGAAATCCAAACAGACGGAAATCATCGAAGGCAAACCGTCTGAGGCGGCTGCCAAGTTGGTCGAGAAACTGAAATTCGAGGCGAGAGTTTTATAGATTAGGATACGGGATACAGGATTCAGGATTCAGCTAAGCTCAAAATAACTGAATCCTGAATCCTGTATCCTGAATCCTGGAGGAAGGTAATGAGCGAAGGCATTTTACTTTTTATTGAACAACGCGATGGCGCTTTGAATCGCACATCGCTTGAAGCGCTGGTTGCCGCGCAAAAAATTGCCGCTGAGACCGGCGATAAAATTTCTGCGGTGGTTTTAGGTCAAGGCGTTGCCAATGTGGCAAGCGAATTTGCTACGCGCAAACTTGAAACCGTTTATACAGTCGAAGACGACAAGCTTGCGACCTATACGCCTGATGCTTATGTCGGCGCGTTAAAACAGGTCGTCGAAAAACTCAACCCGAAATTTGTGATGTTCAGCCACACCTACCGGGTGCGCGATTTCGCGCCGCGCCTTTCTGCCGTGCTTGGTAAATCGTTCGTCACCGATTGCATTGATTTTCGCGTTGAAGGCGGTGAAGTGGTTTTCATCCGTCAGATTTTTCAAGGCAAAATCAACACGGACGTTCGCCTGAGTGCCGATGCGCCGATTTTCGCTTCGTTTCAAGCGGGTTCCTATCGCGCCGATTTAGCCGAAGCCGGAAGCGCAAAGGTCGAAGCCTTGACGGTTGATTTATCGGGCGTTGAAGTGCGCACCATAACCGAAGCGCCGTTTCAGGAAGCCAAGGCTGCCGTTGACCTCACGCAAGCGCCGCTCATCGTGGCTGTCGGGCGCGGCATTAAAGAGAAAGACAACCTTAAAATTATCGAAGACCTCGCCGCCGCGATGGGCGCGGAGGTTGCCGCTTCGCGTCCGATTTGCGATAACGAATGGTTGCCGATGGACAGACAAATCGGCAGTTCCGGTCAAACCGTTGCGCCGAAACTTTATTTAGCAGTTGGCATATCGGGCGCGATTCAACACGTCGTCGGCATGAAAAATTCGCAGACCATCGTGGCGATTAACAAAGACGCCGAAGCGCCGATTTTCGACATCGCCGATTATGGCATCGTTGGTGATTTGTTCGAGATTGTTCCGGCGCTCACCGAAGAAGTGAAAAAAGCCAAAGGTTGATGACCGGACGACGAGTTCGTTGAAAAGTTCGCGGCAGCTTTGATTGGCGCATCTTTGGTGTGCGTTGACTTGTCAATGCACACTAAAGATGCGCCGAATTTTCCTCACCTCACTTAGAATTTACCTGCATAAATCGGCGGACGTTTTTTCGTCCAGGGACGTGCTGCTTCAAGTTCATAAGCCAGTTGCAAAAGCGTCGCTTCGCCACCACGCCAGGCGGCAAACTGACTGCCGATGGGCAAGCCAGTTGCCGTCCAGTAAAGCGGCACGGACATCGCCGTCGTCCCGGCTGCATTATGCAAAGGGGTGTAGCCAACCGTATCGAGCACACGACTCATCAAGGTGTTAAATTCCACAGTCGGGCTATGATGACCGAGTTTATAAGGCGGCAGGCGCAAAACCGGGGACAAAATCACATCATAACTTTGAAACATTTTTTCAAGCACTGTGGTTGCCGCAGTGAATTCTTGAATCGCTTTTTGCCAGCAATTTTGCACGCCGCGACGTTTTGCGAGTTCCGCAAGTCCCAACGTCCACGGTTCGAGGTAATCTTCAGGCTTGGCGTCTTTGCCGAACCACTCGGCGACCATCTTCTCGTATTCGACAGTGCCCGATGCCCAAAGTCCGATAAACCCGTCGATGAACGCTTCGCCATTGAGATCGAGTTTCGCTTCTTCAATTTTATGTCCGAGTCGGTCGCAGAGTTTCGCTGTAGAGGTGATGGCATTCTGCACTTCCGGGTCAGGCGCTTTACCGTTTAAAGCTTGCGTGACCAGGGCGATTTTCAAGCGTTTCTTTGATGGCGCGGAAACAAACCCGACCGCCGGTAAGTTGGCAATATTTTTATTTTCAACGACGCTTAAAAAAGCCGCTGTGTCGCGCACCGAACGACTCAGGCAGAGGTTGGACGAGATGTTTAAAACTTCCAAACCGCCGCCTCTTGAGGGACTGTTGCCGAGTTCTCGATTGCGCGAAGGCTTCAACCCGAACACGCCGCATTGACTTGCGGGAATGCGAATCGAGCCGCCGCCATCGCTGGCGTGCGCAAACGGCACGAACCCAGCCGCAACCGCTGCCGCCGTTCCGCCGCTCGACCCGCCCGTGGTGTAGGCAGGATTCCAGGGGTTGCGACTTGCGCCGTACAGAACCGGTTCCGTGGTGTCGATGAGTCCCATCTCCGGCGAACTCGTCACCCCTGTGATAATCATTCCCGCCTGCTCCATCGCCTCAACCAGAGGCGAACTGACTTTCGCAGCCTTACCGTTTTTCTCAATTAATCTGGCGAACATTCGCGAACCGTTGGTGATACTTGCGTCTTTGTAGGCGATGAGGTTTTTCAGCATCGTCGGCACCCCGGCAAACCTTCCCTCACCAGCGCCGCGACGCGCCCGGTCGCGGGCTTTTTCAATATCAAAGAGTTTTGGCAAGACGGCATTGAGTTTCGGATTGAGGCGCTCGACATGGCGTAGCGCGTCTTCGACGAGTTCAAGCGGTGAGACCTGTTTTTTGCGCACCAGTTCAGCCAGTCCCAGCCCGTCGAAACTCGCGAATTCCGAAAGTTTCAATTTGGTTTGAGCGGCGCTTGCCTTGACCACCAACAGCGAAGTGTTTGCCGCAGCCATTGAAAAGAGGGCGGCTTGTTTGATGAAGTCTCTGCGCGTTTTGTCCATACAAAATCCTTTTTAATTATTCGATTGATGTTTGGTGATTAAAATTTTTGCTCTGCTCTTGGTGAAGGGAGAATAGTCGTTTGTAATGCCGGTTGACAAGGCTACGGATTTATTTCCACTCAATTTCTACACTTTCATATTTTTCCGTGCCGAGATTTTTTAGAACATGACGCTTGAGGGGTTCGTGCCAGTTGAAGTCGCCGACCGCGAAACTTTTGGTTTTGGCTTTGCGGTTGTTGTTTTCAATTGCAAGTTCTCCACTGGTAACCGAAACGCTGAGGCGCGGCAAAACGTGCGCGTGCGCAGCGATGGTTTGACCGGGTTCGATGATGAGGCGATAGACGCGCACTCGTTCGTTTTCCAAAATCAGGGTGTGACCGGCGGTTTTTTCGAGAGCGGCTTCCTGCATTGCCGCTTTGGAAACTTTACCGAAAGGCGCGAGAATTTCCGCATCAATAAATCTGAGCGGGGTGTCGCCGACATTGGTGATGCGATGTGTATAGCCGCCTTTGGCAAAACTCGTCCTGCCGGTTTCCATCGTCGTGAAAACTGCCTCCCGTTGACCGACGGTTTCGGTTTTGAGTTTCCCGCCGCCGACATTCACCGGCACATTATCGAGGTCGTGCGTATGAAAGAGCGTGGCGTCGCCAATTTTCACCATTGCATCAATCACCCGCACATAGGGATTTTCAAACATCACTTTATGACGCGGTTCTTTCCCGACCGGCACCGATTGCTGCACAGGAATGAGCAAGCCGACAACGAATAAAAATAGTTTGGCGATTAAGGGGTTTTTCATAGGCGAATGACTTGTTTTTAGTTGATGACTTTTGAAAACTTATGAATCGTTCGCAATCTCATTCAATAACTCAATTGCTGAGAGAATGCGAACTCCTTCATGTTGTTTCAAATCTAAAAGGTGACTATCGCCGGAAACAATCGCTTCGCAGTTTGCGACAAGCGCACAAGCTAAAACCGCATCATCATCCGGGTCAGCCAAAATAACAGGTTCTATCTCATGAGGTTTAACCACAATCGCTAGCGCCGCATATCCTAAAACCAATTCGTGCGCTGTAACATTCGCAATTGTGAGTCTCTCGGCAAATTTTTCACGATTCAACACTTCTTCCAGCTCTTCAAGTAAAACGGCGCTGGTGAATAATTCTATTTTTCCGTTACGGGCAGCATCCAAAACTTGTCGGGGAGCGCCGCGCTAGAACAAACCGGAAATGATGATATTGGTATCGGCTACGATTCGCATTGAATTAACGCTTTGATTGGCGAACGGCAGCAATTTCTGCTTCGACTTCGGCTGCTGTAAGCGGCGGCGTATCTAAATCCGCCAAACGCTCAGCCGCCGCAAAGAGGTTGTCAACGCGACGACGTTGGAGTTCGGCGCGAATCAAGGCTTCAATGGATTCGGCAGTCAGCAAGCCGTTAGCTTCCGCCTCACGAGCTAAATTATCAGGCAAAATAACCGTCAATTCAGATGACATAGTGATTACTCCATTTTGAAATTCAATCATAATCTCATCCAAATCGAATCACAACTTTGCTTAATAAGCATTTAGCGTAGGGAAGCAACCTCACAAAACCTGAGCAATGCTTATAAAAATTCCTGATTGAAAGCGTATCACAACCAATAACTAAAAAGTTGCAGAATAAAAATTAGGAGAACGGCTTGTTTAATCCACCCCCTCAAATAATTCTCCGTGAACGAATTAATTGTTCACGAAGGTAGTATGCTCCTGATGAAGCTGTTTCCACGATAGCATCAAGCAGCACAAAACAAGACTGATGCATAGCCCTTGATAGCGCCCCAGTTTCATCTACCTGTAAAAATCGCCGGATAGCTCCCTCTAGATAGTATGCAGTGTTCACCCCTGAAAACAATTGAGTCCCTGTAATTTCTGCCTGGTGTTTTGCTAGGATTTGAATGCCAGTCTCGAAGAAAATTTTAGGAAAGTGATACATAAGCGAAGCCATCGCCTCAAAGACATCAGCATTTTTTCCTGCATTATTTACAAATTCGAGAATTAATTCTTTTCCCAGAGCAATGTCTTGATTTTCATAATCTAATTTTTGCCATGGGGCATCAGCGCATAACATACCTCGAATTAATTTTCGACTGCCCTCTTGTCGTCCATAGTCAGAGCGATGCTGCACAGTTTCATTCGCAATAGTTTGAACTTTTTTAGAAAACTGGTTCCAAAACTCCCAGTACACTTCCTTCTTTTGAGACCTTTCTGTTATGAACGCGATATTCATCAGCAAATGGTCAATAAATTCAGGGGCAGTATCACAGCCTTCTCGCAATTGTTCGATAAATGACTGAATAACTGGTTCAGGTAGCTCAAGCAAATAACTGGCAAATCTATTTGTGAAAGGTATTCTCAATTCATAGTGAATGTGAATATCATCTTGGGCTCGGTCGGAATAGTGCTTTCTTAACGACGTTTCTGTAATAAAAAAGAGTGTGAGCATTCGAGACAACAGCACCACATGACTAGGTTCTATTGAACCATCTGGAATCATTAAAGAAGGATTCAATATGAACCACGGGCTATAAGAAAGGAAGTCTATTTTGTCTATACCATCTGTAGTAAGCGATAAGTCTCCGTTTGCAAGTTGCTCACGAAAACTATTTAGCCATACCCTCAAGTTGGCATCATAAGTTTCTCCATCGGTATCTGGCGAAAAGTACGCCTCTCTTCTTTGATGAGAATGTTCTACTTCTAATCGTGCATACTCAATTATTCCAAGAATGCATCTTTGGGCGAATTCAGGGTCTCTTTGCCAAAGATATTCTCTAATGCCATTTGCAATTGCTTGTCTGACCTTCTCATTCGCATGAGTAAGAGCAGTAGCTATGATTGTTTTGACCAAAAGTTTTTCTTCACCATCTTCAGTATGATCCAGCAAAATCGGTAATAGAGACGCGGCTACGGCTGCACCATCAAGATCAGTTTTGTCTGCTGCCACAAATTGATCTTGTGTATCTGCATTCGACACAACTGTCTGCAAAATAAATTTCACACACCAGTGTGCATCTTCCTCACTCATCTCATTTGAATGATCTCGCAGAAACACTGCTGCTGCCTTAACGATACCGCTATAGTGCATTCTTGCTAAATTATTCCCTGAACCATTCTCAAGTATTTCTAGAAGATTCTTCGCCTCTGTAAGCGCTTCATCCCAATTAACAAAATATTCTCTATCCAAAGCTTCGCGCCCAAAAATCTTTTCCGACCACAAATATAATTGGGAGAACCGGTTCATTAATGCTGTTTTTGCCTGTGTTTCTTGTTGTATCTCTTCTAAATCGGCTTCCAAGTTTTTTGGCTTAAAGGTAATCAGAGAATTCTCTTTATCTTCTTCTGCTTCCCATCCTCGACTATCAATTCGATGAAAACGAAATCGCCAAGCGTCTCCTTGTGGAGCTTTAGAGCGAAGCTCATCTATTACTGCAAACGCCTCCTGCCTCAAATCTAAAAATTGAAGACGGATAATTAAAGTTTCTAAATGTTCTCTTCGCCAAGGACGTAATGCTGCTTTGCGCCTTTCTTCCGCATAAAGATCGGCAAACGGGCGCTGAAATCCAGATGCAAACCAATTGATCTCATTGCCCCCACGCTCATGAACGATGCGTTCTATGTCCAAGTCATATAGCTCAGGCGTTCGTAAGAGCGGTAGTGCAGCTTTCCAAAGTTTATTTGGAAAACCTGTTGCTACAGAAACTAACACCGCTGTAGGCATTACCGAATTGCTGTTACGCAGGATGTAATCAAACAAATATTCCAAAATTTTTGGTGACTCGGAATACTCAGCGAGATTGATCAGATAGTTCTCCAATGCCATTAAAGCCGATTGGAGTAAATAAGGAAGCACAGAATGACCGCGATAACCTACCCACAAACGCCCTGAGCAATATTGTTTAACTGCTGTCTGGTCGTCTAGTTGAATTTCTATTTGCTTGGCGCTGACGTCCTCTTCTTTTATAAGCATCGGTGAGTAACGATTATGAGAATCCAAAGTAGAACGGGCGTATTTTTCTGCCGTAAGGTTAAGTAGTTGAATTATGAAATCTATTCCTTTCCGTGGGTGAAAACGTAAAAGGTGTTGAAACGGTCCTTTGGCTCCGCTCGCTGGAAAAAATTCATTTCTATAGAGATGGAGACCAAAATATTCTTCCACCCCTAAGTGCATCCCTCTCCAAGCTGTATCCTCGTTTTGAGATTCGGCAACTAACCATTCGTGAAAAGCAAATTTAATCAGGGTGTCAGGAATTTGTTTGCATAAAAAAACCGTTTCAATACTTTCTAACGCAACCTTACAAAATTCTTGAACATAGTGGGGGCGGCGTTGTTCATCGTTGGTTTTAAACACATCCGTATTTAGTAATTCGTTAAACTCGTTCTCTATAGCTGAAACAGTTCTGATAATAACTCTTATTACTTTCTTGCGATTGCCATCATCTCGATATGAATCTTTAAAATAATTAAGCAGGTAAAGTCCTAAAAGACCTGCTTCGCGGGCAATTGCTGGTAAATCCTCCTCAAGATGAATGGAAGAAGCCCATTCATCAAGTACCGCTATTATATGTGGCACTAATGATGTTGAAACGCTTTCTCTATTCTCAAATAGAAAGCGAATAACTGCATCCCACCCATGTCCAAATGGCTTGAGGAATAAGGTATCCAATACATTTTGTGCTTTATTGCTGCCTGACAACTGCTTGATTAAATCTTGATCGGGGGTTTTGCAGGATATACGAAGAATAAAACAGAATCGCTTTAAGAGTTCGCCTTCACTTTCTAAAAGCTGATCTCTTAGTTCTTCAAGAAAACTATCTGGAGTTTGACCCAATAGCACGGCAGAAATAGTTTCATCTTGCCAGTATCTTTGAATTTCATGACTTTTAAGGATGGCAAAAATGAGATCATTGACGTTGTCGCTATATTTCAATCTCTGATGTAGCCATAAACGGAATGCTCGATTTATAGCAGGTTCATCACCTATTGCATCAAGAAACTTAGCCATATTTCCAGAGGTTTGTTGGTAGGCGTGTTCAATATATCGTTCAAGCGCCCAGTCTTCCAGAACGTCATGCGCCGGACTAACTAATCCATTGGTCGCACGGCGTATTAAGTTATCTTCTTCAAGCTTTAGCAAGGTTTCGGAATCAAAATTTTCTTCGGGAACTCCATAAACCATTTGCTTTGCTCTTAATACGGCAACCTCAATAAAAACCTGTTTTCTTTTTAACGGCAGTCCTTCAGTTCGTATCTGTTCTCTTGCAATAATATTTCTCCAAACAGCTTCTCGGAATTCTTTTTCACCATCTCCACTTGAAAATTCTATTCCTGTCTCTGAGACTCTATATGCCAATTCTGCAATAAATGGATTCTTGAGTAATGGACTCAATGAGGAGTTCTCAGCAATTGTCTTTAGTGGCTCAATTTTTTCGCAAAGCTGCTGGACTTCATGATCATCGAAGTTATCAATTGTTATTGAAGAATGAGTGACGCCAGATGGTTGAAGAAAATTAAACATTACCTGTTGATACGCATAATCACGACCTGTCGCAATGATAGTCCAGCCTAGATGTTTATTGAGAAAATGAAGTAAATCAGTAAATGCCGTTGAATGCTCCAATTCAAGTAGTTTTTCAATAGACTCAATCAGTAAATATCTTTTGGGCATCAAAGCAAAACCAGCTTCAATATCTCCAATGGAGTTTTCCAAACCCATGGACGAAAACACATTATCAAGGTGAGCTTTATCAAGGTCTTCTGTACGAAGGCAAAATACTGGATTACGATCAGCCATATATTCGGAAAACTCTCGAACGACACTGGATTTCCCGCACCCACGCGCACCTGAAATAAATACAAATTTTGAGCTTTCGCTCGCCTCAAGCAACCGCGACAAAATCGCTGGTCTCTTAATGTGTACCCCGCCAATATCCATTCTGATGCCATCAATGATGTATTCCCCATGTTCTTTAATTCTTTTTAGATCAGATTCCCATTTCTGGTTTTTTCTTGTATCAAATAAATTACGGATGTCCTGTGGTAAGGTTTCTAAAGTAATGGTTCCTGCATTCTGATTGGCTGATTGGACAGCATCAAGAATTCTTGACCAAAGGGGTAGAGGATTTTCATGAGAATACTGAGCAATTAACGATTGGATAAGAGACAAAGTGTTTCCAGATTCTAAATCTAGGTCATATCCAAGTAAGTGAAAAGATTTCAAAAACTCCCAAAGCTGTTTATCCGAGATAGCAATGTTGCCATTTGCTTTATTCAAAAGTGACCTAAAAACTTTTAGCTTTGCTCTTTTGGGGTCACTACTGAAATAATCTGTATTTACTTTGTTCAGAAATTCTATTTCATCTTCAGAGTGTCTTGCCCATTCTAACAGCGGGCGCACATTGTTGATATCTGTAGAGCTTAAAGGTCCCGTGATAAGGGCTAAAACATCATTGGTTGCATTGAAAACATTTGAATCATTAAAGTCATTCCAAGCTGCTTGAATAACTGTACAAAAAGTTTCGTTTCCCTCATTGATACTAATGTCATGTTTTATTTGACCTAGCAACTTTGCTTCATTTTGTGTTTTAGAATCCTTCGTAAAGACAATAAAGTCGTCAGTATTAAAACCTGCATAACGACCTTGTAGTTTAAGCTTAGTAATTGACCAAGGTGGTAGGCCGGGTGACACTCGTCCTGTTAGCATTAAGACCGTAAACGCTGCTTGAATTCGCGTTTCAAAATTCGAGCCTCCGCCTCCGGTAGAAAACGGATTGCTTTGTTGTGTTGGTGAGTTGATCATTTCATTCCGACTTGTCATTTGCAGGTTGAGCGGATAATCTCAACGCTTTCCAAAGGCACGATTTTATTACTCGGTTCAGCGGTTGTTATAGGCAATTAGTCGGTTCGGCGTCAATCGGTTTTGTCTGAATTTGCGGTTGCATCATTATCACTTCAATGCGTTACGATACGGTCATTAAAAAGATATTTCAGGGATTGCCGCGAAAGCTTCTGCAAATTCTTACCGGAAGCGAAGCCGAAGCGTTACTCACGGTCGAGTATCCTTCCGTACAGATGCGGCGTCCCGATTTTGTCGCGCGACTGAGGGATGGGCGCATCCTCCATCTGGAATTTCAAAGTCATAATGATGCGGAAATGCGCTGGCGAATGCTGGAGTATTATTTGCTCATTCGCACACTGTTCGGGCAACCGCCATTTCAGGTAGTCATCTATTTGGGCAAAGAGTTGATGAATTTTTCGACAAGGGTCAGAGATAACCGGTTGTCATATCGCTATGATGCGATTGATGTACGCGAGATTGATAGCGAGGTGTTACTGGCAAGCGATTCGGTCGAGGATAACTTGCTCTCGATTCTTTGCCATAATGGCAGCAGCGTGCAAAGCATTCGCAAAATTCTCAGAAATGCAAAATCTCTGCCTGAGAAAAAGTTTTTGGATAATGTGGAGAAGTTGCTGATATTATCAGGACTGAGAAATGTCGAAGAAGTCGTCATCAGGGAGGTAAAACGAATGCCGGTGGCAATCGATTTAATGGAAAATAAAGTCATTCGCAAATATTTTGAACAAGGCGAACAATCAGGCATGCGTAAGGGGGTACAAAAAGGCGAAGCCGCGATGGTGCGTTATATGCTCGAAGCGCGTTTTGGTAAATTGCCGAATTGGGCAAAAGAAAAAATCGAAAGCGCAAATAAAACCACCCTGAAAAAATGGGGCGTGAGACTGTTGAAAGCCAAAACCCTCGAAGAAGTGTTGCTATAGAATTTGCCTGTGTATCAATGGATGGTCATAACTTTAAGTAGGTAATGTTCGGAGTGAAATTCTTGTCGAGTTGAAAGGTTATGGAGAGAGAAATATTGGAAATGGATGTTCTGCTCGTGGGAGCGGGACCGGCGAATTTATCCTGCGCTTTGCACCTCACCAATTTAATCGCAAAGCATAATGAAAATGCCAAACAAACGGGCGGCAAAAAACTCGATGAAATCAATATCGCGGTCATCGAAAAAGCCGCAGAAATCGGCGCGCATCAATTGTCGGGCGCGGTGCTTGACCCCATATCTTTGCGCGAACTGGTTCCCGATTTTGAAAAAGATGCGCCGCTTGAAGCGCCGGTAGGCAGTGAAAATGTCTACTTTCTCACCGAAAAAGGCAAAATTCCACTACCCATCCTGCCGCCGCCTCTACAAAATCATGGCAACTTCGTCATCTCGCTCAATAAATTCGCGCGCTGGCTCGGCGAAAAATGCGAAGCCGCCGGGGTCAACATCTTTCCGGAATTTCCCGGCTGGGAAATGCTCTACGAAGGTGACGCGGTCATCGGCGTGCGCACCGGCGATAAAGGCTTGGACAAGACCGGCAATCCCAAAGGCAATTTTGAACCCGGCGTTGACATCGTCGCCAAAGTCACCGTTTTAGGCGAAGGCGTGCGCGGTTCGCTCACCAAACAACTGGTGAGCCGTTTGAAACTCGATGCGGGCAATGACCCGCAGGTCTATTCTGTCGGCGTCAAAGAATTGTGGGAAGTGCCCGATGACCGCTTTCCCGCAGGCTCGGTGATTCACACAATGGGCTGGCCGCTCGATTCACACACCTTTGGCGGTTCTTGGGTGTACGGCATGAAAGACCGCATCATCAACATCGGTCTGGCAGTCGGACTCGATTACCGCGACCCGCGCATTGACCCGCATCACGAATTTCAAAAATTCAAAACTCATCCGTTGATTGCCGAACTTTTGAAAGATGGCAAGATGATTCGCTACGGCGCAAAAGCGATGCCGGTGGGCGGTTGGTACACCATACCGAAACTCACATCGGATGGGGTGATGATTGTTGGCGATTCGGGCGCGACCTTGAACGGCGAACGCTTGAAAGGCATTCACACGGCGATTAAGTCTGGCATGCTGGCGGCGGAAACGATTTTTGAGGCGCTCGTTGCCGATGATTATTCGGACAAGCTGTTAAGTAAATATGAAACGAATCTGAAATCGAGTTATATCGGCAAAGAGCTTTATAAATCGCGCAATTTCCATCAAGGATTCGATAAAGGTCGCAATATGGGGCTGTTCATTGCAGGGCTTTCGACGATTACCGGCGGGCGTTTTCCCGGTCGCATCGCGATTACTGCCGGTCATCAACACCTTGTGCAAATCAATGGCAAGCCGCAGGGCGACCGTTACAGCGATTTGAAATACGATGACAAACTGACGTTTGCCAAACTCACAGATGTTTATTATTCGAGCACCCAGCATCACGAAGACCAGCCCTGTCATTTGAAAGTTCTCGATACCAACATCTGCGTTGACCGCTGCACCAAAGAGTTCGGCAACCCCTGTCAAAATTTCTGTCCCGCGAGTGTCTATGAAATGACCGGCGATAATGATAGTCGCCGCTTGCAAATCAACTTTTCCAACTGTGTGCATTGCAAGACCTGCGACATTATGGATCCCTATCAAATCATCAACTGGGTGCCTCCCGAAGGCGGCGGCGGTCCCAATTATCGCAATATGTGAAGCGCCCATTTGCGGTTGATGAGAAATTTGAATTGCAAGCTCACCCGGCGCAGGCGGGATAAGCGAAACCCTGTCGTCGGGTAGCCTGCAATCTCTTTTGCCAATAGTCCACCATAGAGAAATCATCCCCGGTTGTCGTATTGATACGACAGCCTTGAGTGCATATTAATCCATCGTTTCGCCCGGTTTCATTTGCGCGCATTCAATGCCTGACAAATTTTCTCTCTGGTTTCCTGCCCGCATCGCTTTGAATGAGCCTCTGACTTTTTCATCACAATGCACCACCCGATAAATTCAACACTGGCAAACCGTCGCCAACGACTGCTGAAAAGCAGTCGTTGAAATGATTGATGAACAGTAGAAAATTTTTTGCATCGTTTTTTTTTGCTTTTGCGTCTTTGAGTGACAGGGTGAGGCAAAAGCGGATTTTGGAATTCATCTTTCTTGAATACGCTGAGCGCCTTCATTCCCGTCGCTTTTGTGTAGTGGGATATGAATAATTTCTTTGAACCGTTCTAACGCGCCGGTGAGAGCGTTGTGTGGGGATTACATTTCTTTCCCTTGACTTCAAGCGATTCTCTCATCTGAATGCCCTGTAAAAGCGGGCTGAAATAGAACGTTTATTCCTCATCACTGTTAGCGATAGCTTGATTGACAACATCTTCATTCCTCGAAGTGCACCCTTTCCACCATCCGGCTTCGCTAAATGAACGGCAAGCGACCGTCAAACCTGTTAACGACGCAAACCTCCCAGACTCGCGTCCTCACTTGGTATTTGTAGACTTTGTAAACGCTGCATGGAAGGGGCGATTACCGCTCAATGGGTCATACTGATAAACCCTCTATGCAAAATCGCAAAGTTATCAGGAGATAAAGGCGATAAGAATTCATGGCGCTGCTTTCATTTGAAAGCGGTTTAACGGTGACGTGTCTTTATTTTCAGAACATTCGGGTTCGCCTTCATAACGAGAATCATTATGAAGCTTGCTGATTGCAGCAACCGCACATTGGGCAGAATATGAGTAGACCCGCAGTAAGAAACTCATAACTCATAGCTTGCCTGTCACAAAAAACCTTAACCGATCCACTTTAATCAAGGAGGAAATTATGTCTGTTACCTTAGAGATAGAAGATGGAAATCCCTGGTATCTGAGTCCCAATGTTTGGGTCGTGCCTGGCGATGACCCCGAAGGCCCGCCCGGACTTCCCATCGTTGGTATCAATGCTTACCTATGGGCAAGGGTACGCAATACCGGCAATACCAAAGTAGAAAATGCCACCGTGAGGTATTACTGGGCTAACCCCTCTGTAGGTTTTGATCGCACCACGGCAAATGCCATCGGCACATCCTTTGTGACCCTGGACCCCGGACAAACCGGTGATGTTCTCTGCTTGACTCCCTGGACGCCGGTTTATGTGAATCAAGGACATGAATGCATTCTCGCCGAAGCCTTTCACCCGACAGCAGACCCTTTGCCTGCCGTTGCCGCCTTTAATGTGCCGACGGATCGTCATGTGGCGCAGCGCAATTTGTCTGTGGTGATGGCATCGGCGAAAGGCTTTCACTTCGCGTTTGAAATTCATAACCCTGGTCGCAAGGAAAAGGTGTTTGCCATCAATGCCACCCAAGGAAAAATCGAAAGCCTGAGAAAGCTGCTCCCCTTGCTCGGACGCAATTTCAAACTGCCAGCCAAACAGGGCAAAGTCACCCGGCTGGGATTTGTTTCAGCCATGTGTCCTGACCTTGAAGAAGGCGGTCAAAGATCGCCCAGAATCAAAAGCCTGAAGGTGAAGCCCAATGGCAGAGCAGGCTACAGCTTGGTCGGTACGCTGGACGGCGGCGCGGCGCTCATCCATGTCGAGCAACTCGAACAGGAGCGCGTGGTCGGCGGCCTCAGTCTGCTGATTATTCACACGAAGGAGGAAAGAAAATGAGCATGATTACCGTTCCCAATCGTCCATTTTCCACTGACCGAATCACCGGATTGATGCTGCCCGATGGCATTTTTGAATCGACTTTGGGCAAGCAGAGAATCAACGCCCAGTTCAAAAATGTCGGAGCCAGCACGGTCAATAATACACAAATCTATATTGAAAGCGTCTCCCATCCGGGTATTGTTTTTACCCCTACAACCTATCTTTTAAACACGCTCACCAGTGGTGCCGTGCGGGTATTTTCCTGGGAAGCTGATTTCAGCGCCGTGCCGCCCGGCGTGCATTACATCAGTTTCATTTCTGAAAATGCTGCCGGTCGCAATCGCACCATCAAGAAGATTTTCGTCACTCGTGTGACCTTCGACCCCGCTACCAAAACCTTCAGCGCGCAAACTCCTGAAGGTGTCATCGAAGTGCAGTTTGAGGATTTAGTTGGACCGAAAACGGCTCCCTGTTGTTGCAAACGTCACCGCAAGCCGCCCAATCGCGAACGTAATTTCCTCAGCGTGCTCAGCGCGTTCACCGATCATCGTGACGATTTTGAATTTTGCCTGCCGGGGTATCTGCCTCACCGGTTCCGGGTTGGCGTTTCGCCCAACCCACCTTTCGCTGGGCAATACGGCGACCTGCCGTTTGAAGACCCCTGGTGGAAAATTATCCTTTGCATCATTGCGGCATTGCTGCTGATTGCGGCGGCGATAGCTGAAGCCGTCGATGGCAGCGGTGAAATTACGGTGTCCGGTGGTAGCAGTGACGGAGACAGCGGCGGCGATTGTTGTGGGGTTCGAGGTGAAGGCAGTGGAACCAGTTATGTGGCTGCCGGATTGACTGCGGCGGCGGCGGCGGTTGCCACGGCGGCGGCGCTTAGCGATGCCCGCGACCCGTTCAGACGCGGACAGGATAACACCCTGCCTGCGGCTGGAGAGGTGACGACGGCTGAGTTACTCGAAGCGACGATTTCCTACCCCGAGCCGGTGGCGCTTGGCAGACCCTTTGCCGCTCATGCCAAGTGGGAATATACGCGGGTGACCACAGGCGCAAGCTACAATTATTCAGTCAGCGAAACCAACAACAATATTCACACCCTGTCGCGTTACCAGATCACGGCTCCCGATGTGGTTCGCCTCTACAAGCGCGAGCTGTTCATCGTGCGCGCGGAATTTTTTGATGAAGAGGACAGACCGTTGCGCGGCGGCGATCTCTTCGTTCAATGTTTTCTTGTAGGTCCACAGGGGCAATTCCGCAGCTTTGGTTTGCAAGATGATGGAATCAATCCGGATGATAAACCATCGGATGGCATCTACACCGGCGTCTACCTGTTTTCACGCGAAAAAGATCCGCGTGGACTCTGGAAATATTTTGTCATTGCGCAAGACATCAATACTGCTCAACCCAACATGACGCCGGAAGAAGCGGCGCAGATTATCGGTGGAATGGTGGTTACACACCAACTCACCATCTCCTTTACCGGAGGCGAATGTCCACTGGTTCCCGACGGAGATGTCAATGTCATCGGATAACTAACACTCCTGTAGGTATGCGTCGATTGTGAGCAGCAAAAATCAAGAGTATCAGTCAGCAAGGGTTTATTGGCTGATACTCTTGATTTACAAATTCATTGCGGTTAGAACTGCTTACAACTAACGTTACTTTGAAACTGTTGAATAATCGGTTTTTGGCAGCGCTTAATCAACTCGCGCGGTTACAGACCGCTTCCTTTTTGCAAGCTGTTCCAAGTGAAAAAAGTTACGGTTGACTGAGCGGCGCGGTCGTGAAATTTACGTGATACCGCGCAGTGACAATTTGGTCTGCGCGGTATTTTGATAACTCGATTTCAGCAGGCAAATCATAACTCTCAGTCGCCTGCGGCATTTTGCAAAGCGCCAAGCGAAATGAATCCGTACTCTTCGACCACCAGATTTTCAAATGCTTCTTCTCTGCATCATCACACTCTCAAACCATTAACGGCTGCAAAGCGTCGCGCAGTTTAGCCATTGCCAATCGTGTGCGCGTCTTGACGGTGCCTATTGCAATGCCTAATTGCAGAGCGATTTCGCTTTGCGTCATCCCCGCGTAATAAGCCATCTCAATCACTTCCCGCTGGTCGGGAGAGAGCGTCTCTAGCGCCGAACGCACGAACCCTTGCAACTCGGAAATGGCGGTTGCGGTTTCAGGATTTTCTGTCGTGAGGTATTCATTGGCGGCGGCTTCCGTCAACTCATCGTGAAGCACATAGTGCTTATCGGCGCGCAAACGGTCAATGGCGCGCGAACGC
The DNA here is from genome assembly GCA_040754075.1 of Acidobacteriota bacterium. Classification (NCBI taxonomy): domain Bacteria; kingdom Pseudomonadati; phylum Acidobacteriota; species Acidobacteriota bacterium. The sequence goes on from JBFMDH010000001.1 coordinate 65,494, forward strand.
GCTATGGTGATGAGCCAACTGGTGGGTCCGCCGCGTTTGGCTTCGTAACGCGCCGCCTGCCGCCAAACCTGTGTGTAAACGTCAAACAACACTTCTTCGGCACTATCCCGATTTCCCAATATCCTGAGCACCAGACCAAAGATTAACCGATTGGTCATCTGGTAGAATTTTGCAATCGCTGACTGGTCGCCGTTTGCGATTCGTTGAATCAATTCTGCCAGTTTATAATCGCGTTCACGAAACTCGTTTTCCCATTTTTCGCTGGCGGTTTCACTGCCCGGTTCAATCATCGTGGCAGCAGGTGGCATAAATTTTTTACCTCCGGTGTTCAAAAACGCCTGTTGCATCAGGCGCAAGCCCTGTGTGAAATTGACGGGAGAGCGTAGCCTAACCTCTCCATAAAAGTCTTAAAGGATTGCCAAAAAAAAACCAAAAGTCTGCCAAAATTCGTAGCTACAAAGGTAATCGACGCATTTCAATGGACTAAAGCTCGATTTGCCCTGGGCGGGTTATTCATTACAATGTAAGCGTAGTGGTCAATCGAAAGCGGAGTTGGGGAAAACGTAGGACAAAAATGAGCCAAAGAGTCAGACGTCTTTATGAATTTGGCGATTTTCGCTTAGACCTTGCTGAACGCGCACTGCTGCGACAGGGCGAAGCCGTTGCCCTCACGCCAAAAGTTTTCGACCTGCTGACTCTGCTTGTAGAAAATCGCGGGCGATTGATGGAAAAAGACGAGCTGCTCAAGACGCTTTGGCCCAATAGTTTTATCGAAGAGGCGAATCTCAATGTTAATGTTTCCGCATTACGCAGAGCTTTGGGCGAAAGACCCAATGCGCCGCAATATATTGAAACCGTCGCCAAACGCGGCTATCGCTTCGTCGCCACCGTCAAAGAGGTTGTCGCCACTGAGCAACCCGTAGAAATTTCTTCCACGTCGGTTATTGAAAAATTCCCGCCTGCGGCAATCGTCGAAAATCCAGAAACTCTGCAACCTCCGGTGATTGACAGACCGCTTGAGGTTGGGGTTCGCGCCTCAAAAAAAACATTTCCCTTGCATCCCCAGAGTTGGTTACTCATCGGTGTCGCCACTTTGATTATGGGCAGCGCCATATATCTGATTTGGCGAACAACATCCGGTGATGAAGCTTCAGAGGTTGCGCGGATTCGCACGATTGCTGTATTGCCCTTTAAATCCTCAAACGCCAGTGACAGCGATAACGCTTTGGGGTTGGGGATGGCAGATGCCTTGATTAACCGTTTGAGTAACATCCAACAACTCAGCGTTCGCCCGACCAGCACTATACAAAAATACGTAGACCTGAACTTTGATTCGCTAACCGCCGGTCGTGAAATCGGGGTGGATGGACTTTTAGAAGGATTGATTCAACGTGAAGATAACAGAATCCGCATCACCGTCAAATTGATGCGTGTTCAGGATGGAAAAGTTCTATGGTGGGATAAGTATGATGACTATTTTACCAACCTTTTCGCCTTGCAAGATTCGATTTCTGAAAAGATGGCTGAACGCTTATCGCTCAAATTGACCGGCGAAGAGCAGAAGCTGTTGACCAAACGGCATACTGAAAACACCCAAGCCTATGAACTTTATGTTCAAGGTCAGTTCTATGCCACGAAACTCACAGAAGATGGCGCGCACAAGGCTGTACAGTATTTCAAAGAAGCGATTGCCAAAGACCCTGCCTATGTCTTGCCACACGCAGGTTTGGCAGGCGTTTATCTGACGCTTGCCAGTTTCAATTCAAGCGCCGAGTGGCGGAAAAAAGCCGAAGAAGAAGCCAAACACACAGTGAGCATGGATGATCAGGTAGCCGATGCCTACGGCGCGCTGGGACTCGTGAGTATGCATGCCAACTGGGATTGGGAGGATGCCGAAAAATCCTTTCGGCGGGCAATTGAAATTAATCCCAACCACGCCATGACGCGACTCTACCATTCAACTCTGCTCACAGCCTTGGGCAGGCACGAAGAGGCAATCAAAGAGATGGAAATCGCCCGGCAATTAGACCCCGTTTCGATTGTCATCAACCGTGACCTCGCCTGGACGTATTACTGCGCCCGCCGGTATGACCTGTCAATTGAGCAATGCCGGAAAGTGATTGAAATGGAGCCAAGGGATGTTTTCAGCCATCGCCAGTTGGGAAAAACCTATATGATGCAGGCGAAATATGACGATGCCATCAGAGAGTTGAAACGCAGTATTGAACTTTACTATGGGCGTGACGGCGTTTCGGCAGAACTTTGTCAGGTATATGCGCTTGCAGGCAATCGCGAGCAGGCAGAAAAGATGGTTGCAGAACTGACCAACTCAACTACGGCAGCGCCGCTCTCTTCATATCGCAAGGCGCTGCTTTATATCAGTCTGGGAGACCTGAACGTGGCTTTTGACTGGTTTGAAAAAGCTATTGCGGACAAGGAACCGGCGATGGTTTACTTCAAAGCCGAGCCGCAACTTGACGCTTTGCATAGCGACCACCGCTACCTGGCTTTACTGCGTCGCCTCAAATTTTCCTGAGCATTTTCCTTCACCATAATTGCCTTGCGGATTCAAGCCGAGCAGATTGATTTTGTTGAGGCGCGGTCTATGCCTCGTTGAGTTTGCTTAAAAAAACGTTCGCTCAATCAACCAGAACCCTCCGAGAATTGCCAGCAATAAAGAAGCTGCCGGGACATAGCGCAAAGTGAAGACCGGCTGTTTTCTGAGTTTCCAAATCAGGGGCAAGACCACGACCGCAATCGCTACCTGTCCGATTTCGACGCCGAGATTGAATGAAAGCAATGGCAAAAAAGCGGATGTTTTATTCGCGGCAATTCCCAACTCGCTGAGAACCGACGCGAAACCGAAACCGTGTATCAATCCGAAGCCGAAGGTTAAAAGCCAGCGCCCGTTCACCTCTTTACGAAAAAGATTTTCAATCCCGACATAAATAATCGAAGCCGCAATCAGCGGTTCAACCAGGTTTGCGGAGAAACGCACAACACCGAATGTCGCCAGTGCCAAGGTGAGGGAATGCGCAACGGTAAATGAGGTGATGATTTTCGCAGCCTGACGGAAACTTGTACCAACAACCAACAGCGCAAAAAGAAAAGCCAGATGATCGTAGCCCGTCAGAATATGGTCAATGCCGAGCCGGAAAAAATCTGAGAAGGATTGCAATTTGATTGCCGTGAGAACCAGTGCAAGGTTGACCGTCAAGACGTGATTCCCGGCAGTGAGCATTTTTTCAGCAATGACCTTGCCGTCGATATTGGTGATGGCGAGATATTGACGATGCCCGCGCGGCAACTGATTGAGAAGTGGCGATTGCACGGCAATTTGCGGAACCGATTTATACGAAAACTGCAAAACAAAATTCACCGCATTGCTTTCGTCGTAATTAATTTCGACCTCCTGCAACCTGGCGCGACCTTCATTTACTAAAATTTCAAAACCTTCTCGGATAATCGTTTCCAGTTTGGGGCGCGCCGCTTGAAATTCCGCATCGGTGATTTGCCCATCCTGATTGGTATCGAGTGTCGTGAAGGTTTCAATATCACTACGCGAAAATGCCAGATGCGTAACGATATGGTCGCTTCCCAGTTTTACATTTGCGGCGCTAAGCCCAGGGTCGTGCGCTTCGGCGACGTTGGCAAAAAACATGATTGCCGGGAACGCCACCAGAACGATGAAAAATTCTTTCAGCGTTTGATATTGCATTAACCAATCCTTCGAGTAATTAAGTCTGCGTTGATGATAGAGATGAAGGTGAGTTGAGAAAGGGAACGAGATGAAAAGGTGAACCGGAAAAAATCCGAGGTTCACCTTTTCATCTCTTCACCACTTCATCTGATTCGCGGTCAATCAGTGTTGGTGATTGCGTCCGTTTTGCGGCGTGGATTCATACGGGAAGACTTTGTTGAATGCCATATCATTTGCGTCCACGCCGTCGCCCGCTGTGCGAATCACTAAATTCGCAGGATTGCGCAGGTCGCTGATGACAGCCGATACGGCAATATCAACTACGTCATCGCCAAAGCGTCTGCCGTTAGGCCAACCGCCAGGCACCACGCCGTTGCCGAAACCTTGTTGCACACGGCTAACCAGCGTGTCGCCGCCGAAGATGCTGAGGCGTGAAAAGCCCGTATCATCGGGGTTGGTCGGATGGTTGGTGCCGCCGCCCGCCAACCGGCAGGGAGCCGTCGACAGATCAACTTTAATCAGGTCGGGAATGTAAATGCCGGCAATATCTGTGCGATTAGTTTCAACCGCGACCGTCGTGCCGTTGAAAATCAAGGCATTGATCAGTCTGGCGAGTTCGGGGCTTGATGCATATTTGGCAAAAATTTCTTTGTCTCGCACGGGGCTGGTGCGACTGTACAAATCTTTATCGCTGATGGCAATCAAGCCTTCGTTGAACAGCGGATTGCCCTGACGCGCCACCTGCACAAATTGCCCCTTGTTTTTATCTGTGCCGTCTTCGCGCAAAATGCGATTGGTGCGACGACTGGTCGTCGCATAAACCCCGGCAATCTGCATATCACCGCCGAGTTCGTTCATTGGAATTGCCAGAGAAAGCAAGTGCAAATTAAAGCCTCCCTGTGAATCGCGTCCGGGGTTGCGAAGTTTCAATAGATCAAAGATGGATTGGACGTCTGCATAGAATCCGTCATCGCGTTGTCCGGCAAATGAAATGTAACCTTTGTTCAAAGTGATAATCGATTGTCTGGTGTAGCGGTCAAGTTGGGTTTCGGTTGCCACCCCGTCTTTGGCGGGATTTTCGCCATTGTCGCCTTGATTATAAAACGGCGTCGCGTTGCCTTGATTGTTGGGCGGAACAATGCCTGAGCCTAATACTTCACTTCTGCCTGTGCGACGATCAACTTTGGTGACGGTGTAGGTTTGTGTGAGGTTTTGCGCGCCATCATCCACATTTTGAATGACGCCGAGATAAGATTGCAAAATCGTGTTGGCGGCTTTGAAGCGGGTTTCAAATTGAAATTGATAGCTGATAGTGGCGCGTCCGGCTGCTACATCATTGCCGAGCGCGACGTGAATTTCATATAACACATTGTCATCAAAGTTATATTTATTGGGACCGATACCGGGTTCCTGATGTGGGTAAACGCCCAAGGCGGTGACCAGAACTTTGACGCCGTTTTCTTCCTGCACAAAGGCGTAAACATCCGTAGTGTTTGCCGCAGGGTCAAGAGTAATGAGCGGCGCATCCATATGCGAAGATGCAAATGCCGAACTGATAAATACCGAGTTGGCGGTTAAACACAGCAAAGCGATTGCCGTGATGCGTTGAATAAGTTTTAAGGTTTTTGGAATAGACATAATTTAGTGTTCTCCTGAAATTTATCCTTAGTGGTATATCTCCCGTTTTTTTGAGCTTCTTCGCGCCGGGTGATGTCGCAGTGAAGAAGGTTAATCCGACCACACCTCACCCGTTTCGCCGCAAAGCGATTGAGCGTTTGAGGAAAGTGACGGAATGGTTAGCTGATAAGCAATCAGGCTGGGAGTTGGCTGAGCGATGCCTCTAAACGTTTTTGCTCGGAAGGTAAAAGCATCTGCTTGATTTTTTGTGCCTGGTGAAACCAACGACGCGCCGCGCGATGTTCACCGAGCGTTGCCGAAATCACCCCCGCATGAAAAAACAGCCTCGCGTCTTTGGTGCCTTGGGCGATTGCCCGCCGCATCAATCGGTGGGCTTCTTCCCAGCGACCGGCGTTGGCAAACGACCAGGCGAGCGCGTCAAGCGTAAACACATCACGGCGCTCTTTCAGTTCAGCTTGTGCCAAAGCCAGGGCTTTGTCGGATTGCAGATTGCGGGTTGCCAGAAACAGGGCAAAGGTTCGCGGGTCGTTTGTCGCGCCCTGCTCACACAGTGCCGTTTCAATGACTTCGGCTTCTTGCGCGCGGTTGGCGCTGCGTAGCGCATCGGCAAGCGTCCACTGATATTCCGGCAACGGATTTAATCCGGTCGCGCGCTTGAGAGACTCAATGGCTTCAGAGAGCTTACCTGCATTGAGCAGCGCGCGACCTTTCGCAAGATACGCCGGGGCAAAATCCTCTTTGAACGCCAGCGCCCGCAAACCGGCTGCCAGAGCCAGTTTCGTGTCACCTGCCTGTAATTCGTATAATGCCAAGCGGGTGTGCGCCCAGGCCGCCGCTTCGGGATTTCCCTGAACGCTCGATTGGGCGGCAAGCGCCATCATGTCAATTGCCCCGTCGAGGTCGCCTCTCAGCCAGCGAACATGCGCGGCGCGACTGTAGGCTTCGGGGCTGGGTTTTAAATCCATCATCTTTTGATAGGCAGGGATCGCTTCATCGAGTTTGCCCTGTTCCATTAAGGCATCCCCAAGCAAGGCAAAATCGAAATGCAATTCGCGGCGGGCAGTTAAGTTTCGCGCCAGTGATTCGGCTTCACGAAAGCGATGCAGACTGTTCAAGGCATGACCGCGTAAGAGCAGCGCGTCAGGATTATCCGGTTGTTTTGCTTCAATATAAAGCGCGCAGGTTTCCGCCAGTTTGTAATAACCCATATCGAAACTCTGCCGGGCTTTTTCAATAAATGCCCAACCGAGCTTTTCGATGTTGCGAACCGGTTCACTTTCGTTGTGAGGGGTTGGCTGACGTAGGATTTGTTGCAGGCGAATAATTTTTTCATCAATCGCCGTTGTGCCCTCGTGCGGCGCTAAAATCGTCGCCAACTTCTCTGAGGTATTGGGCAGTAATTGTCGGTCTTGAGCCTGGTGACAGGCGATTAAACACAGACTGCCGAAAAAAATCATAATGCCAAAGGCTCGCTGCATGAATGTCACTCCCTCAGATTCAAATGTTGGAAAAGCCGCAATTTTACGGGCTTTTCACCTTCAGTGTTTTTATCTCTCGGTCGAATGTACGGGAGCCTTTGAAAATCGGTTTCACGGATAGCTGAACCACTCGCGACCTGGTTGAGCGGTCACTGCCATCAAGGCTTTGATGGATTTTGCCGCCAATCGCATCCGCTTATTCGCTGATTCCGGCAGGTTGATACCGAGCAGTTTGCACTTGTCAATTTGCTGCAATAATTGAGACACTAAAACATTCCAAGAAGGAAATGATTCGTTACTACCGGGAGATTTCAATGAAAAAGTTGTCCTTAATGTTACTGTCGTTGTTGATGTGTGGGAATTTGGCGATTGCCGCTATGCCATCATGGGCATCACAAACTCCATCTGCGGCTCAACGACCACCTGCGCCAGCTGTCGAATGCGCTTGCGAAGTCAAAGGCTTGCCGGAAGTCTATGGCACCGTCAACGGTGTGAAAATCACTGCCAAAGATGTTGATGATCCGATCAAAGACAAAATCCAGCAATTGCAGGCATCGGTTATCGAAGCGCGCAAACAGCAAATCAACAATATGGTTGATGCCAAATTGATCGAAGCCGAAGCCAAAAAACGCAATCTGCCTGCCGCTAAACTCATTGATCTGGAAATCACCTCGAAGGTAAAAGAGCCAACCGAAAGCGAAGCCTCGGCTTTTTACGAGCAGAATAAAGACCGTTTGCAGGGAAGCTACGCGCAATTGCACGATGAGATTCTGGCTTACCTGCGCGCCCAACGTCATGACATCGAAGGGAAACGTTATACCACCAGGCTGCGCGCCGCTTCGCAGGTTAAAGTTTTAAATTCCATCGCCACTCAACCGAAAGACGAGGCTGACCGCGCCCGCGTCGTGGCAACCATCGGCGCAGAAAATATCACCCTCGGCGATGCCGATAGAGCGCTGCGTCCGTTAATTTTTGAGTATCAGGAAAAGGTGCTTGAACTCAGAAAAGCGCAGTTCGATGTCATCATCAACGATTTGCTGCTCGGACAGGAAGCCCAGAAACGCAAAATCACCGACAAACAGTTGTTTGAAGCCGAAGTCGTTGCCAAATCGAAAAAGCCTACCGAAGAAGAAGCTAAAAAATTTTATGATGAAAATACCGCGCAGATTCCCGGCACCTTTGCCGAAACCAAAGACCAGATTCTCAAATACCTGCAACAACAGGAATACCAGAAAGCCGAAGACGAACTGGTAAAACTCATTCGCAAAGACGCGCAAATCCAGGTGTTTTTAACCGACCCCGACCCGCCGGTTTATGAAATCGCCATCGATGACCAACCCACCAAAGGCAGCGCGAGCGCCACTGTGACGATTGTCGAATTCACCGATTTTCAGTGTCCGAGTTGTGGCAAGACCGCGCCGGTTCTCGATGAAATCGTCAAAGAGTACGGCGATAAAGTGAAACTGGTGGTGCGCGATTTCCCGCTCACCCAGATTCACGCCTATGCTTTGAAAGCCGCCGAAGCCGCCGAAGCCGCGCGCGAACAGGGCAAATACTGGGAATACGCCGAACTGCTGTTTAAAAATCAGGAAAAACTCGACGCTCAAAGTCTGCTGGCTTATGCCAATCAGGTGGGACTCGATATTAAAAAATTTCAAGAGGCGATCACTTCCGGTAAATACCTCGAAAAAGTGCAACGCGATGTCGAAGACGGCTACAAATTCGGGGTCACCGGAACCCCGACGTTGTTCGTTAACGGTAAACGCGTGAAGGATAAATCGAAAGAGACTTTGAAAGCCGCAATCGATGCGGCGCTTAGAACCACTGCGGCAAAATAATCGAGTTGAAATGACGAATGAAATAGGGGAGTGGTCTTTAGCCACTCCCTTATTTTTTATCGGGAACGGCGATTGCGCCAACCGGTTTTGCCGATGGGTCAAGCCCGGCTGCCTGTTGCTCTTGCAGCAGCTTGTCGTACTTTTCCAAATCCTGCTTGATTAAAGGAATTTCCGGCGCAGTCGGGGCTTTTTGCATGTAGTAATTCAAAGTGTCTATGCCTTTTTGTAAATCGCCGCGCAGCGCATAGGTGTAGCCTAAGAATTTATATATATCGATAAAATCCGGTTGTAAATTGCGCGCGCGTTCCAGCAAGCGTAAGGCATCATCAAAAGCGCCTTCTTTGTAAAAGGTCGCGCCCATATGAAACAACGCGATGGGCAAATCCGGTTCAATCTGTAGCGCCTGATTAAAATACAAACGGGCGCGGGTGTAATTTTTCAAATCCGTGTCATAGCTGTAGGCGTGACCGAGCGTATCCCATAACGATGCCAACCGATCATCCAGTTTCAACCCCTGTTCACAAAGCGCAATGGCTCTGACAACATGGGCGCGGTCGCGGTTGGCTTCATACATTTGCAGATGCGCGGCAGCCAGATTGGAAAGCACCACCGGGTTTGAAGGCTTCAATTCCACATAGCGTTCAAGGTTATCAATGACCTTTTGCCATTGATTGTATTTGATGTATTGATGACCGAGAATAAAACTTGCCATCGGTTGGTCGGAAGCGACTGCGACGCTGTGTTCCCAGAGGGTTAAATCATTCTTCCAGGCGAGATTTTGCGCAAAGGTTTTTCCGGTAAAGAGCAAAGCGATTAATCCCACCATTGCCGCCTGTGCCTTGCGCCGGTTGCCCACGGCTAGCCATTGCTCAATGGGAATATTGACCAGCAGCATAGCGATAAGCAGTGAAAAGCCAAGCGACGGAATGTAAACATAGCGCTCCTGAATGAGAAAATTTTCGTCGAAGGCGCTGAGGTTTAACACCGGCAACAGGTGTATGAAAAACCACAGAATCGCAAAACGCGCCGCAATCGAATGGCGCAATTGCCATAATCCGAAAGCCAGCGCCAACAGCAATAACACCGGCACATAAAAACGATAACTGAGCACGCTTTTCACCATGATGGTCTGGTGAAAAATCGATAAATTCATCGGGAAAAACAGCAATCCCAGGTATTTGGTGATTGCCAGCGGAATCGTCAACAACACCCATTCAATCGGATAGATTCTGAAATTTTCATCGCTCAGGACAAAGCCCAACGCTTTGTAACGCATTTCAAAATAGCCCACCATCAGCAGCGCAAACAGGATGCTGTAAAGCGCAATCGGTTTCAGTTTTTCTTTAAAAGATTTTTCCTGATTGATGATGAACATTTCATAAGCGGCGATAAAAACCGGCATCGCCACTGCCGGTTCTTTGGCAAATGCCGCCAGCAAAAACAGTCCCAATGACCCATTCAGATATTTGATTTGCCGGTTTTCGCGGTAGCGGATGTACAGGTAAAACGAAGGCAGCAGAAACAGCGCCAGAAACAGGTCGGTCGAGCCGCTAATCCAGGCTACGGATTCGCTGCGCAACGGATGCACGGCAAACAGTAGTGTGGCAATCCCTGTCACCCGCAAATCGTTGGTGATTTTTTCCAGTATTAAAAAAGCGAAATAGACGCCAATCAAATGCATCAGGATATTGAGCAGGTGCCAGCCGAACGGTTGATCGCCAAACAGATGCCAGCCAATCATCAGGTAAACCGTGAAGACCGGACGATAATAGGGGGTTGTCGGCTCCACCTGTTTATTGGGGTCTTTTTGCGGGTCGGCACGCCAGAACCACACCTCTTTGGTCAACGCATCCGGCAAATTTGTGAAGCTGCGAATCAAAGGGTTTTGCAGAATCTGCGTGGTATCGTCGTAAGCAAATCCATTAAACAGCGTGTTGGAAAAAGCCAGAAAGGTGATTGCCAGAATGCCGTACAATACGACTTTACGCGACAGCGTAAAACTCAGGTCAGCCTTGCTCGGTTTGTTCACTTCAAGCGTGGCTACCGTGGCTTTCGGGGTGCGATTTTTTCTGCCCATTTTTAGTCCTGTATTGAATTAAAATTGATGAATAAATCCCGATGTTTTTTTGATTAACAAAAATGCTATCGTGGACGTTGAAAGCGTGTCAATCACGGTTCAAAGTTCAATCGCTGATTGGGTGTGAATCAATCAAAGAAGATCAATCCACCAATTCTCAATCATTAAAAATCGCGCTATTTGCCTGTAGCGCAATTAACTAATTTTCGCTGACCGCAAAGTTAGTCGCAGTCACTGGCGAATCGGTCGATGCTGAAAGGTTTTAAGGCATCGGCTGTGTGTCCGTTCAAGATAGACTGAGTCAGCAGTGAGGCGGTGATCGGCGCAAGTAAAATGCCATTGCGGAAATGGCCGGTCGCCAGCCATAGATTAGCAATTGCCGTTTGTCCGATGATTGGCAGATGGTCTGGCGTATCTGGACGAAAGCCCGACCAGGTTTCAATGATTTCCGCATCCGCCATTGCCGGGACGAGTTCAATCGCGCCATCAAGCAAGGCGTGAATGGATTTTGCGGTAATCGCTTTTTCAAAGCCCGCATATTCAACCGTCGCGCCAATCAAGATACGATTATCAGAGCGCGGCACCAGATAGATACGACTCGAATGCAGAACGTGGCGAAAGGCTGAACCGCGAACCGCCAGCATCTGCCCGCGCGCCGGAATGGTTTTGATATGAAATCCCAGCGGCTCAAGTAAAGCGCCAGACCAACTACCTGCCGCAACGATGACCGCGCCACTATAAATTTTTTGCCCTTCGAGTTGCACGCCTTGAACTTGCCCTGCTTCAATGAGCAGGGATTGAACCGCGCTTTGTTCGATGACCTCGACACCCAGGCGACGGATGGCAACCGCGAGCGCGTCCATCAATAAACGGTTTTCAACCTGATGGTCTTCGGTCAGGAAAATGGCTCCTGTAGCCGATTTGGTGACATTGGGTTCAAATCGATGCAGGTCATCAGCGGTCAGTTTTTCAATCGGCAATCCCGCAGCAATCTGCCACGCCGCCCACTCATCGAGACCTGGTTTGTCATCGGGCAAAGCGACAACCAGCGTGCCTTCGTCGCGATACTCGGCATCGATGCCCGAAAACGTTTTGAGTTCGGCGACAAAATCGCGATACCGCAATTTGCTCTCGCGGCATAAATCGAAAAACGCGCCGGGTTCCGAGGCTTCCGCCTGTGGCGAAAGCATCCCGGCGGCAGCGCGCGAGGCTTCTGCGCCAATTCGGTCGCGTTCAACGAGCGTAACTTTTAATCCTGCCTGTGCGAGTCTAAGCGCCACCGAGCACCCGATGACGCCGCCACCCACAATCAACACATCACTTTTCATAAGCGTGTATCCTAGCATCTCGATTCGTCAGGTGTCACGAATTGATAATGCGCCAATGCCGCGATGCGCTTGACCGCTTGATAGCGACACAGGCATTTTCGATATTGCTTTATAAAAAATTTTGCGCGAAGGAGAGTTATGGAAATTGCTATTTTGCTTTATGAACAGATGACCGCGCTTGATGCCATCGGTCCTTATGAAGTGTTGCGCTCGATGCCCGGCGCGCAAGTGAAATTCGTTGCCCGTGAAAAAGGCATTAAACAGACGGACGCCGGTTATGCGTTGCTGAATGCCGAATTCGGACTTGATGAGGTTACAAGTCCTGACATCGTTTTAGTGCCGGGAACGTCTTTTCCGCAAGCAATGATTAAAGACACAGCAGTTCACGAATGGTTGCGCGCGGTTCACGAAACCACAAAATGGACGACCTCGGTTTGCACGGGCGCGTTGATACTCGGCGCTGCCGGCTTGCTCAAAGGTTTAAAAGCGACGACCCACTGGCTGACGCTTGATGTGTTGCAGAGGTTCGGAGCAGAACCGATGAAAGAACGATTCGTGCGCGAAGGCAAAATCATTACCGCCGCGGGCGTATCGGCAGGCATTGACATGGCACTCACTTTGGCGGCGATTGAATTTGGCGACGCGGTCGCCGAGTCCATTCAACTGATGATTGAATACGACCCGCAACCGCCGTTTGCCGCAGGCTCGCCCGACAAAGCCCCCGCCGCGATTGTCGAAAACCTGCGCCGCACCCAAACAATTCCTTCATAAAGGTAAAAACACCATTGCTACTTGATTACTCATTTAATGCATTGGAACCTAAATTTCTTGAGGTTCAGAGTTACGCATTTATGCGTGAATCGCTTTTTCTCACGCCTGAAGGCGTTACTCTGAACGCTGAAAAATATCAACTTACTTTGGTTCCAATGTGTTTAATGCCACGCCCGAACGACGCTCAGCGAACAGGCGTTTGACCAGGCGAATGATTTCGTCAACCGCAACATCCGCAGGTTTGCCTTTTTGATTGATGCCGCAGATGGCTGTGGTTTGTGAATGGTCGATACCTTCTGCCCAACGCGACGCGCCGGCTTGGTTGCGTCCATAGGTGAGATATGCCGAAAGCGTATTTAAGCCTGTGCCGGGGCGTTCGCCAATCAGGTGGATGAGAATTTCGACATCGAGAATCGCGCCCGCGTGATAGCCCGCGCGCACCCGACCGTTTTCAATTACCAGTTCATATTCGCCGACGTGATAGCCTGCGCTTTCCAAACCGCGCCTGAGCGCCGGTAACACCTCGCGCAAATTTTCATTCACCGCGTTGGCATTCAAACCATCGGAAATCACCATCTGGATTTGCGGGCGGCGCGAAAGGTATAACTTGAAAAGTTGTTGTGCATCCGCTTCACGCAAACGCTCGCCCGATGCCGGATGCGAAAGATAATCTTCGCGAGCCAAAGCTTCTGTGCGAACTTGCATCGGTTGTTTACAGGCGTCTTTGATAACCGCAGGTTCAAGCGTTGCATATAGAGCGCGGCGAGCGTGCTCATAAATCGCCTGCATACGCTTATGAATCGTCGGCGGCGCAGCGAAATTTTTATCGTATCCAACGCCTAAATCGAAACCGCGTTCGGCGATACTTTGAAGCTTTTTTCTACCTTCTGCGCGCAACGTATCCATTGCCCGCCTGTCGCCACTGGCTTTCACATAGAGCGCATAAAGCCAATCGGTCGGCGGTTCGTGGTTTATCGGTTCGCCTGTATGGTTCATCACGCCTAATGCAGTCAAACGCTTTTGCATCGCTGTAGAAATTTGTTTGCCGGTTTGTTTGCGAAGCTTGGGATGTTCTCTGAAAGAGGTCGTGAGATAACCGAGCATCGGGTCGGCGTTTCCGGCGACCGCCATCAGGTAAGCGGGCTGCGCTTCGTGGGCAATGGTTTCCGTCAATTTCTGCAAGGTCGCAGGCTCAATGCCCATGTGAAATGTCGCACAGACATCCAGCCCCATCGTCAGTCCATGCAATTTCGCCATCACCGTATCTTCAAGACAAGCGCGCAATAATTGTTCGGGCGCGCGAAAAACTTCGGGTCCGATGAATCCCGCGACATCATTGACAATCATCCACGCGCCGGTCTGTTGCCCGAGCAAACGCGCCGCGCCGTAAGCCCGCGATTCGAGCGTCACCATATCAACACCCTCTGCGGCATTGTTGGTCACGGCTGAACCTTGCCCGGTTTCAAAATAGAGTCCATCAAAACCGCGCGCCAAATCGAGCAAGCCATCAATGTCTAAACCGACCATGCCATTTAAAGCTTTTGAAGTTCCCGCGAGGCTTTGAAAGCCAACGTCAACTCTGGTCTGCGATTTGGCGGTCGTCTGTTTAACGATGTCCGAAAGCACCGAGTAGCGAGTCGGCAATGCCAGGTGTTCGACAACGCTTTGCAATAATTTTTCCAAACGAACGATTGAATCAATCTCATCGCTTGCCGGATTGAGACCGATGATGACATCGCCGCACCCGTAAGCCAGCCCTTCGAGAATCGACAACAGAATCTCTTCCGCATCATCGCCGGGGCTGTTGGGTTGAATGCGCGAGCCGAAATGTAGTGACGAACCGATGCGAATGCCTTCGCCCGGCAAAGGATTGAAAAGCTTTTGCGATACCGCGGATAACTCTTCGTCGGTTAAGATTTTTACCACGGCGGCAATGCTTTCACTGGAAAGCGCGCTGGTGTAACGATGAACCCAACCGGCAGCATCGGTGCCGAGCAGAATTTGTTTAAGCTCAGAAATCGTGAGGCGTGAAATTTCATTGGCGAGCGGCGTATTTATCGAACGTTTGAGCGCCTCGCTCAACGCATCTTCAACGAAAGCGAGGCGATTGATTTCTGCAAGCGATAGTCCTGCGAGCGTTTGACGGGCAATGGCGCGGGTGTGGGCGTCGCCAGTCCCGCCAACCAACAGGTCTCCTTCTTTGAATGCATTGGCGAGGGTGAAAGTTTGCAGTAGTTCTTGTCGATTCATGGCATACATCTCACTTGCCGATGACTTGCTCTGCGGAAGCCGCTTTTTCTTGCAGCCACGCAGGACCTTTGAAGCGCCGGCGTTCGCGCAAGCCGTACCAGAGGGCAATGATCAGGGTAAACGCCGTTACTGTTTTTCCAGCCCGCATATTGTCCGGCAAACTCAAAATCACACTGATGAATGCGACCCAGACAATCGCAATCAAATTGATTGGCAAACTGAAACGACCGAGATTCCAGGGTCCTTTTTCGATCGCTTTGTGGTTGGTGAATTTTGCGTGAACCGCGAGAATGACTGGAATGATATAAGAAAAATAGAGCGCGATGACGCTGATGGACGTGATGACCGGATACGCCCCGCTATACACGGCTGCGGCAAATGCCACGATGATGCAAAGCCAGATAGCCGCCGCCGGGGTTTGATGTTTTTCATTTACCTGTTTGAACAGCTGCGATGCCGGGAAACCTTCATCACGCGAAAAGGCGTAAACCACACGCGAACACCAGGTCACCGCCGACAGTCCGCAAAACCACATCGCCATTGCCGCAAGCAGAGAAAATATCGCTCCGGCTTTTGCGCCGAGCGCCATCTGTAAAATCGTAATCACCGCCGGCACATCGTTGCCGCTGGCATCTTTGGTATTCAAGACCGTTGCGATGTCTGTGATGGAAATCGTCAATGCGAAAAGCAACAGATAGCCGACGATGCTCGATACAACGACGGCAAGCACAATGCCCCAGGGGGCGCGACGACGCGGGTCGATGGTCTCTTCGGAAACGCTCGCAGAGGCGTCGTAACCCGTGAATGTCCATTGCGCCTGCAAAAGCCCGATGATGAATGCCCACCAGTAAGGATAATTTTGGGTGTTGTTGGTCACCGCTTTGAAGAAGAAGGATGCGGGTTGTTTCGGCGCAAAAAAGAGAATCGCGCCGACAATCGCAATGACGCCGATGATGTGAACCGTGACGCTGAAATCATTGAGCCACGCAACCAGCCGTATGCCGTAATGGTTGATGAGCGCCTGTGAAATCAATATCGCGGCATAAACCAGTAAAAGATTTTTTGTGGTGGCATCGAGACCAAGCAAAGGCGTAACGAATTGCGCGCAACCATAATCAATCCCTGCAAGCACGGTGATGTTGCCGACGATGTTGAACCAGGCGGTGAACCACCCCCAGCCTTTGCCGCCGAGTTCCGATGACCAGTGATACATTGCGCCTGAGGTCGGCAGCGAACTCGCAAGTTCAGCCATGCTCAGGGCAACTGTGAGGGTAAAAAGCGTAACCAGGGGCCAGCCGAAAGCCATCTCCGCAGGTCCACCCATCGCGAGTCCATGTCCGTAAAGCGTGACTGCGCCGGTGAGGATTGAGATGATGGAAAACGAAATGGCAAAATTCGAGAAGCCGCCCATGGTTCTGAACAACTCTTGCGCGTAGCCGAGTTTGCCAAGCTCCCGCGCATCTTCGATTATTTCCAACTGCTCTTGTTCACTGGTATGCATGTAATTTTACTTTTCTTAAAAGGAATGCGTAACGCGCAGCTATTGAATAGCGTTTACCCAAAGGTTTGTCAAAAGATATGGAAGAAATCGTTGATTGAATGCACCCCCGCGAACTTGTTTGTCGGATTCTCGCGCGCCTTGACGAAGGATAGAGGTGGCAAGTACCCTCGACATTCTATTCCAGGAAGTATGATGATTCGCCCTCTACAAGAAAGCGATAAATCCGAATGGCTAAGGCTTCGTCATCGCCTTTGGCCTGATGCGTCGCTTGATGAACTCGCAGCAGAGGTCAATGATTATCAGGGTGAGGACGCAAAGACTATTGTGCTGGTTTGTGAACGTGAGTCGGGCGGATTGCAGGGGATGCTTGAAGTTTCGATTCGCGCTTATGCCGAAGGGTGCAACACCAACCATGTCGGTTATCTCGAAGGCTGGTACGTCGATGTCGATGTGAGACGGCAAGGCGTGGGGCGCGCGCTCGTCGAAGCCGCTGAAAACTGGGCAATCGCCCAGGGCTGCACGGAGATGGCATCCGATACCGAGATTGATAATCTGCTCAGTCAAAAAGCCCACGCGCAAATCGGCTACGCGGAAGTCGAACGCATTGTCTGTTTCAAAAAAGATTTAAAACGTGAGTAGGTTCATTGGATTTCATCAGGGATGGCAATTTCATATTTGGAGTTTGAAGAAATTATGGCAATTGAAAAAATCGCCGTCATTGGCGCAGGGACGATGGGACATGGGATTGCGCAGGTCGCCGCGCAAGCCGGTTACACGGTCACGCTCGAAGATGTGAATGAAGATTTTGTCGGGCGCGGACTTTCACGAATCAAAGACAATTTGGAAAAAGGATTGGAGCGCGGCAAAGTCACAGGCGATGAGATGCAGGCGACACTGGCGCGCATTCGCACCTCAACAGACTTGCAAGACGCGGTTGCCGATGCCGATTTGATAATCGAAGCGGTGATTGAAAAACTCGATGCCAAACAAAAGCTGTTTGGCGAACTCGACCGCATTTGCAAACCCGAAACCATTCTCGGAACCAACACCTCATCGCTCAGTGTGAGCGCGATTGCCAGTGCCGCGACCAAAGCCGAACGGGTCATCGGGTTGCACTTCTTCAACCCCGTTCACATTATGAAATTACTCGAAGTGGTTGTCGGTCACGAGACCTCGCGCGGAACGGTTGCCGCGGCGCTCGAATTTGCCAAGCGTATCGGCAAAGAAGCCATCACAGTTAAAGACACGCCGGGTTTTGCGACCTCGCGTCTGGGCGTGGCGCTGGGACTTGAAGCCATACGCATGCTTGAGCAAGGCGTAGCGAGTGCCGAAGACATCGATAAAGCGATGACGCTCGGTTACAACCACCCGATGGGTCCGCTCCGGCTGACAGACCTTGTCGGCTTGGACATACGCTTACACATCGCCGATTATCTTTTCGCGGAACTCGGTTCCGAAGTTTTTCGCGCGCCGGACCTGCTCAGACAAAAAGTTGCCGAAGGCAAACTCGGTAAAAAGACCGGAGTTGGCTTTTACGAGTGGGAATAGTTACCGGTCTTGAGTTAGTTGTTATTGGAGATTGAACCTGAGCCTTGAAATCGGCTACCGCAGCCGGTTTCAAGGTTCAGCGATTGAATACTTGAGTTTGATTTTGAGGAGGGTTATGGAACTGGAAAATGTGTTGGTTGAAAAACGCGGGCGAGTTGGCGTCATCATCGTCAATCGCCCGGATAAATTGAACGCGCTCAATTCGGCGACGCGGCGCGATATTTTGACCGCCCTTGATAAATTGGAAAATAACGAGGATGTGCGCGTTGTGGTGATTACCGGGGCAGGTGAAAAAGCTTTCATCGCCGGCGCGGATATCAACGAGTTCGCAGGGATGACAGCGGTCAAACAACGCGCCGTGATGAAAGGTCGCCGCGCTTTCGATGCCGTTGAAGATTTCACCAAGCCGGTGATTGCCCAGATTAACGGCTTTTGTTTAGGCGGCGGTTGCGAACTCGCTTTGGCTTGTGACCTTCGCATCGCTTCGACGAGAGCCAAACTCGGACAACCGGAAATCAAACTCGGCATCATTCCGGGCGGCGGCGGCACGCAGAGGCTTACGCGACTCATTGGCGAAGGCAAAGCGATGGAGTTGATTTTGACCGGCGATTTTATTTCGGCGGAAGAGGCGCATCGTTTAGGCTTGGTTAATCACGTTTACGAACCCGAAGAACTCGAAGCCAAGACGATGGAACTGGCGAACCGCATAGCCGAGTTGAGTCCGGTTGCTTTGGCGATGGCGAAAGCCTCGGTGAAAAATGCGGCGCGCATGAATTTGCGTGAAGGGTTGGATTCGGAGGTCGATTTATTCGCCATCTGTTTTTCGAGCGAAGACAAAGAAGAAGGCGTCCGGGCATTCCTTGAAAAACGCAAACCGGAATTCAAAGGCAAATAATTAAGCGGCGAAGTTTCACGCTTGTGCAGTTAGTAAAGCCACCAAGCCGTACTCTCGGATTGCGCCCTGCTGCTTTGCGGCTAATGGTTTGGTGGTTTAATCATTGGCGACGCTTTCGGCAAGCGTGCGTTTGAAGTCCTGATAAAATTGCAATTGATAGAGCCGCCAGTAAAGACCGCGCTGATTTAAGAGTTCCTGATGGTTGCCCATTTCACGAATCTCGCCTTTGTGCATGACGATGATTTTATCAACCGATTGAATCGTGGACAGGCGATGGGCGATGACCAAAGATGTCCGTCCCTGCATCAATCGCTCGACCGCTTCTTTGATTAAAATTTCGGTTTCCGTATCAATCGAACTCGTGGCTTCATCCAAAATCAACACGCGCGGGTCATGCGCCAGAGCGCGGGCAAAACTGATTAACTGTTTCTGCCCAACTGATAAGCCAGCGCCGCGTTCACGCACTTCGGTTTGATAACCTCCGGGCAGATTCATGATGAATTCATCGGCGCGCACCTCTTTTGATGCGGCTTGCAACTGCTCTTCGCTGATTTGCGCCGAGCCTAAGCGAATGTTGCTTGCCAGATCGCCCGAAAACAGAAAGACATCCTGCAAGACGATGCTGAAATTGGCGCGCAACTCAGCTAAATCCAATTCGCGAATATCGACACCGTCAAGCAGTATCTGCCCACGCTGAATATCATAAAACCTGAGCAGCAGATTGGTGATGGTGGTTTTGCCTGCGCCGGTGTGACCGACGAAAGCGATTTTTTCGCCCGATTCGGCAATGAACGACACATCTTTTAAAATCCAGTCTGCTTTTTTGTAAGCGAACCAGACGTTGCGAAATTCGATGCGCCCTTGAACCTTGCTTAACTGGTTTGGCTTGGCGGGTGACTCGATTTTCACCGGTTCATCGAGCAATTTGACGATGCGCTCGGATGCCGCCATTGCGGCTTGCAGAATGTTGTATTTTTCACTGATGTCGGAAATCGGCTCATAAAAATTGCGCGCCAGTTGAATGAATGCCACGAGTGTGCCGATGGTCGCCACGCCTTGAATAACCTGCCCGCCACCATACCAGATGATTAAGGCGATGCCGATAGCGCCGATGATTTCGACCGCCGGATAGAAGACCGCATAATAAAAAATCGTATCGATGTTGGCTTTGCGATGCGCTTCATTGATGGCTTTGAATTGATTGATCTCTTTTTCTTCGCGATTGAAAAGTTGGACGACCGGCATGCCTGTGATGTGCTCCTGCAAAAAGGCATTGATGCGGGCGATACGTGTGCGAACTTCGCGAAAGGAATTGCGCGCGCCGCGACGAAACCAGGTGGTGAGCGCAAACAGTAACGGCACAATGGCAAACGAAACCAGGGCAAGTCGCCAGTTCGATTGGAACATCCAGATGATGATGTAACCGATCATCGCCAGATCGCCAAAGATGACAATGACGCCTGCGGTAAACATTTCATTGAGCGCATCGACATCCGAGGTGAGGCGCGTCATGAGACGCCCGACCGGGTTGCGGTCATAATATTGCACATCGAGTTGTTGCAGTTTGGCGAAGACCTCTTTGCGCAGGTCGTACATGATGTACTGTCCCATCTTCTGCATAACGACCGCTTGAGAATAGCTGACCATGAAGGACAGAATGTTGGCGCACAGAAACACCATCGCGATAAACAACACGCCGGTCATAGGACTGCCACCGAATCCGAAAAATTCGGCGGCGTGTTTTAGGAGCAGGGCAAAACCCGTAGGGGGATTATCGGGGTCAGGCTTTAAGAAAACATCGATGGCGGCTTTCATCAGCGGCGGACCGGCAAGCGATAACGGCGCGCTTAAAATAATCAATACCAGCGATGTGATGGCGAACCATTTGTAAGGCAACAGATATTTCATCATACGGCGCATCAATCGCGCATCGTATGCTTTGCCTAAAACTTCTTCTTCGTGATGTGACTGTCCTTCTGCCATTTTTAATCCAGCGAGTCTGGCGAATCTGGCGAGTCTCGGAAGTTAGAAGTATGACTTGCTAGACTTTCAAGACTCGCCAGACTCGTCAGACTTAACTTGTTGCAGCCAATTCCTCTTCGAGCAATTGCTTCTCGTATAACTCTGCGTACAAACCGCCGTGAGCGATGAGCGATTCATGGTCGCCGCGTTCGACGATGCGACCGTTTTCCAAAACCACGATTAAATCGGCGTCTTTCACGGTCGATACGCGATGCGACACAATTAAACTGGTGCGCCCGACCATGATTTCGCGCAGATGATGCAGAATTTTTTCTTCCGTGTAGGTATCGACCGCCGAAAGCGAATCATCGAGAATTAAAATTTTCGGGCGACGAATCAAAGCGCGGGCAATCGCCGTGCGTTGTTTTTGTCCGCCGGAAAGCGTAATGCCGCGCTCGCCGACAAGGGTCTCAAAGCCTTTGGGAAATTCTTTGATGTCTGTAGCGATACCGGCTTCTTCGGCTGACTGTTCAATCTCTTCACGCCCTGCCTGTTCGACACCAAAGGCAATATTTTCTGCAAGGTTTTCACTGAACAGAAAAGTTTCCTGCGGCACGTAACCAATCGACGAGCGCAACACCCGCAAAGGAATTTCCTGAATCGGATGCCCATCGATTAACACCTGTCCGCGCTCTGCGTCCAACAGGCGCGGCACCAGATTGGTAATCGTGGATTTGCCGGAACCGACTGCGCCGACAAACGCCACAGTTTGACCCGCGGCGATGTGCAAATTGATGTCGCGCAGGGCTGGCTCTTTCGCGCCTTCGTAATAAAACGTCAAATTACGAAATTCGATTTCGCCGCGAATTTCGGGAATATTTTGGGTTTCCTCGGTATCGCGAATCGCTGGCTCGACGCTCATGATTTTGTGCATGCGCTCCATCGAAGCCATGCCGCGTTGAAAAATATTAATGACCCAGCCGAGCGCAATCATCGGCCAAATCAGATAGCCAAGGTAGAGATTGAATTGAAAAAACTGCCCGACGGTAATCTGGTCTTGAATGACCAGGCGACCGCCAAACCATAAAACCGCAATGAATCCCAACCCGATACAGATTTGCAGTAACGGATGAAAGATTGCCGATAGTTTAATAAGGTTCAGGTTGCGATTGACATATTCGCGATTGACCTGGCGAAACTGGTTGATTTCAGCTTGCTCCTGGGCGTAGGCGCGAATGACGCGCACGCCGGACAGCGATTCCTGGGCGCGATTCGATACGGTGCCGAAATATTCCTGCACTTCCTGAAAGCGGTCATGTATGCGTTTGGAAAAATAGTGCGTGGCGAAGGCGACAAGCGGCACCGAACAAAACGCCATCAGGGTGAGTTGCCAACTGATGCGAAACATAATCGGCAGCATCAACACGAAAGAAAAGACGGTGTTTGCCGTGTACATCAACGCGGGACCGACAATCATTCGCACCTGTCCGAGGTCGTTGGTGGCGCGCGCCATCAAATCGCCCGTGCGATTTTTCTGATAAAACTCGAACGGCAGCTTTTGCAGGTGCTCGTAAAAATCGTTGCGCAGGTCGTATTCGATGTCACGCGACATATTGATGAGCACGCGGCGTTGGGTAAATAAAAAGATACCTTGCGCCACCGCGATTAAAATGACCAGCCCTGCGTACTCGTATAATTTTCCCTGCGTGGTATTTTGAGTTAAGGTGTCAACCGCATTACGCAACACAATCGGCGAGTTGAGTTTCAGCAAGTTGGTCAGAAAGACGCAAACAATGCCAAACGCCACTTTGCCTTTGTAAGGGGCGAAATAACTGACGAGTTTTTTAAACGGAGTCATTTTTGTTAGTTTAACGATAACTTCCCGCGCACTCAAATTGAGGAGGCGTGTTCAACCAAATCAATTTGAGTTTACGGACTAAAGTCTGATGTAAGTGAGCAAGCCTTTGGCGGCGAGTTTGCCTTGCGGGTCAAAGACATCGCAATCGGCAACCACGATGCGGCGACCGTCGCGTATCAACCTCGCTTCGGCAACGATATGCCCTTCGACAATTGGCGACAGGTAGTTGACTTTCATCTCAACCGTGGTGAATTTATCGCCGGGTTCAGATACCCCGACAATTGCCATCGCAACGGCTGTGTCAATCAGTGTAGCAATCGCGCCGCCGTGCATGACGCCCGCAAGCTGGCGATGTGTTTCGTTGACATCGAGACTGAGGCGCGCCCGACCCTTTTCGATTTCGTCTATCTTGATGCCCATCAGGCGGGGAAAGTGGTTGAGTTCAAATCGTTCTTGAATGGCTTTAAATTTTTCAGGTGAAATTTCCATCGGTTACTTTCTGGGTTTCTTTTTCGCTGAACTTTTTTTTGTAGAACTTTTTTGGGTAAGGATAGATGATTTTCGGTTAATTGGCGACCATTGGTAAACGCTTAAATCGCAGACGCCTTTTTCATTAAACACCACGCCTTCGGCTTCAAGCAGCAGTTGTTGTAAATCGGGTTCGTGCAAAATAATCCGCCCGGTTGAAATGCTGCCGCGCGAATTGATGACCCGGTGCCAGGGAATTTCACGCCCGTCTTGCGGGGTGGCATGCATCGCCCAGCCGACCAGGCGCGGGCTGTAGCGGTCTTCGAGCAGGCGGGCAATCTGCCCGTAGGTCATCACTCGCCCGCGAGGGATTTTCAAAACCATCCGGTAAATTTTTTCAAATACTTGCTCAAATCCCCTGGCAGTCTTTTTCTTACTTGCCGCTGACGATTTTTTTGCGGCAGCCGTGGTGCGCACCTGCTGTTGGGTTTTTTTGATTAATGATTTTGCCATCGCTAAAGGTCTTAATCGCTCAATGAAGCGGCGGCGGTTGCACACCCACCAGATGCAGGTAGGTATAGAGTTGCCCGCGATGATGAATTTCGTGTTCGTACATGGCATGCAATAAATCGATGCGACGCACGATGTGACCTGCGAAATCGACTTTGTCATCGAGTTTGTCGGCGGTCAGTTCGGCAACCTCTGCGACCAGTTTATCGTGCGACTGGTCGAAAGTGTCGGCAATTTCATCGGCGGTGCTTGCGCTGAATTCCCAATCGGGACGTTCCATTACCCCGGTCACAGCGGTTTTGGTTAAAACATATTCGGCTTCGGGGAAGTGGCGAACCATTTTGCCGAGGGTGAATAAATCATCCTGCGGTTGCCAATCAAACTTTTCTTTTGGGGCGCTGCGAATGGCGCGCGCAGTTTTTTTGTGATTGTAGTTCCAGCGGGCGATGAAGGCTTCGATTTCCGGGCAACTCATGATTTTTTCTCCTAATGGTTTGGTGCAATGAAAGAGTTGCATATTAGCAGGTATCGGTTATGGGGTGCTAGCCATCTGAGGGCGATTTATTTGCCCCGGAAGATTTAGTCGCGGTGAAAATCAAATTGTCGCAAATCAATCCCTGAAGTTAGTAGACAGATTTTGGCATAAGTCAAAAAATGCCCGACAGAAAGTGACACAAAGAGCTGGCAAAAACGGCAAATGTCATTCACAGGTAGCAAAATGCGGCGAAATCATAAGCGCTTATTGCTTAAATTTCGAGTTTTTGTTGATTTTGTGGAAAAACTTACTGACTCAGGTAGTCGCATAAAAATGTAAGTGACGCGAAATGGCATTTAGTAGTGCCGCAAAATGTCATTATTGAGATGATGGAATGACATAAATAGTTAAAGTGAATTTTTAAGTGTTTTGGTTTAACTTACCACAAAAAAGCTGATGGCATAATTCAAGTAAACTGCCAACCGGTAATGGCACAAGCGTTGCCAAGGGAAGACGTGGTTCTAGCAGTCAACAGTTGAAAATAAAAGAAACCTCTTCTGCTCAGAGTAACTGCGGGATGCAGAACTAAGGGTTGAGAATGGAAAGGAGGATGGGGGCCCTGCTTTCCATTCAACGCCATCTTTAATTGAGTGAGAGCAGAGCACTCAAACGACGAAGCAACACTGAGAAGCGACAGACAGAGAAAGTACAGGACCAAGAGGCATAAGGGGGCATGGCTCTTCGTTCTGACTACAGAAGCCGCTGATGCTAAAACATCAGCGGCTTTAATTTTTTGTAGGTTTGAATTCACATAATTTTCAGTCTTCAAATCCTGCCAAACCATTATCTTATATCAATCAACGTTTTGTTTGACTTGAATCAAATGACTAACCTAGTATTGAAGTGTCGGTTTACGATAAATCTCCTGCGACAATAAAGAGGGAAACGTTAGATGGGAAGCTTAGGATGGCCTGAGATTTTAATGATTCTGGTTGTGGCGCTCATTATTTTTGGGCCACGCAAATTGCCCGAACTCGGTAAAACGCTGGGCAATGCGCTCGCGCAATTTCGTCGCGCCAGCGAAGATTTCAAACGCACCTGGGAAGAAGAGGTCGAAACCGAAAAGCGTAAACTCGAAGCTTCGGTGCGTTCATTGGATGAGCCGGTAAAATCGTCGTATGACGATTCAACCGCAGGCAGTTCATATTATGATTCGATTGCCGATTCCACAACCGCATCAGAGCCTGCGAGTTCGGCGACTGAAACGAATGAAAGCGCCGAGACTACAACCAGCAATACGGATTCGCCCTATTGGTCTCAGGAAAATCCTTCCGAACTTTCGCAAACTGCCGCAAGCGTTGAAGAGAATTTAGAGAACGCTACGCAAACCGTGCCAACCATCACGCCTGAAACGCAGGCAGTGCCGCGACAAACCAAACGCGACTGGATGTGAAAATAGGATATGGGATTCAGGAATTTTGACTGAATCCTGAATCCTGAATCCTGATTATGGCTACAATCTTTACAGAAGAAGAAAAGGACGTGATGGAAGAAGAGTCGAGTATGTCCTTTCTGGAACATCTTGACGAACTTCGCAGTCGGTTGATTCGCATCGCGGCGTTTGTCTTGATTGCCTTTGTGGTGAGCTGGTTTTTTTCTGACCGCATTTATAAATTCCTGCAAGTTCCGGTGCTCAAGGCAATGGTTGAAGCCAAGCGCGAATATGCGAAAAAGCTGATTGGCGCGCCGATTCAGGCGCTTGCCGATATGCCCGATGGGGCAGAGATTTTTTTTGCATTTCCCAAAGAGTTCCGTTTAGGCGAGGTGTTAATCCCGCCAGGCACCAGCATTCTGGTTAAAGTGCAACGCGATGACAATGGTTTGATTCAATTGCTCACCACTAAACCCTGGATAGTGAATGAAAATACGATTTTGAAAGAAGGCTACGTCCTGCCGCGCGAATTTTATGATTCCTCGAATGTCTATCTGGGGCTGGATAATCAACTGGTCGTCGGCAATGTGCAAGGCGCATTTAATCTCTACATAAAAGTTGCTTTTTTTGCGGCGATATTTTTTGCCGTGCCGTTTATTCTGGTGCAAGCCTGGGGATTTATTGCGCCCGGACTTTATCCGCATGAAAAAAAATATGCCATGCCGTTGATTATCATGGCATCGGTCTTTTTCATTTTAGGTTGCGCCTTTGCCTATTACATCGCCTTTCCGCGCGCCGCGAATTTCCTGCTAGGTGTAGCTGCGCAAGGCGATTTGCGCCCGCTGGTCACGGCGGATGAATATTTCGATTTGATTATGACGATTACGCTGGGACTCGGCGTAGTTTTTGAAATTCCTGCGGTGACTTTTTTTCTGGCGCGGTTAGGGTTGGTGAGCCACAAATTGCTGCTCAAGGTTTGGCGAGTGGCGATAATCGTCATTTTTATTGTTGCAGCGATTTTATCGCCGACCACAGATGTGCCGAACCTGTTGGTTTTTGCCGCGCCCATGATGCTGCTCTATTTTTTCAGCGTCGGCATTGCCTGGGTTTTTCATAAAGACCGCCAAAAGGAATAATGAACCGGCGAAATTAAGGCGCAAGTCGCTTGTCGCTGAGGCGTTCTAAGATTGACCGCGTGAAAGTAATCAACGTAAACTAAACCTTTAATTGTACCGCTCACACAATCCGTGGATGACCGCATGGATTGCTGATTTTGAAAGGAGTTTGAATCTATGAGGAGTGATGTCAATCTCTTCAAAAAAATCTGCTGCCTGACGCTGGTTCTGTTTATCGCCGTTGGCAGTGCCCCAACCATTCTGGCTCAAGATGATAAGCCCAAAAAAGACTCGAAAGAGGGGAAACGAAAAGAAGAGTTGAAAAGCGTTTATAAACGCTGGCTCGATGAAGACGTGACCTACATTATCACGGACGATGAGCGCAAAGCTTTCAAAGCGCTCAAGACCGACGAAGAGCGCGACCAGTTCATCGAACAATTCTGGTTGCGCCGCGACCCAGACCCCGATACGCCCGAAAACGAATACAAAGACCAGTATTTCGAGCGCATTCAATATGCCAACGAACATTATGCTTCGGGAATCCCCGGCTGGCGAACCGATAGAGGGCGCATTTATGTGATGTTTGGCAAACCTGACCAGATAGAATCGCATCCGTCGGGCGGCTCTTATGACAGACCTTCATACGAAGGCGGCGGCTCGACTTCAACTTATCCTTTTGAAATCTGGTGGTATCGCTACATCGAAGGCATCGGCTCGGATATTGAAATCGAATTCGTTGACCCGTCGGGTTCAGGCGAATACCGCATTGCCCGCAGTCCCGATGAAAAGGACGCGCTGCTTTATGTGCCGAATGCCGGGTTGACGCTTTCTGAACAGTTAGGGATGTCAACCAAAGCCGACCGCATCACTGGCGGTTTCGGTGGAGGAGACGGGCGCAGTCGCCTGTTTGGCACACGCGCCAAAGACCAACCGTTTGAGCGGTTGCAATTGTGGGCGGATTTGCAAAAACCGCCGCAAATCAAATACCCTGACCTGCAAGTCAAAGCTGAACTCCCGGAAATCGCTACGGACATTTTGCCGTTCAGCGTGCGCACGGATTTCTTCCGCATCAGCAACGAAAGCATTGTGACTTCGTTTACCGTGCAATTCGACCATTCCGATTTATCGTTCAAAAACCAGGGCGGACTGTACACCTCGTCGGTCAATATGTATGCGAAAATCAGAGCCTTGGCGGGTAAGAATGCCGGGACTTTTGAAGATAATGTGACCACAGGCCGTTATACAGAAGAACAGTTGCCGGTTGGTCAAAGCCTGCGTTCGATTTATCAAAAGCATGTGGTGTTGCCGCCGGGGCGTTACAAAATCGACATTGTGGCGCGCGACATCGTGAGCGGTAAAACCGGCGTCCTGCATCATTCCTTTGAAGTGCCGCGTTATCAGGAATCGCAACTGGCAACCAGCACGGTGGTCTTAGCGACCTCGATTGAACCGGTCGATAGCAAGAAACTGCTCGATAATAACGCGCAGTTTGTCATCGGACGTTATAAAGTGAAACCGTTTGTCAGCGGCATCTACAAACCCGGTCAAAACCTTGCGGTGTTTATGCAGGTTTATGATGCGGAGATGGATCAGGCGACTTTGCAACCGGCAATTAAAGTCGAATATGTGATTTTAAAAGACGGCAAAGAGATTGCCACGATTGCTGAAGACGGCAAGAGCCAACTCGGTAAAATCGATATGAAGGGACAACAACTGACCGTGATGCGCGCCATTCCGCTCAAAGACCAACTGGCGGAACCCGGCTCGTACACCGTGAAAGTCAAGGTAACGGATTTGGTTCGACAAACGACCATCACCCCGCAAACCAACTACACGGTAGTCAATCGCTAGTTTCTTTACTTCTTTAAGCCATAAAAAAGTGGGACTACAGTAACGCAGTCCCACTTTTTTTATGGCTTAAAATGTAAAAGGTAGAAATGCCCTGACCCGCATTTCTACCTTAAATCAATATGCGAATAATAGTAGTTCGTACGGGATTTGAACCCGTGTTTCGGCCTTGAGAGGGCCGCGTCCTAGACCAGACTAGACGAACGAACCTAAAGTCAAATAAACGACCCCTATTTTACACATCGCATAATGCCGCTGCAATCTTTTTATAATCCGCCTTTTCTTGACACTCATTGCAACGGGGTTTTATGCTGACTCACTAAAAGAAACAGCGATTTTCTTGCCGTTATTATTTAATCACTAGGAGATTTTCGGATGGATTCCAAAACCGTTCTGCGATTCGTGGTTGACGAACAGGTGAAATTTGTCGATTTGCGGTTTACCGATTTAATTGGCGCGTGGCATCACTTGACGATTCCCATCAGCCAATTCAAAGAAGAGACCTTCGACTCGGGCATCGGCTTTGACGCATCAAGCCTGCGCGGCTGGGCAACGATTAACGAATCGGATATGTTGCTCATTCCCAGTGCCGACCGTTTCTGGCTTGACCCGTTTTTTGAAGAACCAACGGTCTGTATGTTCGCCAATGTCGTCGACCCGCTCACCAAACAAGGTTACGAAATGGACCCGCGCGCTCTTGCCATTCGCGCCGAAAATTATCTCAAACAAACCGGCATCGCTGAATACAGTTATTTCGGACCCGAAGCCGAATTTTTTATCTTCGACCATGTCAATTTTCATAACGAAACCCACAGCGCCGGTTATCATTTTGAATCTGCGGAAGGCATCTGGAATTCCGGTCGTCGCGAAGACAACCTCGGCTATCGCATACGCCATAAAGAAGGCTATGTGCCGGTGCCGCCGCTTGATTCGCTGCATGATTTGCGCTCGGACATTGTGCAAAATCTGCAATCCGTGGGCATCGAACCCGAAATGCATCACCACGAAGTCGCCAGCGGCGGGCAATGCGAAATCGATTTTCGCTTTTCAACCCTGCTGGGCACCGCAGACAACGTGATGCTGTTTAAATACATTGTCAAAAACACGGCGTTTTATTACGGCAAAGCCGCGACCTTCATGCCCAAACCGATGTTTGGCGACAACGGCAGCGGCATGCATTGCCATCAGAGTTTGTGGAAAGGCGATAAACCGTTGTTTGCCGGCGAGGAGTATGCGGGAATATCACAGATGGCGTTGTATTATGCGGGCGGCATTTTAAAACACGCGGCGGCAATTGCGGCATTCGCTGCGCCGACCACCAACAGTTACAAACGACTGGTGCCGGGTTACGAAGCGCCGGTCAATCTGGCGTATTCGCGGCGCAACCGTTCGGCGGCGATTCGCATTCCGATGTACTCGCAATCGGGCGCGGCTAAACGATTGGAAGTCCGGTTTCCAGACCCGTCGTGCAATCCTTATCTGGCATTTTCGGCAATGTTGCTTGCGGGACTTGATGGCATTCAAAACCAAATCGACCCGGGCGAACCGCTCGATAAAGACATCTATGATTTATCGCCCGAAGAGTTGAAGAATGTGCCGACTTTGCCCGGTTCACTTGACCGCGCCCTTGAGGCGCTCGAAACCGACCGCGACTTTTTACTGAAAGGCGATGTGTTTACGGAAACGGTCATTGACCGCTGGATTGCTTATAAACGTCAAAAAGAGGTGGATACGGTGAGAATGCGCCCGACGCCTATGGAATTTCAATTGTACTTTGATGCTTAATGAAAAAGTTGCAAGGTAAAAGTTCAGATGCAAGGTGGCGATTAGTTGATGCGACGCTACAGTAAAACAATAATCAGGCTTTTCAGTTTGCTGTTATTGAGCAACTTGATGACGTTTGCTCAAACCCATCAATCGACTGAAGCGAAACCGCCGCAAGTTGAATTGCAAACCATCCGCTACGATAAATTCGATTTCTGGAAAAAGACCATTGATGTGATTGCGGTCGTCAGTGTGAAAAATCAAACCGCGGCGCTCAAACTGCAAGACGTTACCTATAAACTCAAACTCAATGATAACGCGGTTGCCGAAGGCAAACACGACAAGGATATTGAAATTCCCGCAACCGGCGAAGTGGAAATCGAATTGCCGTTTACCGTCGATTTAACCAGCATTCCAGGCGTCGCATGGGATGCGATGACCGAATCATTCACTCTGCGTTACGAAATCGAAACCGAGTTTACCGTGCCGCTTTTCGCATCGCTCAAACACACGCAAAAAAGTTCCTTTAAAGGCGATTTGCCTATTGGCGAAGCGGTTTATTCGCTATCGAAAAAATTCAAAGAAAGACTGTTTGGCAAACCTTAAAGGCGAAATCGTCAAAGGCGAAATCGTCGGGTTGCCGCTTATGCTCCGAGACGCGATTTGGCTTTATTTAAAAATTGTATGGAGAGGCGCTCCAGTCCATCTTTTTCCAGGAAGCGAGCGCGCACAACCGCCAGACAGTGAAAATCTCTATCCAAACAATTCACCTTAACGAATTCAAATTCGTCGGGGACGAAGCGCGCAAGAATGCGCATGCCGGTGGTGCTGACGTCTTCCGTTGAGGTGTCTTCTTTCATGACCAACTCGAACCCTTCATTGTAATACTCAAGCCGGACGCGCTCCTGACGGTTAAGGCGCGGTGTACGGCGACGTTCAAGTCCAGCCCAACTCCTGGGTTTGAAGACCGCCCAGGGGCGTTCGTTAAATCCCGGCGGCGGTTGATTGCCAATGAATTCCAGCGCCACCGTGCGGATGCCTTTTTTCGCAGGTTCAATGCGACGCACTAAAACATAGAGGCTGAGTTCTGCGCCGGTGTAACCTTGCGGACGAAATTTCTCCAGCACCGGCATAGTAATGTGCAGGATGGTTCCCGTGCGAATAGGTTTATGCAAAGCGACGCTCAGCCCTGTGCGGCTGACATCGAGGCTTTGCGTCTGTTCGACCCATTTGACTTTGTTTCTTCCATAACCGGTCACTTGAACGGTAACCGAAATGGGCGAACGTTGATTGCGACGGCGATTGCTGCCAGCGGTTGAGGGAGCCGCGTCGGAATGCTTGCCTGGCGATAAAGCCTCTGAACTGCCTGTCCGTTGCGAGTGATTTTTTTGCAGCTTTCCCGAATCGGCGGTGCGAAGCGCAACGTTATGTTCTTCGGTTAAAAGTGAATGGTCGGTCGATGCCAGGGATGCGCTTGCCGGTTCGGTCAGAGCTTCAGATGGTGATTGAAGAGTAGAGAGTACCGTATCGTATTCAGCGCGTTTTCCGGGTTCAACCAGAAATGAAAAGGCGAGCGAGACTTTGCGAAAAGCCTTTTCCACTTCAAATATCGAATGATGCGACAGGGCATCGCGCAGGTGGCTTGCGGGATAAAGGATATGCAGGATGTTTGTATATGCCCGCACAATGTCTTCATATGAAGCTGCGGGTTCAAGCATCAGCGTTTGATAATGGGTTGACGCCTGTTGAATCTGTTCCAAACGGTTGTGTAAGGTGTTCAGATAATTTTCTTCAGGGATGAATTCTGCAACAGGATTTACGTTTTGCGTGCGAGTGGAAAACTCCGACATGCCATACCTCCAACTCTCTCAATCTTTTTTATCGTCACGGGGAAGCGAGTAATCAATGTTATTCCGTTTCAGCAACTGACGCTCGCCTCAAGCAAATCGGTTATCAGCAGGCGAAACGCGGAAAAATCCAGACAAAAACTAAATTACCGGGTTGAGAAACTGAACGCACAGGCGTTCCAATCCTTCCTTGCCCACAAACCGGTTGCGCACCAGCGCCAGGCTCTCAAAGTTGCGGGTCAATGATGTGACCCTGATCAAATCGAATTCAAAGGGCGCATATTTAACGAATATCCGCATTCCCTGACCGCTGACGTTTTCGGTTACGGTCTCTTCTTTGGCGAGCGAACGAAAATTATCATCGAAATATTCAATGGAGACCTTCTCCATGCGAC
This sequence comes from Acidobacteriota bacterium, assembly GCA_040754075.1. Lineage (NCBI taxonomy): Bacteria > Pseudomonadati > Acidobacteriota > Acidobacteriota bacterium. Next base: position 98,192 of record JBFMDH010000001.1, read on the forward strand.
TCAACCGTTTTTCTCTACGCCTTTCAGTGCCGTTCCATTGCTGGGTCTTGAAGGTTGTCCAGGGTTTTTCCATATACCCTTTGGGCGGATGTTCACCGATAAATTCCAAAGCGATAATCCGTTGCCCGTTTTGTATCGGGTCAACCCGACGGACAATCGCATAACTGTTAAAACTGGTTTCGGCAAAGCCATGCATTCGCAGTTTGGTGGGCAGCGGCAGGGTTAAATAAACCACATTGCCGCAACGCACGCGGCGGCGAACTTTCACACTCACGCCGGTGCGGCTGACATCAACGGTCTGCGTCATTTCATCCCATTTTTTATTGTGCTGGTCGTACCCGGAAACGCGCGTCGGCAGTGCCATTTTAATGCGCTGATTGCGCCGCCGATTGCCATCTTTCCACTCAGAGGAATATTCGCTGTATGCCTGTTTGCCCGATGTAGCCGGATTGACCTGAAGGGGGTCGTCGGCAGGGGTTGAATTTATTCTGGGTTTAACCGTGAAAACTTTTTTCGACGCCTCTCCCGGTGGCGCTGGCAGCGCCGCAGCCGGTGTTGCAGACGCAATCGGTGGTGTCGGCAAAAGGTTTTGCACAGGCGCGTGTGAGGGTGGCGATAATTTGGGCGCCTTCAACGCCGGCGCAGAATGAACCGGCGAGAGGGGGGGATATTGCACGGCTGTCTGTGCTGCGGGCAAGCTTGAATTGAGCGGGCTTTTGGCATTCATAATCAAAGCGCGTTGATATTTCTTTCTTTGGTGAGCATTCGCCAGAGTGGAAAATGCTTGCGAAGCTTTCACGAAGGCTTTATCCATCTGCTCAAGCGTCGCCTGCGGGATGGAGGTGCGCACGGTTTGCACCGGATAGAAGGTGCTGAGCATTTTATAATAGGCGTGCAGGACATCATCATAAGAAGCCGATGGGTCTAAACCTAAAGTTTCAAAATGCGTCGAGGCGCTTTCGACGCGCTCCAACAGGCGGCTCAATTTCAAATGGTATTCGCTCAGTTGTTCAACGGTATACTCTTTCAAGAGTTCGTTACCAGGCTCTCTGGTCGAAACAGAATTTAACATTTTGTTAGACACGTTATCTTCTCCGAAAAATGTTCACTGCCGATTTTGCCGACGGAGGTTGCGGCGAGAAGCTAGAAAGACACCCCAATTATCGGGTGAGATGAGAAATTGTCAACAGTTGTCTTTTGCGGTTTAACTGGTTGTGTAGCGCAAATAATAGCGATAAAATTTGCACCCATCGCGGCAGTCGAGCGTTCAAACCCACAAGCCTTTTCCGAAAAAAGGCGACTGAGTTAAGGTTCACCGAGGTCAGCTAAGAGACCTTGTTCCGAGGTTTCTTAAACGGAGGCAAAAATGAAACCAGCCATATGGATTGCAACCCTGATCGTTGTTTTATTGTGTATTGCCCAAAACACCCCTGCCCAATCGAAAGACGCCAAACCGACCGGCTCCATCAGCGGTCAGGTGACAATTGATGGCAAGTCCTTGTCACATTTCACTGTCGGGTTATTTGCAGGTGTTTTTAGCTCCCGCCAAAATCCATTAATAACAGTGACAACCGATGAAGAAGGACGCTTTCAATTTTCCGGTATCGCGCGCGGTAATTATCGAATCATTCCACTTACTTCTACCTTCATTGCCGAAAACAACCCCAGACATCCTTGGGAAGCCGGAAAAGATGTCGCCATTAACGACGGCGAAAGGATTGAAGAGATCAATTTTTCATTAAAGCGTGGCGGCGTAATCACCGGTCGTGTTACGGATGCAAACCAACAACCGATTATTAAAACCTTTGTCAGCGTTTGGCGATTCGAGGAAAAAAGCAAACAATATCAATCGCCTTTTGTTATCTTCGATTCATCAATCTATGAAACTGATGATCGAGGTATCTATCGGATTTACGGATTACCGGCAGGGCAGTATAAAGTTAGCGCGGGTTCTTTGCCCCAGGGCACCGCTGGCATATCCTCGGCTGCCGGTTACATTCGCACGTATCATCCCGACGCTACAGATGTCTCAAACGCTAAGGTGATTGAATTGGCTGAGGGGGAAGAGGTATCAGCCGTTGATATAATTGTCGCACTACCCGTGAAAACTTATGCACTAACCGGACGCATCATCAACGCCGAAACGGGAAGCCCGGTTGCCGGACAAACCTACGGCATTTTGCCTTTAACCGGGAATGATGCGTCCAACAGTTCTCCATACGTGGGTTTGCTCAGCAATGCAAAAGGTGAATTTCGTATAGATAGATTATTGCCCGGTCGTTATGCAATTTTCCTGGTGAATAGCGATAACTCCGAATTTTACGCGGAGCGCACCCTGTTTGAAGTGAAAGATGCAGACGTGAAAAACCTTGAAATCAAAGCCTTGCGAGGCGCAAGCATCAGTGGCACAGCAGTGGTTGAAGGAACATCTGACCCGAATATTTTAGCGCAACTCCAGAAGCTGCAAGTTGGTTTATCGTTGACGCCGAGACCTTTGGATATACGTTTGGGAGTGAATCCGATTGCTGTAGACGGCAGTTTTCGCATCAATGGCTTACCTGCCGGTAAAGCCGAAGTTCAGGTGCGCGGCGCTCTGAACGAGAAGGGTTTCACCCTGATGCGTATCGAACACAATGGGGTTGAGAAGAAAACCATTGAAATTAATAAAGGTGAACAGATAAGCAATGTGCGGTTGGTTTTGGCCTATGGTACGGGAAACCTTCGTGGACAAATCAAAGTCGAAAATGGCCCATTACCGAAAGAAACCACTTTCCTGGTGCTGGCGGGTCTTAAAGGTGAGGAATCTTTTAACCCGCGTTGGCAAGCGTGGGCTGATGCGCGCGGCTTCTTCGTCCTTAACGGAATGCCGACGGGTGAATATGAGATAAGAATTGTGCCCCGACAATCTGATGTACGAATGCGAACCTTAGAGGAAGTTGTGAGAATCGTGGGCGGCGAGGAAACTCAATATACCTTCACTTTTGACGTATCTAAGCAATTGGTGAAATGAAATCCTCTAAAAAATTGCTCCTGCAATTTTGCGATAGGAGATACCAGATGACCATTTTCAAACGAATTTTGCTTATCGAACTATTCTTCATTGTTAGTGTGGCATTGGCATATTCACAAGTGTCACAACGTGAAACGAAACCTGTCGCAACCGGTTCCATCAGCGGTCAGGTGACAATTGATGGTAAACCGCAGGCAAACGTGATGGTGGTTTTGCAACCCGCCAATTCTTCATCCTCACAGGCATTCATCAGAACCCAAACAGATAGTGAAGGGCGTTATCGTTTCTTGAATGTTGCGGCAGGCTCCTACGCCTTAGGCAACATTACGCCGGGATTCATTTCCAGCGACTCTGTGAACGTGAATCAAGGTAAGCGCCTCATCCTTGATGAAGGCGAAGCCATTGAAGGGATGGATATTTCATTAAAGCGCGGCGCTACGATTACGGGACGCATCGTGGATGCCAATCAACAGCCGATTATTGAAACAGTGGTCTCCTTACTACGAATCAATGAGCGTAGTCGCGCTACTCAATATTACTGGACATATAACAATAACAATCCCTTTGCTCATCACACGGACGACCGGGGCATCTACCGCATTTATGGGTTGCCCTCTGGTCGTTACAAAGTAAGCGTCGGACGCGCGGTGAATGATGGTTCTCTCAGATTCGAGCAGGGAGGTAATTATCAAAAGACTTTTTATCCCAGTGTGACCGACGAATCGCGCGCTCAAATCGTTGAAGTCAAAGCGGGCGAAGAGGTCGCAGGAATTGACATCACCGTGGGCGCAGTTTTGAAAACCTATTCAGCAACCGGTCGCATCATTGATGTCGCAACCGGCAAACCACTGGCAAATATCGCTTATGGTGTGGGCGGGATGACAGATAGACAGACACTCAGCGGGGCTGCGTATGGCGGAATTCGCTCGAATGCTCAGGGTGAATTTCAACTGGACGGATTATCGCCCGGTCATTATGCGGTGATGGTCTGGAATGACGGTACACTCGAAGGGTTTGCCGAACCGGTGCTTATTGAAATCGCCGACCGCAATGTAAGCGGGTTAGAACTGCGCGTGCATCGCGGTGCCAGCATCAGCGGCGTCGTTGTGGTTGAAGGCACCAACGATCCGGCAATTCTTGGGCTTTTGCAAAGCATCTGGCTGCGAGTATCGGTAACGCCCCCGGCGTTGGATTCATTCGGTTCCAAAATTCCGACAATTAATGCTGATGGCAGTTTTCGCATCAGCGGACTTCGCGCCGGTAAAGCGCAAATCATTGCTACTTCGATTCAACGGGATTCAAAGCTCTTTCTTTCGCGCATTGAACAAAACGGCATACCGCAAAAAGAGTTTGACCTCAAAGCTGGCGAACAGATCACCGGTGTGCGGTTGATTTTTGTTTATGGAAACGGGGTGATTCGCGGACAACTGCAATTTGAAAACGGCGCAATGCCCGAAGGCGCGCGTTATGTGGTTTATGTGAAGCCGCTCAATCCATTGGTAAAAACCAACTTCATATCGGCTGAGGTGAGTGGGAGTGGAAAATTCATCTTTGAAGCGTTGCCACCGGGCGAGTATGAACTGGAACTGCAAAACGTTTCACCAAATCAACCCAGACCCTCGCAGTCGATTAAGAAAAATGTGACGGTCACTAACGACGCGGAAACTTCAGTCATCTTCACGCCCGACGCCAAAGTGAATGAGGACAGAGAAGAATAACCCCAACCATCATGCGATAGGCGCATCGCGAAACTTATCAACGGAGGTTTCAATGCATTACCTGAATCGAATACTTTCTTCATTGCTCATCGCCTTTTCATTAGCAGTATCGACGCACGCTTTACAAAGCGGCACAAAACCCGCAGGCACAGGTTCGCTTGCCGGGCGCGTGCTTATTGATGGCAAACCGCAGGCTAATGTCACAGTCGTATTGCAACAGGGGCGCAGGCGCATGACCACGCTGATTCCCGAAATGAAGACGACGACAGACTCGGAAGGGAACTTCAAAATTGAAAAGGTTCCGGCAAACGATTATCTGTTGAATGCGCTGACGCCGGGTTTTGTCAATCCCGCTGAATTAGGCAGTATTTTGCCTGAAAAAGGCAGACCTGTGGTGATTAATGCGGGCGAAGAGTTGACCGGAATTGAAATCGCATTAAAGCGCGGCGCGGTCATTACAGGACGTGTAGTGGACGGGAACCATCAACCACTGATTGAGGCCTGGCTTCAATTGTATAAGCTGGATGAAAAAGGCGAAGCTCAATATTTTTACATTAATAATCCGCGAATGTTGCTAACCGATGATCGGGGAGAATATCGCCTTTATGGATTGCCTGCCGGTCGTTACAAAATCGGACTTGGCGCCAAACCGGGTATGACAGCCGCGACCAGGTATGGCGTAAATCTTTATCAGTTGACCTATCACCCTGATACAACCGATGTGATGAAAGCTGAGATTATCGAACTTGGCGATGGCGAAGAAGCGACCAACATTGACATTAAACTGAGCCACAAGCTGAAAACTTATACTGCAAGCGGACGCATCATTGATGCGGCGACCGGTAAGCCTGTAGCCAATGTGCAATATTTTTGTGGCTTGGTACGTCCAACCGGTGAGTATGGCGGCATGGTAAGCCCGGCGATGAACCCCACCGGCAGAGGTGAAATGTTTTTTGAAGGCTTAACTCCCGGCAGATATGCCGCAATGATACTCAATACAAACGATAGTGAAACATATGCTGAGGCTGCGCCATTTGATATTAAGGATGAAGATGTTCAGGGACTTGAATTAAAAATTTATCGCGGCGCTAGCATCAGCGGTGCGGTAGTAGTCGAAGGAACGGATGACCCGCAAATTCTCGCGCTCGCGCAACAGGCGCGAATTTGGCAACGAACAAAGAATACTGATCCCACGCCGTCAATCTGGCATCCTCGCCCAATTGCCGCTGACGGCAGTTTCAAACTTATCGGTTTACGTCCGGGAAAGATTGAGATTGGCGCTGACAGCCCGTTTAACAATAAGCGAATCGCTTATGTGCGAACCGAGCATAATGGCGTTGAGGTGAAAGAGTTTGATGTCAAAGCCGGCGAACAAATCACCGGCATTCGCATCGTGATGGTTTATGCGACGGGCGTGATTCGCGGCACCGTGAAAGTTGAAAACGGCAGCCTGGCTGAAAACGCGCGACTCTGGGCAATGATTCGTCGCGCCGGAGAAACGAAAACTCGTTCAATGACAGAAGTGGATGCGCGCGGGCGGTTTGTCATCGAAGGTTTGGTTGCGGGTGAATACGAAATCCTGCTGTATGGCGATAACGGCAATAAACCGCTTCCACGGGGAATCAAACAAACCGTCACCGTGACCAACGACGCGGAAACGCCGGTCACGTTGGTCATCAACCTTGAAGCCAAAAATCAGGATAAATAGATTTGTGAATGGAAATTTATTCGCACACATTAACAAGAAAAAACGTCTGGTGAATTTATCAACCTTGAAGGAGAGACGATGAAAAAAATTATTGCACCCGGGCTTTTGAGTATTTTGTTGGTTATTGCGGCTTTCGCTCAACAACCTTCTGCAAATCCATCGACGACTACCCAGGTCAAAAAAGCTGCCGCAGAGCAACGCCAGTCGCAAGCCCGGCGCGGTTCAATCTCCGGGCGCGTAGTCAGTGACAGCGGACAACCGCTCGCGCACATTGCGGTGACAGTTTCGGCAATGGGAAACCGCGCGCAAATGAATCAACGCAATCTCGGCACCGACGAAGAGGGCAGATTTCAAGCCGATGATTTATCGGCAGCAACCTATCAGGTTTCGCCTTTCGCGCCGGGTTATATCCTTGCCAATCAGAGAAACGAAGTGACAGTTTATCGCCTCGGCGACAGCGTGACCTTTACGATGACCAAGGGCGGCGTGATAACCGGCATGGTCAAGAGTGCAACGGGCGAACCGGTCATCAATGTTTCAGTGCGCGCCATCCGCGTCAAAGATGCCGAAGGCAAAGCGATTCGTTCTGCCAATATCAGAGTTGAACGCCTGACCGATGACCGGGGCATCTATCGTTTGTACGGACTGGAATCGGGAACTTATATCGTTATGGCGGGCGGCAACGGTTTTTATAGCGGCGGTTATGACAAATATTCCGAAGACATTCCCACTTATCATCCGTCATCGACCCGCGACACCGCGAATGAAATTCTGGTGACCAGGGGGCAGGAAGTATCGAGCATCGACATTGCCTATCGCGGCGAAAAAGGCAAGGTCATCAGCGGCAGCGTTGCCAATCATCCCAATCTCGCTCCCAATTATGCCATCGGAGTGATGCTGATAAACGCCATCACCGGCGTTCAGGAAGCCACCGCCTCTGCCAGTACGCGCTCGGACAGTAGTCGCAGTTTCAGCTTTTTCGGTATAAGCGACGGCGAATATCTCGTCAAAGCCATGTATGTTCCATTCAATGATGAAAAGAATACGATGGCATCAGCGGCAAAACGCATCGTAGTTAAAGGCGGCGATGTGACCGGTGTTGAACTGGCGCTTGCGCCGCTCGCTTCGATTTCAGGTCGCATCATTTTTGAACCGCTTACAGATGAAGCGGCAAAGAAAAAATGTGAGCCTGCCAAAGACACATCTCTGGAAGAGGCGCTGATTTTTATTCGTCGCGATGACCAAGCCGAAACGCCGCAACTGCCATTTAATCCACCTTCGCAATTTTCCGGCGATGAAAAGGGGGAATTCACGCTCTATCGGTTTGAAGCCGGACGCTATCGTTTGTCGGCGAATTTACCGAGCGATACCTGGTATGTAAAATCCATCGGTTTCCCTAAGACTGCGAAACCCAACCAACCCGCTTCGCGAAATGCTCAACTAAGCGATGTTGCAACCAGAGGCTTGAATCTGAAAGCCGGTGAGCGCATCAGCGATTTGACCATCACCATCAACGAAGGCGCGGCAAGCCTGAGCGGTAAAGTGAGTGCTCCCTCAGAGCGCGACGCGCTGCCAGCGAACCTGCGGGTCTATCTGGTGCCTGCGGAACGCGAACGCGCAAACGACGCACTGCGTTTCGTTCAAGCTCAGGTGCAAAGCGACGGAAAATTTTCTTTGACAAACCTTGCGCCCGGCAAATACTGGATAGTCACGCGCATTGCGAGCGATGATGAGTTGACGGATAACGCGCCGCGTCCGCTGTATTGGGACATAGACGGGCGCAATCAGTTGCGCAAAGAAGCCGAAGCCGCAAATATCGTAGTTGAATTGCAAACGTGCCAGCGCCTTGCGGATTATGGGTTGCGCTATACGCCGCCCAAACCGGCAACGAAAAAGCTGTAAAAAATCAAAAATTGATTTCAATGAATGAAACATTAGCGGTTTAATTTAATGAGCGAGAGAATGGTGGTTGAATTCATGTTGGAGGATTTATGCCGATGGTAAAACGTATTTTTCTGGTCATCTCTTTGAGCCTCGTGACGATGCTTGCTCAGCCTCGACAAACGCTTTCGCAAGACAGCGGCACAGGCGTGATTGCCGGACGTGTAACCGTCAACGGGGTTCCGGCGCGTGGCGTTCAGGTGATGGCGTTTTATGAAGGCGATGGTAAACAAGACGAACAACTGTTCGGCAAGATGATGTCGCAAATTTTATTTGGCAATGGCGGCGATTTCGTTTTCAAATCGGTAACCGATACCAACGGGCAATTTCGCTTTTCGGGAATGAAGTCCGGCAAGTATGAAGTTCGCGTCTTTGCCCCTGCGATGATTGGCACTAAAACCACGAATCCGCCGCCTCCGGCAAAAGGTGATGATGAGAAAAAAATTGCCAATGCTAAAAAAAATGACGAAGACGAAGACGAAGATGATGACGAGGAAAGCCCCGAAGCCATCGCCGCTAAATTTAAAACCGAAACCAACGACAGCGCGCGAAAGGAATTGAAACTCGGCGAAGGTGAAACCGTTGATAATCTCGAATTTTCCATCACGCGCGGCGGCGTCATTACCGGCAGAGTGACATTTATGGATGGTCGTCCGGTGATTGGTGAAGTCGTGCGTCTGGTGTCGCAAAAAGAATTTGATGGCAAAAATGAGTACGCGCTTTCATTCGGCGCAGAGATGTTTGGCGAACAATTCATGACCGATGACCGGGGCGTCTATCGCATTTTCGGGGTGCCGGATGGTCGCTACAAAATCGCTGTGGCGTTTAATGGTGGCGGTTCGATTTTTACCGAACGCTTTGCCGAAAGACGCAACCGCCACCAGACGACCTACTATCCGGGCACCACAGATGAAGCGACCAGCGGCATCGTTGAAGTTCGTGGCAGCGGCGAAGTTCCCAACATCGATATTAAAATCGGCGCACCGGCAAAAGCTTATATGGTTGCCGGACGGGTGATTGATGCGGAAACCGGCAAAGCGATTCCGGGCATAGTCATTCGCTGCACTGCAATCAATGCCGAAGCCCGTTCGCAAGGCAAAAGCGCGCCGACAAATGCGCGCGGGCAATTCACCATTGAAGGGCTGACGAGCGGCGACTATTCGGCGATGATTGCAGCGGAATTAATGGAAGACCGCGAATTTTATGGCGATGCGACAAGGTTTGCAGTTAAAGACGCAAACTTCACCAATCTGGAAATCAAACTCTATAGAGGATTGACGGTGAGCGGCACAGTGGTCGTTGAGGGCGCAGGCAGCGCCAACGTCACTGTCGGGCTTGCCGGACAATACGTTTCCGCGACCAGTTGGGAAGACCGGCAGGGCGAACGCCAGGAAGGGATGCTCTATACCCATGCCAGTTCCGACATTAAGGCGGACGGCAGTTTCATCTTAAAAGGATTAAGACCCGGCAAAGCGCGCATCGGTGTGATCAAGTTGTCGGAAGGTTCAGGCGGATATGCGCTGAAACGGGTCGAGCGTAGCGGCGTAGACATTACCGCCGGATTTGATTTGAGGCGCGGCGATGTGATTAACGATGTGCGCATCGTTGTCGCTATGGCAAACTGCACCATCAACGGTAAAGTCCATTTTCAAGGCGGCACGCCACCCGCAGGAACTTATATCTATGCCGTTGTTCGCAAGCCCGGCGCAAAGGATGGTGAAGACGATGATGACGGATTTGATGCCCGCAGCAGCAATACGATGGTCAACAAAGATGGCACTTTTAAGCTGGAAGGCTTAACGCCAGGGCAATACGAATTGGTGGTCATCGCGACAATGGGTGGCGATGAAAAAGAGGGCGATTTAAAACGGCGCGAGAGCAAACAGCTCATCAACCTCGTCGAAGGCCAAACCCTCGATGTTGAATTGTCTCTGGATGTGAGCAATTGAGTCGAAAACAAAGCGAAGCTATCTGTTAATCACCAACAACCATTCGGACATAGATAAATATGAATCATCTGAAACATTTTCCTCTTCTGGTTGCTGTGATGTTTTGTGCAGCGTCCTATGTATTTTCGCAAACTTTGTCAGAACATCCTCCCACCCACAAAGGTGTGATATCCGGTCGTGTAACAATCGATGGCAAACCCGCTCAAGGCATTATTGTCGTTGCGCTACCTGACGATTCCGATATTCGGGCATTTCGCCAGTTCGTCGCTAAAGGAGTTCCTTTTCCTAAAGTGAGTACGAATGATGACGGAACCTTTCGGTTTAACGGAATTGAAGCGGGGCGTTACAAACTGTCTGTGCATGCGCCGACCATGCTTTACGTTGTAGGGCAGGACAATGAATCGATTGACAAGACTTTTACGGTTGGCAAAGACGACGTGATTGAAAATATTAATTTTGCTTTGATTCGCGGAGGGGTGATTACCGGGCGGGTGATTGATGCAGATGGGAAACCGGTTATCGGAGAAGTTGTTAATGCCATTCGTCAAAGAGGTTCAGATAAAGAGCCATATCAAAGAAGAGTCACTGGGGGAATTGAAAGTTTCCTGACTGATGACCGAGGTATCTATCGTATTTATGGTCTGGCAAATGGACGCTATAAAATTGCTGTTGGTGGCGACAGCACATTTCCTGGACAATCCGTTCAAAGAGGCAAGCGCGCAAGGCAAACCTACTATCCCGGAGTGGCTGACGCTTCAGCAGCCAAAGAGGTAGAAATTACCGATGCCAATGAGGTTCAGGGAGTGGATATTAAAGTTGAAGCTGTTCCATCCACTTACGCGATTAGCGGGCGAGTGATTGATGCCGAAACCGGCAAACCCGTCCCGCATGCGGTCGTGAAGTATTCATCGTTTGGTACTTCATTTAACCCGTTAAGTATTTCAGCGAATGCTCAAGGTGAATTTAAAATTCAGGGCGTAAGAAACAACAACTATATGCTTGAAGCTGTAAACCCAAGCGATGAAGCCAAAGATTATTATTCCGAAAAAGCGGAATTTAATCTCAAAGACGCAAACGTCGAAAATATCGAGATTCGTTTGCATCAAGCCGTAACCATTAGTGGGCAGGCATTCATTGATGGCTCAAGTGATCCGATGTATATGGAAAAGCTTTCGCAGGCAACCATATCCGCAGTTTCGCGTGATGAAGGAAGTGGTAGCTTACTAAAAAATTCCACCGATTCGGTAGCGAGAATCGGTGCGGATGGCAACTTTATTTTTCGTGGGTTAATGCCGGGTAGTGCCTATATTCGCCCAATGGTTTATTCAGGGTTACCCGGATTCTGGATTACTAAAGTAGAACGCACAGGCGCGAATAAAGAACTAAAGCTAAGCAGGGGAGAAGCAATCAACGATGTGCGCTTGTATGTAGCCCCAAGAACCTGCAAGATACGCGGACAGGTGAAAATCATTGGCGGAACATTGCCTGCGGGTACATCTCTGGACGTTTCATTTTACCGGCTGATCAATGGAGAATCGGATTACCCCTATAACGCGAAAAACAATACCAGTGTTGAAGTTGACGCAAACGGTCGCTTCATCATCGAGTATTTGATTGCGGGGGATTACGAATTGGGGGTGAGTACACAAACCGCCAATCCCTCAGAGAAAGCCAAATACAGCGCACCACAAAATGTGAGTTTAAGCATCGGGCAAGAATTGGAAATGGAAATCGTTTGGGATTTAAAAGCTAAAAATCAAGACAACTAATTTAAAGTTTTAAATTTGAATCATAAAGGAGCGACCATGAAACGCTGGATGATTGTCATCATTATTTTTTCTACAATCCTGATTGCCAACGCGCAACGACCGCGCAAAACGCCAACTAAACCGGCTGCTGAAAAAGCCGCGCCGAAAAATGTTGTCGGGCGCGCGCTCACCGGACGGGTGATTGATGAGAGCGGCAGACCCGTCGATGATGCGATGGTGCTGGCGGCTCCGGCAGGGGTGATGAGCCAGCAAAAACGACCTGTTAATGCCGGCATGCGCACCGCAACCACCGGCGAAGACGGACGTTTCGCGTTTGACGAACTCAATACCGGTTCTTACGCCCTTAAAGTTTATGCGCCGGGCTATGTCGTCGCGCCGGGAGTTACGCAAGAAAATGGTAAACCGAAATATTTTCACATCGGCGATGAGGCGACGCTCCGGTTAATCAAAGGCGGGGTGATTACCGGAATGGTGACGACGCTTTACGGAGAACCGCTGATTGGCGTTCAGGTTCGCGCCATGAAAATTAAAGAGGTGGATGGTCGCGCCAGCCGTAGCGCACCCGTAGATGAAATGACGATTGGCAGAAGCTGGAAGACTGATGACCGTGGCGTCTATCGTATCTACGGGTTGGAACCGGGCATTTATGTTGTGGCGGCGGGCGGTAAAGGCGTATTGAGTTTTTCACTTGGCGCTTATGATGCGGATTCGCCGACTTACTATCCGACGGGCACACGCGACACCGCGACGCCGATTACGTTGCAAAGTGGGCAGGAAATCGGCGGCATCAACATTCAATATCGCGACAATCGCGGGCACCTCGTCAGCGGCACGCTTTCGGGATTTGATAATCAGGGCGTGGCTTTTGTGACGCTGACCAATGCCGCGACCGGCACCATCGAAGCGATGTCACTTGGCGGGGCGATTTTCGGAATCGGCGATGGGGAAAAGCCTTCGTTTGCTTTGGGCAGCGTGTCGGATGGCGACTATTATGTGAGCGCCATGGGCGGCGATGAACGCAAACTGAATCTCGCAACCGATGAAACGCTGGTTGCGCCGCCGCGTAAAGTCACGGTGCGCGGCGCGGATGTGACCGGCGTTGAACTGACGCTGATGCGGCTCGGTTCGATTTCCGGCAAATTCGTTTTAGAGAATTTGAAATCGGTTGATGGTAAAAGCATCTGTCCGGCGAAACGCGCATCTTCGGTTGAAGAAGTGGTCTTGCTCAGTCAACTGGACGTAAAAGGCAAAGACCGCCCGGAACCGACGATGCCGATTGCGGCGCTGTTTGCGATGTTTACGACCGATGGCGTGCCCAATGAAAAAGGCGATTTTCGATTATTGATTATTGATGGCGGACGTTATCATCTCGACATCAAATTGCCCACGGAAGATTGGTTCATTCGCTCAATTACAATGCCTGCAAATTCAGCCAGCCGCGAATCTAAAGAACCAATGGCTCAACCAACGTCAGGGGGGATTTCAACGAAGGAGCCGACAAACGCCCAAGCAAAACAGCCGTCGAATAATCCATCGAAAGAGTCCACAGGCAATCAACCAAAGACCGAATTAACCCAGTTCAAAGATGCGGCGCGCGAGGGCATGATGATGAAATTAGGCGAAAGGCTCGAAGGCGTCACCATCACTGCATCCGAAGGCGCAGCCGGACTCAAAGGGCGAGTCACGGTTGCAAAAGAAGGCGAGCAATTGCCTAATCGCCTGCGCGTGGTGTTGGTTCCGGCAGAACCGGAAAGCGCCGATGATGCGCTGCGTTATTACGAAACCGAGATGCAACGCGACGCGACATTTTCTTTAAATAATCTCGCGCCGGGAAAATATTTCGTCATCGCTCAAGCGGTTTCCGAAGAAGAGATGAACGACGACACCTTGCGCCCCTTGCGGTGGGATGCTGAGTCTCGTAAAACTTTGCGCAAAGTTGCCGAAGCGTTAAACGTCACCCTTGATTTTCAACCCTGCCAGCGCGTCGGAGATTATCTGCTAAAAGCTTATCAGGGGCGAAATTCTGAAAATAAAAGGTAGCTTAAAATAAGGGCATTTATTGCAGCTTGCAAAACGATTTACTGGGGTTGAGGAAGCGGTCTTTGACCGCGTCGTTGGTTGAAGCGCAGTCAAAGACCGCTTCCTCAACCGATTCAAAATAAGCTCAATCGCAAACCGCGCTAAAAGCGAGCCGCACCTGACGGCGCGAATACAGAGCTAGAGAATCGCTCAGCACCGCGCGAAGGGGCGCTTTTAATCGCCTCCGGTCAAAGCCACGGTCAGCTTAACAATCAGTGACGGTTTAAAAAGGGAATAAGGGGGTTGACAAATGATATTTGCAGCATCTGAAAAACGCTATCGATGTTGCAGGCAAGCGCGTGTTCCGCCGGATTGTGTGCGGCTTCCCCTGCAAAATGCAACCCCACCGCTACATTTTTCTCATCCGTGTCGGTGTCAATCAACCAGAGACTGCCGGAATCCCCACTACCGCTGATTTCTCCCGTTAAAGGTTTTTTGTCAGGGTTGGGGCGAATTTCAAACCCGGCTACCTGGCGTTCACCCAAACTCCCCTGATAATTATTTTTAAATATCCCCAGACAATTCACGATTCCATAGGTCACTGCGGTTGTTCTGCCTGATTTCACTACCTTGTCGTTCAGATTTGGAATCGCGATACGCCGGGGAGTGATGTTTAATCCCAAAATATTTTCGTTGATGCCGCGTTCGGAAATGCTGGCTATCGCACAGTCTCCCTCTATTCCTAAATGGCTTCTAATTAACTTGCCGGTAAGGTTTGAAAACACCTGGTTAGAGTCGTTTTTACTTGGCTGAACGATTTTATTCCCGGCTTTTCCCTGTTCACCACAAAGTATATGCCAGTTGCTCAAAAGGTAAGGCGTGCCGTTTAACGCATCATAAACAATGGCACCGATGGTTCCTGAAAGCGACAAACTGATGTTGCCGACGCTGATACCAGGGCGTAAGGTGCTGAAACGCGACCGGCGCGAGGGTTCAGCGGCTGCGAGGGTAGGTAAAGGTTCCGGCAAAGTTGCTTCATTGAGGATTTTATGGGAGAGGCGATATGAACGCGCAACGACATCCGTAGGAATCGCAACATCATCCTGGTCAATGAATGCGGAAGGCAAAGGTTGCATGCCCTCAGCTTCCAGCCTTTCAATAGATAATTTATTTTTTACGGTAAACCGTATCGCCAGTTCATCTGTAAGCTGGAGGTCTTTGATTTTGTATGCGACTCCGACCGACGTCACATTAGGCAAATCGAGGTATTTAACCGCGTTTCGCTCGATAAATTCTAATAATTCTTCTTCGGTTTTCTTTGACATATAACAGTCCTCACTTTTCCAAAATTACTGATACGCTGTCGCTGTATGCAAATTGGTTGGGGAGGCGCGGGGGCTACCAACCGGGCTATTGCCCCCATTTTTTTAATGGTCTACTTAAAACGGGTGTTGACACAGAAAATTTCTGGTTCCGGGTCAAGGCGCTCGGTTGCCTCCCATACAGGGAATCAACGGATCGCCTTCGGAGACGCTTGCCGTATCGGTCTCGGGGTCAGGTTGTAAATCAACTTTGTGGTCTTCATCCAGACCTAACGATAAGGCATGGTAAAGTAACTTGAAATCGCTGTGGCAGATGTCATCGGGGATGCAATCCCGATCAATTTCAATCAAATAGTTCAGCGGGTCTGATGCCTGAAATTCATAAAGAACATTCGAGCCATTCTTAAAAATCGCTTTAACGCCATGTTCAAGTTCGATGTCAATGGCAAGGGTATGCGCCATATGTCCGAATAAGTCGATTTGTCCGCCTTGAACGCTGAAGGCTCTGCCAAGGCTGACACTCCCCGTATAAAAAATTCCTTTATTGAAGTAGATCGTCGGCGCTAATTCAGTCGGATCGAGGTGCGCCGAACATTTGCGCCCCAGTAGATCATCCAAATCAACGACCCAACCGAAATCCATATCCGGACGATCAGATGACGTGACATTGTTTAAATCAGGCAGCGTTCTTCGGTTAAAGGGCTGTTGAGAGAGGGAGTCGGAGCGGTATACCTGTATCCCCGGTTGAGTAACCCGGTTTACCAGAATTGAAAAGTCCTGATGGTAATCGGGGCTGATTTCGATAAGCTGATTTTTTTCCGGGTCTTTATCATTCCTGATTTTCAAGGTAATGTTCATGCGGTGATTGGGAGCGTTACGCAGCAAACCGATGTCCGCTTGTGAACTGCCGTCCACGATATTACTGATGAACATACCGCTGGCAATGACTCGGATTTTCGGGCAATGTGGCAAGATATTTGTGGGCATGAGGGTCTCCTTTGCAAATTCGCATTTAAAGTAATGATGGGTATGCAGCTTGCGCCCGTGGTAATCAAAAACCGGCGCATCCGCCGATGGTTACAAATGCTGCCCAGTAATAAGGTGAATGAATTCTCTCATCCGGCGCTTGCAGAATATCCAATTGCGCTTGCCTTAATGCGGCTACTGTGGACATGCCGTTTTTCTTACGATATTGATGAAAAGCGATCATTAAATCTTTGGTCGTAGGCGAATCCACCGCCCAGAGGCTGGCTACGACCAGCGGAATGCTTTTGGCTATAAAAGGGCGCGCAATACCAAGCATTCCTGCTCCGTAGTATCCTTCTACGGCGGTACTACAGGCAGATAAGATAACCAGTCTTGGGCGCTTGAGATTCAAGTTGTAGATTTCACCGCAAGTCAATTCGCTGGTTGCGTCCTCTGATAGAGGGGAAGAAGATGATGGACTTGTCAGTAATAGCTTAGATAATAGCGGGGACTTTTCATGGATAATGGAATGCAGGGCTAAATGAATGATGTCAACTCTCGCCATCTCACGTTCAATCGGTTTTTTTATCGCCCGTTTGCCAACCAAACAGGACGAATCGGGAGCGTAGAAACGTTTTATGTTTTCTGCTTCTGTACCGGCTGATGGTAAATCCTCCAGGTCAGGAAAACGCTGGTGATCAAAAGCCGGGTTGCCAACGCTCAGTAAGCGTTCGTTTTTGACCCCTTGCTTTTCCAGTGCCGCTATCGAACTGAGAATGAAAAGCGTCGAGCTTGGCGCTACACAGAGTTTGAATTCTTCGAGTAAATATTTTTGTGATGGTTCAGAGAAGAGAGCGGCAAAAGGAATACGATTAAGAATTTTATCGGGGACAATACACAACTGCTTGTTTTTATCCAACCACCCCTCAATGGGTTCGATGAGAATTTTATAGAGTTCCTCAGAGCTTTGTTTGAGTTCAAGGCGATTTCCTTGAGGCGATTTTTTTATTAAATCAAGATAACCGGCGATGTCGTGGTTTAAAGCGTTAATATCGATTGGCGATTTTTGGCTTGAAAAATTATCTCTGGAGAGAACCCAAACAATCAAACCGCTGTCCATGACCTGGTACTGAACGATTTGTGCTTCTTGAGGCAATTGCGCCTGGATTTCTCCCAACCCCATCGGTTGCACAGGAAAATCCATCTCTGACTCGGAACTGGTTAAGGGAGCGGTTTTGAGAGAACTGGTACTGGCTAAATCCAGTAACGACCTTGCCCGGCATTTTTCTGAATATTCAAAGGCTCTTTGAGGATTCCCCTTTATTGAAAATTCATGATCGATGGCGGCATCAAATACTGCCTGCTCGCTCTCGAAAAAAGAATCGCGATTATTCTGCTCCCGGATGGTTGAACGGTGGCGATCAAAAATGTTTAGTGTGGTTTCTAAAGTTTTATCAAAAGATGAACATTCCCCTTGCGCGATGCACGATAACAGTTTCCCGGAGAAAGCGGAGTAATCAAAAGCTTTGAAACCCAGTGACTCATAAAGCTCAATGGCTTGATCATAATCCTGGATAGCCGCGTTGTACTCTTTTTTTAGTTTATATAAGTTAGCGCGTTGTAGAAATGATTGGGCAAGAGCGTTTTGGGAAGCTCGTTCATCAGGAAGCGATTTGCCCAGTTCAATGGCTTTCTCCACATTATTCAGGGCTTCCTGGAAATCACCTTGATCAGCATAAGTCGCCCCCAGCAGGGCATAGGAACGCCAGATGAATAACGGCGCGTTCAAGTCCCGGGCAATCTGTAGCGCCTGTTTCTGATATTCGATAGCCGAGGTGTGTAATCCCAGTTTACCAAGCGGTTGCGCAATGGAAATATAAGCTCGCCATTTTTGTCTGGGTGCGGCTGGAAAGGCATTCAGCAGTTGAAGGTTACGAAGATAAAAATTTAATGACCTGGAATAATCTTTCAGGTAAAAAAATTCAGACCCTAATTGGTGTAAAGCTTTTGCCTGAGCATCGGGATTTTCTAACTCTTCTGCCAGGGTTAAAGCCGCATTACTTTTGTAAATGGCTTTAGAGTAATCCCAAAAGGACATATGGGCAATGGCGATGCCCTGAAGAATTTGCGAGGTGAACCACTTGTACTTTTTTGCCACGCAGGTTTTTAATGCCTGTTCAAATGTGGAAAACGCCCAAGCCGGATCAGACTTTAATAAATAAGCATGCCCTAACAGATAATCAACCAAAACTTCGTCGGGGCGGTCTCCGCCATTTTGCATGATTGCTCTACCGCTTCGGTAATCTTCTATGGCTTCTTCTATTCTCTCGTTCAGGATATGCTGTTGCCCGCGCTTTAAAATCTCATAGGCTTGGGCGATTTCCCTTTTTTTTATATGGCTAGAAGATTGATAGAAATTTGCTAAGTCATAGATGAAACAATCCCCGGTTTTTTGTTTGAGCAATTGACCGAGGTATGACAACGCTTCAAGTCGTTCCTCAGCCCGGTCTTCCTGATTTTCCAGGCAAAGGTTGAAGTATCCGGTAATTAACTGATGCTCAATCTTGCCGCCGGTAACCTCATAATTTTGACGAATCAAATCCCAAATGGCGGGGTTATCTTGAATTTGGTAAGCGATGAGAAAATTTTGAAATAATTCTTCCTCGCTCCTGGAATTTTGTTTACGTTTATTTTGGATTTCTTCAATTCTCTCTTGCGCTTCGCTTGCCCATTTCGATGCCCGGTCTTTTTCGAGATACTTTTGCCAAGCCTCTTCTTGAGAGGCTTCAGACATATCCATCTCTTGCCTGAGAATCGCCAGGTTGAAAAGGGCAGTCAGCAGAGAGCCATCCAGTTCGAGAGCTTTTTGAAGATGCTCGAAACTTTTTCCAAATGCCAGACCGCTTTGCGCCGTTTCAATCTTTTTCTCGCGTTCTTGCCTTTTGCTCAGTTTACCCGTTTCCAAATATGCCGCGCCGAGATCGCTGTGGATTTTGGCGTCGTTGGGGCTTTTCGTTAAGGCTTTCTCGAAATTCTCAATCGCTTTCTCGAAATCTCCGGTCGCTAAGTAATACTCGCCGAGCGCGTGATAGGCGGGGGCGCTCTGCTCGTTGATTGCCGCTTGCCGCAAGGTGATCTCTGCCGCTTCGAGTTTCTGTTTGTCGGTGACGGCGTCTTGCGCGCCTCGGGTGGTGATTTTCGGAGCGTATTCATCCAATGCCGAAATGCGCGCTTCGAGCGGTCGCTGTCCGCGATATGCCTCTTTTAATGCCACCAGTCCTTTATCGACATCCGATTGATAAAAATAGCTGCGCCATACCAGAAACGTGATGCCAAACGCGAAAATCAATAACGCCGCAGCGCGCAGATAATTACTGGTCGCCGCCCTTCTCCACCAATTGACCCGTAGGGTTGACGGGATGATGACCGGCTCTTTTTTTTGTGAGTCGGGCAGCGGTTCATCATCTGTGACCGGCGCAAGTTCATCTGCCGCGAACTTCCGCAAATTCATCACCAGAGTGACTTGCGCGCGACCTTCGGGCGTGTTCAAAAAAGCGCGCGCGAATTTTTCACGTTCGTCTGCGGTCAACGTTTCACGGACGTATTCCTCAATCAAATCGTCTTCGGTGAGTTCCACTTCGTCAAAAAATTCTTTATCGGTGAGCAGGCGTTGCTCGACCCGTTCGCGCTCGTCTTCCGGTAACTCGCCAAGCAAGTATTGTCTGATTAAAGCTTGCTCCTTACGCTCTTCCATTTACACTTCCTCAAACTCAAAGTGATAGCTCAAGCCTTTTCATCCGGTTATGGTTTCGGTTAATAAAATATTACAAATGCTATGCTGTCAGGTTCTTTAGACAGCCGAATATGCAGGTTTGCAATTCCGTTTTCAGGCGATGAATTTTTACCCGTAAATGATTGAGTGAAATATTTAAGGAATCGGCAATCTCGCGCCGATGATCAATTTTGGCGCGATGATTATCTTGAAAATAATGAATGATCAAGCGGCGGTCTTCATTGCTCAATTCATTCAGGCAATGCTCCAGACATTCCCAATGCTTTTCCTGATATGAACGATATTCCTCATCGTTATCATCCGGCAGTTGAGGTGGTAAGGGTTCGGGGTCAACCTTTTTCTTGTGATATTCGTGCAAGACATTTTTCGCCACCCCGTAAAAATAGAGCGCCGGGTCGCCCACATAATTGTCAGCGATGTCGTGGACTTTGCGGCAGACGCGGTCTATGGTTTCATCGGCTAACTCTTCGGAAATCAGACAACCGCGTCGCGTGAAAATTTTGATTAAGCCAAAGCGAATCTCTTCATACTTGATGCCCGCGCGTTCACGTTCCGGGTGGAGCCACACCAGCAGTTTCTCGAAATTTTGATTATCCGAAAAAGATGAGGATAATTTACGCAAGTCTGCCCGCCCCGCTCAGTTTATAGTCCCCCCCGCTGAGTTCCGTTAAGTAAGAAACAGAATTTAAACGCCGCGAATGTTATCTACAACCGTAATCTGAGTCAAGCGGATAATCTGAAAGGTAATTTCTGAAATGGATTGCTCGAAAGAAAGATAAACGATTAGAGAGAAATTGCTGATTCATCGCGGTTTTAGTGACCGAGAGTTGGTTCAACATTCATCTCTAACCGTTTAGTAGCCTTTTACAAATCGTTTATACTTTAGCTCCCAGTGGTTCCTGAACGATGTTTTCTTCTATCAGCGCCGGTTCACTGGCTAACCTTGGGCGCTTGATGAACACCAGCGCCAGCAGATAAATCAATGCGCCAACAATCAACGCTTGATTGAAGCCCGTCAAAATCGCAATCACCAGCGCCGCTACCGAACCCATCACCGAGGTTGCGCCATTGACGCCCCATGCCCAGGGAATGATTTCCGGCGAATGTTTCGCAAGCAAACGTATGCCAATCGGCATCGGCATTCCCATCACCAGTGCGAGCGGCGCCATCAACGCAATTGCAATAATGATACGCGCCGGATGCGGCAACCATACCAAGCCGTAAAAAATCGGCGGCAACACCAGAATATAAATGACTACCAGCGCCACCAACGCCAGAATCACTTTCATCAAAATCGCTTGCAAATTCGCCTGCGCGAATCGTCCGGTTATAAAACTCCCCAGGGCGCTGAAGGTCAAAAGCGAAAACAGAATCACCGCCAGCGAATAGACCGGATGCCCTAAAAACAGAATGAATTTTTGAATCATCGCCACTTCAACAATGATGAACCCCGCGCCCAGACCGGCGAAATAAAAGAGAAATGCCAGTCGCCCGTTCGCCTGACCGCCGGTTGCGCGTTTTCTCACCAGGATCAGCGGCACCAGTATAAATAACACCACCAACACCGTAGTGATGCCAAACAAGACGAATAATACGAAGGTGCCGAGGTTGGTTTTCTGCCATTCACCGACGCCAGTCAAGGCGCGACCGAGATTTGACGGGCGCAGCGAATTGAAGAAAAACGGGTTGTTGTCATGAGTCGGATGCACATTGGTTTCAAAAGCGTTCCAAACCGTCGCCGGGTCTGCGGCTTTCATCATCTGCGTAAACACATTGTCAGGCTGGGTGAGCGGCGTATAAAGCAGTTGAAACTGCCGCTCTGCCGCAAGCTTTTCGATGACGCGCACTTCATCATCAGTGAATTCGCTCTTTTTAAAAAGAAAGGTTGCCGGGGTGCGATCATAATTGGTGCTGACATCGCGCACCAGCATCACATGGCGTTCGGGATTTTGAATGTTTAAATCCTGCATCATCACGCGCGTCAGCGACAGCAATCTGAGCAACTGGTCGGGCGGTTCAAAATACCAGCGTGTCATGGTGAACACTCCGTCTTCGGTCAAGTGATTGGCGTAATCTTTGAAGGCTTCGACGGTGTAAAGATTGTTTTCCGTGAGCGAAAATGCGCCTGCTGCGGTAGCCGCCCAGGTATCGACCATCGTCGCCTGCAACACATCATAACGGTCTGACGAACGGCGAATGAACGAACGCCCTTCGTCAACTTCAAGCTGCACTTTCGGTTGTTGATAGATGCCACCGTTATAAGTTTTAAAGGGTTCCGAAGACATCACATCGCGCGCAATAATCGGATTGATTTCCACGGCAGTAATGTGACGGGCATCAAATACCAAAGCCGTCGCCACATCGAATCCGCCACCTGGCCCGATGATTGCCACATTGGCATTGGCATTTTTCAAATGATAAGCCAGTGAATGAATGCCGTTTCGTTCATTCTGATGACGGTCAGTATTGCCGCCGTCGTAAACAATGCCGGTTGCCGCGTCGGCATCGATTTTGATTTCGATATGCTCATTCATATCGCCTTCAACCGTAATGCGCGAAAACGAATTCCATTTGGAGAATAAGACCTTGGTTTCTTCAAATCCTTTGGATTTGCGTATGTCAATCGCTTTGGTCGAGGTGTTGTAAATGACAAGTCCGGCAAGCGTCACTGCCAGCAAAATCGACAGCCCGAAGGCGAGGCGATGCCCTGCGGTTGACCGGCTGAAAAGCGTGGCGCTCACTGCGCCAAGCGCCGCAACGCCGAGCACTGTGTTGATTGCGCCGATGGCATTGAGCACCGGGATGAGCAACAAACAACCAAGCGCCGCGCCCGCCAGATCGAACAAATACAAACGCGAAATGTCTTCCGCAAGTCGCATGATTGCCAGCGTCACCGCACAACCGGCAAAGAAAAACGGCAGCGAGGTAGCTCCATAAATGCGCGCCAGGCGATAATAATTTTCCGAGCCGGTTTCAAAGGTCAGCGCATTTTCAAAAATGATATAGAGCGCAAACAGCACACTTAATGCAAAAAGCATCGACGAAACGCTCAACCAGAAGCCGGTCTTTTCTTTACTCAGTTTATTTTGAATGATGTAGATGAACACGCCGCTTGCGCCCGACCCGAAAAGCGCAAGAGAGATCGCCATAAATGCGAAATGATAAAACATGGTCGCCGAAAACAAGCGGGTCAGCGACAATTCCAAAACCAGGACGGAAAGCGTGAGCAAAAAAATACCAATGAAAATTTTCGTGCGATTCATCAAGAGGCTCCATTAAATAAAAATAAAAACGGATTGAAAAAAAAGGCAAAACAGGCGAATTCGTAACTACTTTTCACCAACGATACGCAAGGCTTCTTCACGTAAAGCGCGGCTGATGTAAAACCCTTGGCTGTCCAAATCATCAAGAAGCGGTTTAAGCTGCGCGATGGTTCCGTTTAATCTCGTTTGAACCAAAATACCAATGGTTCCAATTATCGAAAGCCCTAATCGGTTTGCGACAGCCCTTGCCTGCTTATCATCCAAAATAACTTTGCATCCCTGTTCTTTTGCCAAAGCGATGGCTTCGGCTTCGCCATCATCAACCAGAATTTTTAAAGCATCAACCAGGAGTTGATCCGCAGGTGCTTCGATAGTTAACCAATTTAATGAAATGCCAAATTCGCTATTTACTGCGGGTGGAATAAAGATAGGAGTAAACAGCGTCGGCAATAGGTCAAGCTGCCCAATGCGCTCCAGACCGATTAAACAAGCGCTATCACTCACAACCGGTTCTTTCACAAACCAAGCTCCTGTCGCAATTCATCAGGCGAGTAATTGAACACCGGCACTTGATAGCGACCGAGCATTTCCATAAATGTGCGCTTGGATAAACCCGCCAGCTTTGCTGCTTGTCCCATAGTGGCTTTGCCTAACTCGAATAGCTTGATGGCAAGTAACAATTTCGCCTCTTCGACAGATATGTTAGAAGGTAAATCCACTTTTATCTCAAGGGTACTCATCATGATGGTGTCTATTATGGACGATAATTTCTGTCCGATTCAATCTTTATCCTGATTGATGCTACAAAAGAATCTTTTCAATATCGCGGCTGACCATTTCCGTGCGGGCGTCCCAGGTTGATTCCTTCACCGCTGCCTGCCGCGCCCGGCTTTTCTCTTCATCGTCATTCATTAACGCATCTTCGACCTTGGCGATGAAATCCTCCGTGCTGCGAGAAATGCGCAGTATAGCATCCCAGGACTCATATTCGTAAAGCGGCGTCATCACCACCGGTTTTCCGGTTGCCAGATATTCGCGCACCTTGATGGCGCTGCCGTAACTCACGAATTGATTATCGGTCACCCACGGCAAAACACAGACATCGAAACTTGCGGCATAGCGCGGCATCTGGGCGTAAGGTTTTGCCCCCAGATAATGCACATTGGGTAAATCTTCAATATCGAGTCTTGCGGCTTTCAGTCCCAGCAACACCCAGTGCCAGTCGGGGCGCAGTTCGCAAATCCGGCGAATCATTTTCTGGTCAAGTAACCACGATTCAATCGCGCCGAAATAACCGAGTCGCGGATGCGGAATATCTTTTACATCATCAGGGATAATTTGTGACTCGGCGGTTGCCGATGCGAAATGCTCGAAATCGACTGCCTGTTCGAGGAGTTTGGCTTTCGCTTGAATTTCGGGACGCGCGGTCAACTCTTCTTCAAACAGTTTGCGCCCCGAATAGTAAATCAAATCGGCGCGTTCCAGCAGTTCGCTGTGCATGTGAGAAATAATCGTTGCCGCCGTCGCGTGATCCATTTGATTGGCGTCGTATTTATCCGAGACCTGATAAATCAAGGCGCTCTCATGCAACCGCCCGATGATTTCGCGGGCTGTCGGAATGGCAATCCAGAGAATCGGATTTCTTAAATTGAAAGCCACGCTCAGCAATTTAAATTGGGCAATGAGTAAAAACCGATTCACTGCCCGTCCGATGCGACTCGAATAAAACGGCGTGACAATCGGTGTGACCACAATGATGCCGTCCTCGGCGCGGCGCGCGAATTTCGCAAAGCTTTTCAATTTGCGTTTGATTTTGCCAATGAAATCGGGGCTTTTGACATCCGGCAACCCCATCGAAATCGAATTGACGAAGACCACGCGATTGCCGGCGCGAGCCAGCCTTCGCATGATGTGATTTTTTGAGTGCGGGTGGTGATACCACCAATCTTCGCCCGCAAAACAGATGATGGATTGATCGCTTAACACAATGAAGCAGTAAATGTACTCGAAGCGCAGCCCCTCAGCCAACTCTCACATAAATATTTTCGCCACCTTAGGAATAAAAATTTGAAGCCTCCGATTTGATTGATTTGAAGCATTAGCAATTAAATCAAAATTCAAAAGGAGATTTTAAATGAATCGAGTTAGCAAACGTCTGGTTAAAATTTTTACGATGTTGGCAGTGTTGAGCGCACTCGCGGTTTCCGCTTTTGCCCAGGAAATGCAGAATAAAATGGACGACAAGATGATGATGAAAGATAGCAAACCGACTGTCGTCATTGTCAGAGCCAACTGGTGTCCGGCTTGTCAAAAAATCGAACCCTTTATGAAAGAGTTAATGAATGAATACGCCGACAGGTTGAATTTCGTGGTTCTGGATGTGACCGATGAAAACACCTCGAAAACCGCGCAAACCACCGCTGAAAAACATGGCTTGGGGAAATTTTTTGCTGCCAATAAAAGCAAAACCTCAACCATCGCGATTTTTGACGCCAAGCATAAAGTGGTCTTCAAAACCGATCACAACTATGAACGCGAAGCTTATGTAAAAGCTTTTGACAACGCCATCGAGATGGGCAAAATGATGAAAGGTTAATGAGATTCAGCGCAGGGGTCGGAATTACTTTTCGACCCCTGATTTCTCATTTTTAATTTTAAGTTCTCAGGCAGGAATAAATTTTCGTAAACTTGGATTTCTATCGTTGAGCGATAAAAGCAGAGGATGGCAAACAGGCTTTGGCTACATCGGCGACGGATTTGCAATTACAAAAATTTGAACGTGATGCGATGACGCACCTTGACGCCTTGATGCGAATGGCAAGTAAACTTTCGCGTAATCGCACGGATGCCGAAGACATCGTTCAGGAAACCTACCTGCGTGCCTGGAAATATTTTGATTCCTTTGAGGCCGGGTCAAACTGTCGCGCCTGGTTATTTCGGATTATGTTTAACGTGATTAATCTTCGTGAAGGCAAAAAGACCAAACTCGCGGAAACTTCTCTTGAAGATGAAGAGCGCAGCGTCGAATATGAACGCAGCAACGTCATCGCCTTCGACCCGTTAAAGCAAATCGAAGGTCGCGAGTTGCTCGACGCCACTCGCCAGCTTTCCGAAGAGTATCGCGCCGTGTTGTGGTTGATTGTCGTTGAAGAGTTTTCCTATAAGGAAGCCGCAGAGATTTTAAATGTGCCGATTGGGACGGTGATGTCCAGGTTGCATCGCGCCCGTAGAGATTTGCGCAAGCTGATGCTCACGGATAAAGCGCGAAGCGCAGGGAATTGATTGCGATGGGGAGCGGTGAAACCGTAAGGCTTATGAATTGTGCTGAAGCCAGAGAATTAATTCAGTTGTATTTGGATGATGAACTCAGTTCGCGTGACGCGCTGGTGGTTCAACAACACCTCGACGCCTGTTCCGCCTGCGCCAGCCTGCTGGATTATTTCAGCAAACAGGATGCAGCCCTGAGAGCCTCCGCCAAACTGGAACCCGCCAACAATGAATTGCTTGCTGCACGAATCCGTTTAAGCATTCGCAAAGAAACTGCTGCGCCGCGAAAACGGCTATGGTGGTCGGTTTCAGGGCGACACGCGACTTTGCGCAGAGTTGCCGCGCTGGTGATTGTCGCGGTGGTGATTGCCTTTTTCCTGCTTCGCGGCACGCCGATAAACGATAAGGTTTATGCTGATGCGGTTTTGGATCACGCAGATCATTGCGCGATTGCAAGATTAAGCAAAGCCGTCAGTGACCCGAATGAATTAAACCGCCTGGTTGAAGTCAACAGCGCCTTGACGGCAATTCCCGATTTATCAACCTTCGGATATGCAAATCCACGCGCAGTGATTTGCCGCATCGGTAATAAAAAGGTGCTGCATCTGGTTTATCAAAGTGACCACCAACAACCGCTCTCGCTGTTTATGCGTATGCGGGATGAGCGATTGGTTGGTGATGACCTGGTGACGATGAATAAAGAAGGTTATCGCGTAGCGTCCGTGTCAAAAGCCGGAACCGATTTGTTGGTTGTCGCTTCGCTTGATGAAAAACAGACCGCTGCCATTGCCAATGCCGTCGCCTCGCACTTTTCAAACTGAGTGCTGATGGTTGTTCCTCCTGAACCCCCGGTTGTTTGTTCAACTCTGAGTTTTGCTGGAAGCCTTTACGGGGTTATACCTGAATGCCGGTTTCCCGATTCAAAGTCTAACCTGATAGGCAGTCTGTCTTTTAACTGCCGTTGTTTATTGATCGCCCAATTGCAATCCGTAAACCGCATTGAAAACCCGCGCCGCATTCTGTTTCCAGGTGAATTTTTGAATGACGGTTTGTCGCGCCGCTTCACCTAATCGCTTTCGTAAACCTTCGTCACCGGCTAAGCGTTCAATCGCCTGTGTGAGTTCGTTGACGTTACCGGGTTCAACCAGCAAACCGTTCGTTTGATTTTGAATGACCTCGGCGATTTGCCCGAGACGGCTTGCCACTACAGGTTTTTCCATCGCCAGATACTCAAATAATTTTGTCGGGGAACCGAAAAACTCGCTGCCATCGCTTGCCGGTACGTGCGGCGAAACCAATATGTCGCAAGCATCCAGATAGCTTGCGACTTGATGGTGAGCAACCCGCCCGATGAAAGTCGCGCGCGCTTTATCATGGGCAAACCTCGCTTCACAAGCGGCGCGCCCATCGCCATCGCCGATGAACAGAAAATGACAATTCGCTTTAATTTGGGTTGCCGCTTCGGCTAATACTTCAGCGCCGTGCCAGGGTCCAAAAGTTCCCACAAAGCCAATGACGATTTTGTCATCAATGCCAAACCTTTGCCGGATGGCTGCGCCGCCTGCATCCGGGTGAAAGCTATCCGTATCTACGCCGTTGGGATTAGCGAAAATTTTTCCTGCATCAACTTTTTGCTTGGTGAGATTGCGACGTTCGACTGCTGAAACGGTGAAGATGAAATCCGCCGCTTCAAGATTCAATGACTCGAAGCGTTGCAATAAATTCAACTGCCCGACAGGGTCCCAGCTTTGACTCGCCCAGACTTCCGAACCGTTGAATTCCAGTACAAGCGGCAAACCGGTGATTGCCGCAAGCGCCGCGCCCGTCCAGTTGAATCGATTGTAGCGTTGATAAATGAAATCGATTTGCGCCAGGTGATTGTTGGTTGTCATCAACCAAACCACACTTTGCCAGGTGAACACCAGATTATTCCACAATTCAAAAATCGCCCGCGTGGCGTTAACGGTTGCGGTTGGTTTGATGGCAATAGTCGGTTGTGAAAGATTGGGTTGCGGCGCATCATCGCCGGAAATCAAAAAAATCAATTTGTGACCTAATGCCTGAACGCCACCGCTAAAACCTGCAACATGGGTTACCATGCCACCCTCTTTAGCTCCCGCAAGCGTCGCGCGAAGGTAAAGCGCGGTTGACGGGTTTTCGCGTTCAGTCAGTTTGTCGGAGCGTTTCTTGATACGGATTTTTCGAGCTTTTTTTGATTTGAATAGGAAACTCAAAACCGCGGTTATGAGCCAGGAAAGTGGAATGATGAAAAGATAGGCGAATGCGAATTCTAAAACCAGTCGTGGCGTTTCAATGAGAAACGCGCCGAGTTGTGAGCGTTCAACCAGGCGACCTCGCGCATCGCCAAAAACGATTCGCTTTGCGCCTGCGAGCGCGCCAAACAGCATCATCGCGCCTTGTTGGCTTTGTAAATCGAGGTCGTTTGTAAAAATTGCAAAGGTGTGCGCTTTGATGGCGCGAATTTGTTTAAGCGCCGCGCCTTTGGATTGCCATTTCAAATCGGCTTTGTTCAGAGCTTGAATATCGCCGTGTGGAAAGCGGTGGATTGCCCAATGAGATGCCAAACCTTCATTACCCGATAAATCCAACAGCAAAATTTTTTTCTGAGGCGGATTGATATTCATCTGGTGCAATAGGGTAAAACGCCTCTCGCCATTCATTGAATTAAAAATGCCAGTTGAGCAATCTCCTCTAAACGAGCGACCAACTCGTTTGCCAGAGTTTCATCATCGGGCTTTGCCTTATACAACTGCCTGATTAAAGCCGCGTGGTCGTGTGTGCCATCCAAAAGCAACATTAGTTGCTGGCTCTTTTCATCTGCCACTTTAATGGATTGGTGGCGCAGGTTGGTAATCCTCGTGTGCCCATCGGTGATTTGCCAGCGCGCCAGCGAACTGGCAAGAGGTCGGTCGCTGATTTCGACAGTAAAGCGCGGCTGAAAGGTATGTAAATCAACCAACCCCGCTTCGTAACTCTGCAAAAGGATATGAGTCAGGGCATCCACATACGCCATTCGCTGATTGGTCTCGACGTCAAGTAACTCAAGCGATTTTTCCAAGAGGTCATGAAAGCCCAGGGCAACCGGATGACTCCGGCTCAAGGCAAAGATAGCGGCTTTGGCTAAAGGATGACCGGTCTTCATTGTCGCGCCTTTATTACCAAGAAATTCTTCAACCGTTTGATTCTTCAGATTGGGATGGGTTGAAACCGGACGCGCCGACGAAGTCACAAAAAAGGTTTGCAACAACTCCGGCTTCGGTTCCCGATTGATGGGTACGTTTTGACGGCACAAGAGCGTTTGGCGAAACTGCTTGCCTTTTAAAAAATCGAGATACTGCTCTTTGGCAATGAGGCTTTGTTTCCCTAAAACTGCAAGTGTAGCGACGATAGATGGCGGAAAGATTTGCGTTTGCATATCCTGAATGCTGGCTTCACACAGATATTGCAACCCGAAACGCGCAGCATCAGCAACGAATTGATAAAAATAAAATGGCTGATTCATCTCAGATAAATCATCGTGGTAAAAAGCCCCATCGCTGCGATTGTTTATATCTTCCAACTGTTTGGCGAGTACGCCCGCATAAGCGGTTGGCTCCGGGTTGGCTTCAACCAGAAATCGCGCCAAAGCGCGCCCCTGCCGAATCTTTTCGCCAGGTTCATCAATATCACGTAAATGAAACGCCAGCATCTCCCGCATCATATTGCGTATATGGCAACCGGGATAGGCATTGTAACTGATATAAGCGATTCCATTGTCAGCGAGGTTGGCTTGACAGATAGCGAGAATTTTTTCGCGCACCGTTTCAGGCACCCAGGAATAAATTCCGTGTGTGATGATGTAATCAAACACTCCGAAATCCGGCGAAACTTCCAGAATATCCATTTTTTCCAGAGTAATATTGAGTAAGCCGAGCGCCTTGACCATTGCCTGACCTTTAGCAATGGGTTGGGGAGCGAGGTCAATTCCTGTGAATTGACTGTCAGGCAATCCATAAGCCATGGGAATCAAATTGCCGCCGTCACCGCAACCAAGTTCAAGCACCCGACAATGTTCAACCGGCGCAGGACTTAACCCGAACCAATTTGCCAGCGTCGCCAGGCGGTCGGGATGGGTTTGCGACAAAGCGGCATTCGGATACCAAACTTCATCGTATGCAGTTAGCGATTCATCCGTCATGGAGCATTCCAGCGAATCATCAGGTTTCATTTGATGGCAGTGATGATGAGATTCCACCCGTATCGTTGTGCCAGCCATTGAAACAACTTTTCAGAAATCAGCGGACTTACAACGCCAAGTTCTTCGCGGGTGAGTTGATTGACTTCGATGTGCACATCGCGAAACCGCGAAAACATTTGTCGCGCTTCGCCTCGCGTATAAGCTTTGACGAGCGGTCGCCCGCCGGTTTCAGTGTGTTCAACATAGCGGCTCATGATTTCAGCGGGCGAGTATTTAAACAGTTCGCCGCGCAACATGCCGCGCTTGACGATGAGACCGAGCCAGTAATAGAGCGATGAACGATGATAAATCATCACGATTGCCTGACCGCCCGGTTTCAAAACCCTGTGAATTTCGCGCGCCGCTTTTTCTGTATCGGGCGTGTGATGAATAACCCCGAATGAATAGACGACATCGAAACTGGCGTCGGAAAACTCCAGGTTTTCAGCATCGCTTAAAAGGAATTCGCCCTGCGCGCCGTAAACTGCAAAACGCTTTTGGGCGATTTCGATGCTGCGCGGAGTTAAATCAACGCCGGTGGTGATTGCGCCGCCCCGCGCAAATTGCAAAAGGTCAGTGCCGGTTCCGCATCCGACTTCGAGTAATTTTTTACCGGCAAATTTTTCAAAGCCCACGCAATCACGCATCCACGGCGCATAAACCTGATACCGGAAATTTTCAATGGCATCGAAATAGTCGCGGGTTCCAAATGCCAATTGACCGGCAACGTGCGCGCCACACGGATTGGCGCTCCATTGCTCCTGCGCTTTGCGTTTATCGGTATGCAGTTGCGAGTCGGGAGTCAGGAGTCGGGAGTCGGGTGTCGGGTGTCCGGCGTCCGGCGCGGGCATATCTAATAAATCCGTATTAGGGTTAGTAAAATCATTCATAGCTTTTCAAGATGACTCGGGTTACCGGGTAAACCGGTTGACGCTTTTGGCTTGGCGATAGACTCCAGACTCTAGACTCCCGACTCCCGACTCTTTTTATAGTAGTAAACGTGCAGCAGATAATCCAAGAGCATGGTCATTGCGCCCGCCCATGCCGCGCCAATAATTCCGAAAAGCGGCACGGCAATCAGTAAACCTGTGATGCTCGCGATAGTGACCAGTATAGCGATGTTGCGAATATAATTGCTGTGTCCGCGCGCCGATAAAAAAGTATTGTAAGGTTGAAAAAGTCCTGCGAACAAATTGTATAAAGCGAAAGGAATCAAGAGCGGCGCAGAGTCCGCATACTTATGAAAAAACAGTTTCAAAGCCAGTGAACCGAAAACCACCAGCGCCAGCGAAGATGCGATTAACACAATCGCGTTCCACTTTAAAATTTTTCTGGGGATTTCTTCAACATTGGTAAACGCGCGAAAACGGGTAATGGCGACGGCTCGCGACATCGATGAAACGGGATTCGATAACTTTTGCGCGCGGTCATAAAACCCCAACTGATTAAACCCCGGCACAAAATATTTAATGATGAAATTATCCAGGCGCACCGATGCCGTCGCCGTGATGCGAGCCAGATACAAATTCATCCCGTAGCTGCGCGCCTCTTGAAGCGTGAGTTTGATGTAATGTGAAGACTGTTGAAATTTGGGTCGCAAAAAAATCAACGTGACCAGTGAAGCGATGCCCACACCCGTCAAATAGGCTAGCAGAGCCGATTTCGCGTTCAAATGGTTTGTGAGCGCAAGCGCGAGCAGTCCAATTAAGTACAGCCCGGTCATTAACAATTGAAACATGGCAAGCTGGCGAATGCGATTCAACCCCTGGCAACTCAGTTCGATTAACAGTTGAAACGGTTGAACGAATGCCAGCGCCGAAGCGGTAATCAGCAAACCGTGAACGTCGGTTTTAAAAATCGCATCAATGAGCGGCGCAGTGCCCGCAACAAAGAGCGCCAATGCAGCGCCAATCATGATCGTAAGCAAAACGAGCGCGCCAAGCGCCCGTCCTTCGGCTCCGCTGTTTCGCGCCAACGCCAAGACCCGCGCCCCGGCTGCAAAAATTCCGAGTTCAAAAAAAAGTCCTGCGAGAACGATGACGCTTAAACAAAAAGCCAGACGCCCCATCTCTTCGGAATCCATCCATTTCAACAACACCAGGGTGACCAGCAAATTTACAAACATCGCGCCGGTTTGCGCAGAGAATAAAAGCCCTGCCTGTCGAATGGTTTCGCCGATGCGCAGGTTGCTTAACCCGAAAGGCAGGAAGCGCAGCGCAGGGGTTGTCGGTGTCTCTCGATGAGTTTCCATTTTTCTAGAATCAGATTTGTACAGCTAATGCCTCTTCACTTTTACCTTTCGTCTTTTGCCCTTTGCTTTCACCGCTGCCTTCAATCCACTGGTCGTACCATAAACTGAGGTTTAAAAGACTCCACAGGAAAAATGAGTAATTGGCTTTGCCGGCTCGATGTTCGGAGAGTAGATGTTTGATAAATTCGTAGTCGAAAAATTCGCGACGACGAAGCGACGAGTTGAATAGATTGTCTTCAACAAAAGCGCCGAGGCGATTCAACATCCATTCATTAATCGGCACCCCGAAACCTTTTTTCGGGCGGTCGAGAACGCGGTCGGGAATAACCCCGCGCAAGGCTTTTTTCAAAATCCACTTGGTTTCGCCGTTGCGATATTTCATCTCGCGCGGAATCGTCATGGCAAATTCGACCAGCTTA
The DNA here is from genome assembly GCA_040754075.1 of Acidobacteriota bacterium. Lineage (NCBI taxonomy): Bacteria > Pseudomonadati > Acidobacteriota > Acidobacteriota bacterium. The sequence continues at coordinate 131,824 of JBFMDH010000001.1, forward strand.
TGATCCAGGAAAGGCACGCGCGCTTCGATGGAATTTGCCATCGTGATTTTATCGACGCGCATCAACAACAGTTCGGCAAGCCGCAACTTTAATTCCTGATAAATCATGCGCTCCAGTTCGTCTGCATTCGGTTTTGCCGCAAGCAGCCGCGCTAAATCTTCGCTGATGATTTGCCGCGATGAAATCGCTTTGCCGTTGTTCAGATGAGCGAGCGCCGACGGCGTAAACAGCTTTTGTTTGTGCCACTCGTCGAAAACGAACGCGCCACTCCAGAATAACTCTTCGCCTGCGCCGAATCGCCTGAGCATATCCGGCAACATTTTCTTGCGCATAAATGACGGCAGCAGCGGCTTGCTCGCATTGTAAAGACCGCCGCCGACCTTGGCGATAACCCCGCGCAAAGCGGCAGGCAATTTCATCAGCGGTTGCCACAGCCGGTCGTGTAATTTCAAATACCGCGCATAATCGACGTACCCGCAGAACAGTTCATCCGAACCTTCGCCAACCTGAATCACCGTGGTTCCCGATTGGCGCGTGAGTTTCGAGACATAATAAAGCGGCACACACACCGGGTCGGCAATCGGTTCGTCCTGATGAAAAATCATCTGCGGCAGAAATTCGATGAGTTCATCCTGATTGATAATGATTTCGTGATGGTCGGTTTTAAATTCACGCGCCACGAATCGCGCCTCTTCGATTTCGTTGAACTCAGGCGCATCGGCAAAGCCTACAGTAAAGGTGCGAACCGGTTGAGTCATCAGTTGCGCCATCAACGCGACGTTGGCAGTTGAATCGACGCCGCCGGATAAAAAGACGCCAAACGGCACATCGCTCATCATGCGTTTTTCGATGGACTGGCGCAGCAAACGAATGACTTCGCTTTCGGTCTCGGCTTCGCTGAGTGGCTGTTGGGGTTTTTCGACGATGGCATCCCAATAGCGTGTGATGGTGATTGCACCGTTGCTATTGCAGGTGAGCAAACACCCGGCGGGCAATTTTTTGATTCCGGCAAACAGGGTGCGCGGCGCAGGGGTCGTCAAAAAAGTCAAATAATGATAGAGCGATTCTTCATCAATATCGCGGCTGATTGCCGGATGTTCGAGAATGGCTTTGATTTCCGAAGCGAAAATCAAGCGCCCGTTCTGCGCGGTGTAATAGAGCGGTTTGACGCCGATGCGGTCACGCGCCAGCACCAGACGTTTTTGATTTTCATCCCATAAAGCGATGGCGAAATCGCCTTCGAGGTCATTAACGAAATCAAGCCCGCGCGCTTCGTACAGGTGAATGATGGTTTCGGTGTCGGTTTGTGAGCGATAAAGATGCCCTGATTTTATTAGCGGTTTACGTAATTTTTGATGGTTGTAAATTTCACCGTTATAAGTAATCCAAACCGTTCCATCTTCGTTGGGCATGGGATTATGACCTGCGGGCGACAGGTCAACGATGGACAAACGCCGATGCCCGAATGCCAGGCGTCTGTCGGGGGTGATGTAAACCCCTGCGTCATCGGGCCCGCGATGCGGCATGACATCGCGCATCGCTGTGATGAGCGATTCACTCACCGTTGGCGCATTCACCGCATATTCGTATATTCCAACAATCCCGCACATATTCGGTAAGCAGCAGGCAGCAAATTTATTTTGAATCATTACCCGCCATAAACTGGCTACAAATAACCTTCACGCGATTTTCATCACCCGCCGGAAAGGGAATCAGGAGCATCCGATTCGACCAATCAACATCTGCGCGTAAGCGATAAATGATACCAGAAGATGGGAGGCGCGTCCTGTAACTTGGCGACACCCATCGACAAGTTCGTTTGAGTTCTGCTAAAGGAGTGGCATCTGAAGCAGATTGACGGTCAAGCGGGATAAGCGCCAGAGCAACAGATTTACTTTCTGCAATGACCCGGTCAGGCTCTTGAATGTGAATTTTTAACCCCGCGTCGAAATTGAAAAAGAATTCAAAAAGATGATTGCCTCTGCCTGTGAATATATCGTCGAGCAACCAGTACCTTTCAATTTTATTGAAAGTGATAATCCGGCGATGGGTGACCGGTTCGGCAAGTCTCAGATAAGCATGATGTTCGGCTTCGAGGAGATCAAATTCAGCATTGCTTTGCCATTCGTTGATTTTCGGCAAAACGTTCGCGCCGAGCGCGAAAGGCTGGTCTACGTTGATTTCGCTAATCTCTCTGCCGTCAATGCGCGCGGTGTTGTGATAAGCGGTTGAGCGAAACTGTTGTCGCCAGCGTTTGCTTGCCGTATAAACATACGTCCCGGCATCGCGCAAAAAGGTTTGTCCGTAGGCGAAAAGTTCAAACGACAAAGCGTCGGAATGAGCGTGCGAGCCGCGACCGTTGATACCGTGGTCGCCGCAATCGCTGATTAAATAGAGCGCGTCCTGGCGTTGAATATAGAGTTGCCCGACGGCGAAGGCTGCCGAAGTTTGTGGTTGTGCAGAAATTGGTAATTCGCTGAATTGTTGAATGCCCGCTTCACCAAACCACCAGATGAGTTCTTCATCAAAGTGATTCGCGGGTTTGAATTTTTCTTCTTCAAATAACACAGCGGCAATCGGCAACAAGTAAGCATGGTCAGTGGCTTCGCGCGCTGAGAATTTAAGCAGGCGTCCGTCATCGCTGTCGCCAATAATTGGCGCGTGACCGTCGGGCTTTAAATAAGCGCGAACGAACTCGTACATCTTTTCCAGGCGCTCGATGAACGCTTCGGTGAGTTCAAGGTCTGCCGCCTGACTTAAAGTAAAAAACAGGGTGAAGATTTCCGTTGCCAGCCGGTGATAGGCGATTGAGGCTTCAAAACTCACGCCATCCGCGAGCACCTGATGTTGCATCTCCTTGAGCAATTCTTTTGAACTGAATTTGACCCACGCGCGCGATTCTTTAAATTCGGGAATGGCGATGCCAATCACCAGAAGTCCGATTAAATCGGATAAATAATGATTGCTTGAAATGCGATGCGAGAATTCCAGGTTGGCGCGAATGAATCTGCCGTGCGCCAGTAGGGTTTTCAAAATCAGTTCAACGAATTCATCGGTCATCGCCTTTGAAGCGCGACACATCTGCATTGCCGCGATGATATTGACGGCGCGAATCGCCACTTCCATTGCCACCGTCCAGTTGACTCCAAAACGCGGCGGATTGGCTTCGCACCACGAGGTCAGTTGTTGCAAAAAAGTTTCGCTGTAACGCTCATCGCCACTTAAAACATAGGCGCGTGCAAGCGTCGTAAAATGCTGCAACCGATTTAATTCCCACACCGCGCGCACGTCTGAAAGTTTGCCGAGCGCCAGCGGCATTTCGCTGTAGTGCGCCAGCGGCCAGCGCACCCCGGTTTCAATATCGGCGTGCCAGTCAATGGTTTCGCCAAAAGGAAAGCGGCGGGCGAAAATTTTTATTTCATGTTTGAGAATCGCTTCAGCATCGTTCACCGTGGTTTCAACTGCGGAAGGGAAGTGGTGTTTCAGGCACGCGGCAGTTGACGCGAGGTTGACAAATCCCTGGGTGAGCAGGATGCCTCCGCCCTGACGAATTCTTTGCGCAACGGTTTTGACCGAAGCGTTTTTAAGCGCGCGCGCCAGTTCACCATCCGTAACATAAGTTTTTTGTGGATGGTCGAGGCTTCGGCGATACGCGGTTGCCGCTTTACGACGGGCACGTAAAACGGTTTCAGCGGTCAACTCACCAAGCGTCATGCCTTGCGTTTTCTGGATGATGGTCGTTAATCGTTTCAATCTGGTGTTTCTGAAAACCCGCTCGGCAATTCATTCGCCGAGTCGAACGGGTCAATTCATTCGCCCGGTTGAGAGGCGGATACAGATGGCGCGACGGGTTCGCCAAAATCCTGTGAGGTTAAACCGAGCAAGAAGAAAAAGTATAAATTCAAATCGGCGTACACGCCGCTCGACAGAGTCATTCCCGGCAACGTGTAAGCAACCAGTAAAAGCAGAAAACAGCCGCCCGCTAAAATCTGCACGCGGCTTTGCGCCCGTTTAAAGGCGCGAATGCCCATTGAAATCAGATAAAAATAAGCTAACAGGTAAAGCGCAAACGCGAAAAATCCGAGTTCCGCCATGATGAGTATAAAATTTGAATGCGGCGCGTTGATGGCTTTCACGTTTTCGACCCAATCTTCCTGCTGTTTTAAATCGGAAAACTTGGTATCGAAATAATCGGCGTAATTGGCAAGCCCTACGCCGAAAAGCGGTTTCTCTAAAGCAATGCGCGCAGCGGTCTGCCAGGTCGCCATCCGACCATACAGATTGCGCGGACTCGTGAGCCTTCGCACAATTGACGATTCGCTCTGCATTTCAATAAACGCCGCGCCCAACGCCAGTACGACAACGGCAATCAGAGCATAAGCCATCGTTCGGTGAGAACGTAAATAAGTTAAAGGTGAAAAAGCCACAGAACGATTTTGTTGATAGCCTGATGCCCGTTTCAAATGCAACAATATTTCAATCGCCAACAGGCAGATAATTAACGCCACCATTGTGGCGCGAAAAAAAGGCAACAAGGTTGCAAGAATGATTGCGGCAAGCGCCGTCCAGTAAAGCAAACGGGCAGTTTTATCAAATTTGATTTCGAGTAGCGCCGGAGCGATGCGCAAAAAAAGCGCCAGCAGCAAACAGATAATCGCGAAAGATGAATCGGAAGCAAAGAGTCCGTTAATTCTCAGTTCCCGTTCGCGCAATATTTCCGAACCCGGATAAACGAAAAGATTTTGCCCGGTTGCAAATTCAAATAACCCTGTGAAAAACAATAGAAACGCCAGAAGGATTGCTGCCGCGAGGATTGCCCGTTCGCGTCCGCCGACATCGAAATGGTAACGCGCCAAGTGAAAAGCGATGAGTGGCAGAAAGAAGGCATCGAAGGCGATTTTAAACGCATAACCGACATTGTTGGCATCAAGCAAGGCGCTCGCCAGCGCGATGACCGACAATAACAACCAGACGAGTTCAAATTTAGTAATAAAAAAAGTCTGGAGTCGAGTGTCCGAAGTGCCCAATGTCCGGTGTCCGGCGTCCGGTGTCCGCTCGACAGCCTTCTTGGTTAAAGCCGGATTATCGTGTGGATTGAAATCAGAGAAGGTTTTGTGACGATAAAATTTGAGCGCCAGGGTCAGCAACGCGAGGAAAAAAATCAACCGGTCAAAGGTGATGAGCGATTGCTCGAAAGGGAAACGCACATAAAACGCCGCAAGCGGCGTAACCGCAAACCAGAAAATCAAAATCGCTTCGAGGGATATTTTTTCAGCGACTGTAAATAAATGGCGGCGAATCGTTGAAGCGTAAAACTCAAATTGATTTTTCGATGCAACGTTCATGATTTGATTAACTAAGGTGCTTTACGCTTTCGGTTCGACGCCCTTCCTCACAATCAGGTTACTGATTATTGCTTGCAGCTTCAATCGCATCAACAATGCGCCGCGCTGCCTGTCCATCCCACAATGCCGGAATCCGTTGAGCCGTTGGCGGATGTTCAAGCGCGTTGAGGGCTTCGCGCCTGATGGTTTCAGGATGGTTGCCGACCACGCGGTTCGTGCCTTCGGTAACGGTGATCGGGCGTTCCGTGTTATGCCTGAGCGTCAGACAGGGAATGCCAAGCGCCGTGGTCTCTTCCTGCACGCCGCCGCTATCGGTCAATACCAATCGGCTGTTGCTGTAGAGTTGCAGAAAATCCAAATAGCCGAGCGGTTTTGTGAGCCTTAAATTTTTTTGCGCCGCGACCTTTTCCATCAACCCGAATTCTGCGAGCCGCGCGCGGGTGCGCGGGTGAATGGGAAAAACAATCGGCATTCGCTCAAGTACAACTTCGAGTGCATCAAGGATGCCTGCGAGCGTCGCTTTGTCATCGACGTTTGAGGGGCGATGCAGAGTCATCGCGCAAAATTGTTTTGGTGTCAGTTGCAAACGATTTAAGACATCGGATGATTGCGCGCGTTCGAGATTGCGCCTCAGCGAATCGATCATCACGTTGCCGACGAAGCGAATCTTTTCATCGGCTACGCCTTCGCTACGCAGGTTTTCATCGGCATCGGGCGAAGGCGTAAGCAATAAATCGGCAAGCGCGTCCGTCACGATACGATTAATCTCTTCGGGCATGGAACGGTCACGACTGCGCAGACCGGCTTCGATGTGCGCGACTTTAATTTGCAATTTAACGGCGACGAGGGTTGCCGCCAGGGTTGAATTGACATCGCCGACCACGACCACCCAATCGGGTTGGAGTTCAAGCAACACTTTTTCAAACGCGAGCATGATGCGCGCCGTCTGTTCGGCGTGCGAAGCGGAACCGATTTCCAGATTGATGTCGGGACGGGGAAGGCGCAGGTCTTCAAAAAATGCATCGCTCATCGTTTCATCGTAATGCTGACCAGTGTGTACGAGAACGGGCTGAATGCGCTCAGCGCGTTGGCGCATCTCGTCCATCACCGGGGCTATTTTCATGAAGTTGGGTCGCGCGCCGACGACATTGATGATTTTGAGCATATGATTAATTGCCTGCGGTCGATGGCTTGAAATAGGCTATCAGAGCCACTATCGCGACACAGGCGACAAACGCTAGCAGCGCGGCAGCGGCGGTATTTTTAAGCGTCGGCGGCGGCACCGATGCGGTATTGACGATGGGTTGCACGAGGGTGGTTTTGCGCGTCGCGGTTGATGAGCTGTTGTTAAATTTAGTGGTGTTCAACTCGTCTTCGATTTTAAATGCCAGCTCTTTTGAGTCATTCGCGTTTTGCGCTTCTTTCAATTGCTCAGCAAGCCGTTGTTCGCGCATCTTGCGTGGCGCGAGCGCCTCATCGAAAAGTTTTTCGTGACGGTTGATGAGGTCGTCGCTCACGGCGCGCGCCAGATTGATGGCTTCATCGGCGGTTTCGCCGGTCGTCGTGACTTTCAACAGAATCGGGTAACGGGTATTGCGCGGGCCGACGACGATGGCTTCGGCTTGAATATTGCCGCGCAGAGCTTTGGGTTTGATGCCGAGTTTCGTGGCGAGTTCATGGGCGAAACCTGCGCTGCTGACGATTTGTTCAGTGGTGTAGGTATCTTCGATAGGTTTATCCCACGCGCGCCCGACTTCGATTAAAGCTTCGGCTTTGAAAAGCGTTGGTTGGCGGCGGGCTAAAAAATAAGCAGCCGCCGCAGCCACCAGAACGATGAACAAGATGACCCATTTGGCTCGCCAGATTGCCAGCAGATAGTTATCCAGATTGATGTCGTTAGGGTTTGAATGGTTACTCATTGCCAAGCCACGAAGTCTAAAGTACCCGGTAGGCTTCGCACAAGTTTCTGACGTAGTGAAATCGGGCTGTAACAAAGTCGGAAGCCGTGATATTGGGAACGCGGACGTCCACGTCCGCGTTCCCAGTTAAAAAGTTTTTTGATTTCTCATAGAGAAGCACTTTTGGATTTGCCCCAGACTTTGTTACAGCCCTGCGTAGTGAAAAATTCAGTCTGTATAAACACGAAAGACATCACGAATGATGTCTATGCCTCTACGTGATGTCTTCGTGGTTTTTAGTCTCAGTATCTATTACGTCTTTTTAGCAGATAATAGGCGGCTCCGCCACCTCCGCCGAGCAATGCGCCGACGGCTGCACCTTTTTTACCGCCCATCAGTGCCCCGACTCCTGCGCCGATTGCCGCAGGGGCGACGACCGTCATCACCGCGCGGGTTTTGGAATTGCGATTATACCCGCGATAGTAATTCGGGTTGTCGTAACGCGCGCCGGCAACTCTGGAATAGGGATACCGGTTATCGTTATAACCACGCCTGGAGTAGTTGTAATTATTGCCGTAACTATAACCGCGCCCATAGTAATTTGAATTATTGTAATAGCGGTTATAGGCGGCGCGACGATTGTTGCGGCACTGCGCCAGGCTATCGGGGGCGAGCGCAATAAAACTGAAAATCAAAAGCAAGCTTGCTACGAAGAGTTTTTTAGTCATAAAAACCTGTCTCCCGGAAATTTGATTTGAATTTTAGGTACTGGTTTTGCGGCAATCGCTATGCCAGGGTTTTTAAGTTTGGCGAGAACCGCAATGCCCCGGTTTTACAGGATGAAACCGCCATATACGAATTCTATAAACGCTTCGCGCTATCCCATATCGTGTGGTTTTCCCGCTTACCCTAACCAAATCGTATGTGATGAATGCTCCTTGATAGATGTGAACCGGAGAGCTACAATCACCGCATCAGTGGAGCAAACCACAGGCACAGCAGTTTATAACTTAAAGCTCTAAAAATTATCTAATCTCAAATTACAGGAGTCGGCAAATGAATCGAGTGCGTTTATGGCTTATTGCTCTGACCATCGCCTTAGCGTTGGTCTTTACCGGCGCTAATCAAGTGAGCGCCGATAAAAATGCGACGCTCACCTTTACCCAGGATGTTGCGCCACTGTTTTATAAAAACTGCGTGCAATGTCATCGCACAGGCGAAATCGCGCCGATGTCGTTGATAACTTACAAAGAGATTCGTCCGTGGGCGAAATCCATTCGCGAAAAACTCATCGCGAAAGAGATGCCGCCCTGGCACGCAGACCCTCAACATGGCAGTTGGGCAAATGACCGCCGCATGGCGCAAAAAGATATTGATACGATAGTTCGGTGGATTGACAGCGGCGCGAAAGAAGGCAATCCCAAAAATTTGCCGCCCCCGCCGCAATTTGCCAAAGGCTGGCAAATCGGCGAACCCGATGTGATTTTCCAGATGCCGGTTGAGTTCACGGTTCCTGCGGAAGGCGCTGTGCCGTACCAACATTTCACCGTGCCGACCAACTTCAAAGAAGATATGTATGTCGAAGCGATGGAAGCGCGCGCCGGTAATCTTTCCGTCGTTCATCACATCGTTATCTATGTGCGCGACCCCAATAAAAAACGCGACCCCAAAAAGAAACTCGATTTAGGCGAAGATTTGCTCGGCGCACTGTCGCCCGGACAAACCCCGTTTATGGCAAAGCAAGGCATGGCAAAACTCATCAAAGCCGGTTCGCAACTGGTTTTCCAGATGCACTACACACCGAGCGGCACGGAAACCAAAGACCGTTCAATCGTTGGGCTTCGCTTTACCAAAAAACCTGTGCTTGCGGATAAAATCATCACCACGACTGCCGCTTTCGATATAAATTTCGTGATTCCGCCCAATGCCGCGAATCACGAAGTCAAGGCATCGTATGATTTCGCGCAGGATTCGCATATCATCAGTTTCAGCCCGCATATGCATTTGCGCGGCAAGGATATTCTCTATAAAGCCACCTACCCCGACGGGCGTTCGGAAATTCTGCTGTCGATTCCCAAATACGATTTCAATTGGCAGGTCTATTACTATCCGATGAAACCTTTGATGATGCCTAAGGGGACAAAACTCGAAGTCATCGCCCATTTCAATAATTCAACCTCGAATAAATTGAATCCCGACCCGAACATCGCTGTGCGTTTCGGGCAGCAGACCTGGGACGAAATGATGAACGGCTTTTTCGATTACACAGTGGTTGGCGCGACAAATGAAACACCGGAAACCGGCAAGAGCGCCAGGGCAACCGATAAATAAAAGCGTTCACCAATCGACAAGCTGACCTTGTAAAACCAACTTAAAATTAAACGAGCCTGAATTCATTTTACTTTGAATGAATTCAGGCTCTTGATTTTCGGATTATTGGTTTTGTTGACAACGACAACTGTTATTGCGGGTGTCGCGGTCAGTGATTGAACAGGCGGTTATGCCGACCGGCATTTGCAGCGATGCGCTGCCGCGAAACATGGTCGCATCAAGTTGCGCCGCGAGGCGGCGATCTGCCGGTTGATGTGTGAGTTTGAAAAGGTTTCCCTGACGGGTGGCAGCGCCTTTGCCGCCGACGCGAGTTGTGCCGCAACAGAAGAGATAATCGCCGGTCTTTGAATTCCAAAACAACACGGCACTCACATTTGAATCATCCTGCAAACAGACATCAAATGTCGTTACGGTGAAACTGCAACTCGACTGATTGCCCGCCACGTCGGTCGCCGTGCAAGTAACCGTTGTCGTGCCCAGCGGGAAACTGGCTCCCGACGGTGGCACACAGACAATGCTTTGAATGGCGCAATTGTCACTGGCATTCGGCGCAGGATAAGTAACGGTCACCGTCGCATCACCGGGATTCACCGTGGTGCTGGTGATATTTGCCGGACAGTCAATGACCGGCAGTTGAATATCATTGACGGTTACGGTGAACGAGCAACTTTGCGAATTGCCAGACGTATCGGTTGCCGTACAGGTGACCATCGTGGCTCCAACCGCAAAGACGGATGCTGACGGTGGCACACAAACCAGACTTTGAACCGCGCAATTATCGCTTGCCGTGGGCGCAAAACTGACCGGCGCACCACAAGTGTTCAACGCATTAGGAACCGTGATATTCGCCGGGCAAGCGATTACAGGTTTTTGACTATCAACGACCGTAACATTGAATGAACAATTTGCCGTATTGCCCGCCGCATCGCTCACCGAACAAGTCACCACAGTTGTGCCTTTCGCGAAGACCGAACCTGAAGGTGGTGTGCAAGACGGTGTAACTTTCGCATCGCAGTTGTCGGTAGCCGATGCGGAGAAGGTAACAGTGGTCGAGCATTTGTTCAAATCGGCTGCCTGTGTAATGTTTGCCGGACAACTGATGGCAGGCTTTTGCGTGTCATTGACAGTCACGGTAAACGAGCAGGTTGAGTTATTGCCTGCGGCATCGCTTACCGAACAAGTAACTGTTGTCGTGCCTTTGGCAAACGTTGAGCCGGATGCCGGTGAACAACTCGGTGAAAGATTGGTGTCGCAGTTATCGGTTGCCGTAGACGTGAAGGTGACGGTTGCGCTACAGCTATTGAGTGCTGTTGGAGCCGTGATATTCGCAGGACAATTCAATGTCGGTTTCTGCGCATCGCTGACGGTGACAGTGAATGAACAATTCCCGGTGTTGCCCGCTGCATCCGTGACTGTGCAACTAACCGTAGTCGTTCCCTTGGCGAATGTGCTGCCTGAGGGCGGCGTACAGGTGGTTGCGCCGACACCCGAACAATTGTCTGTGGCAGTTGGCGCTGTGTAAGTTACGACTGCCGAACATTGATTCAAATCAGTGTTGCGTTGAATATTTGCAGGACAATTCAACACCGGCGGTTGCGTATCGTTGACCGTCACGGTGAACGAACATGGCGATGAATTGCCTGCGGTATCGGTCGCCGTACAGGTGACTGTCGTAACGCCTATGGAGAAGGTTGAGCCTGATGCCGGAGTACAACTTGGCGCGCGCGCGCCGTCACAGCTATCACTGGCGGTTGGCGTGAAGGTGACGACAGCCGTGCAACTGCCGGCGCTTGCCGGAGCTGTAATATTCGCCGGGCAGTTGATTGTCGGACCTTGATTGTCATTGACGGTTACTGTGAATTGGCACTGACTGCTATTACTGGCAGCATCGGTCGCTGTGCAAGTAACTGTGGTGATGCCTTTGGCAAACGTTGACCCTGACAGAGGCATGCAGCTTGGTGTGAGCGACCCACTGCAATTATCCGTAGCGGTTGCGGCAAACGTCGCGACTGCCGAACATTGTCCGGTTGCCGTGTTGACCACAACGGGAGAAGGACAATTAATCGCAGGCGCATCATCATCAACCACTGTCACCGTGAAAGCGCATTGACCGACATTGCCGCTCGAATCGGTTGCTGTACAGGTGACTGTGGTGATGCCTTTGGCAAACGTTGAACCCGACGACGGAACGCAGGTTGGCGTAAGCGCGCCATCACAACTATCGACAACCGATGGCGTGAAGTTGACGACGGCTGAACAGGCGTTGCTCGTGGTGCCTGCGCTGATGTTAGCGCAGGTGAAAACCGGCGCTGCATCGGTTGTCACCTGCACAGTCAGATTTGCCATGCTGCTTTGACCACCCGCGTCTGTGACGGTCATCTGCACTGTGCTAGTGCCAAGTGCGGCTGTGCAACTTGCTGCCACCGTAGCCGTCACCTGACCGTTGCCATCAATCATGACGTTGGTGAAGGTGACGCCGGTTGGTAAAGAAGAAAAGCTAACCGTCAACGAATTGGGCGCGGTAATTTCATCATCCAGGTTAGCCAGAACCGCTGAGGTTGATGTGCCGCGTTGTCGCGTGATGGTCGTAGGCATGACAATAATCGAAGGCGGGCAATTGACTCTGTACAGATAAACCGCGCCTTCCTTAAATCCTCCAAACAAATCTTTCGGTCCTGCGAAATGCGCGCCGACGGCAATGAATTGATTGCCCAGACCAACCGAAAATCCGAATTCATCTTCGGTTTGCCCATCCGAAGCGATGAGCCTTTGCACCTGTCCCCAGTTGTCCGCTCCACCTTGATTGCGCTCAAATACGTAAGCCGCGCCGCGTTTGTTATTTTCCCAACTCGAACCCACGACAACCTTATCGCCGTGTATAGCAAGCGATTGTCCAAAGAGTTGCCCGGAAGGTGTGGTGAGTTTTTGCACCTGCCCCCAATTATTCGCGCCGCCTTGGTTGCGTTCAAAAATATATGCCGCGCCATGCAGTCCGGCATCGCCGGGATCGGCAACCACAAGTGTCGAATTGTCTAATGCTACACGCTGACCGAAAGCTAACGCGCCGCTGATGGTAAGTTTTTTGATTTCGCCCCAGTTGTTGACGCCGCCTTGATTGCGCTCATACAAGTAAACGCCTCGACTGCCACCCGTCGCGGCAACTGCACAAGTATCGCCATACAGCGACACCGAAACGCCAAAAGCCGATGAAGCGGCGCTATCACTGCGCGAAAGCGTTTTTTCCAATCCCCAGTTATTCGCGCCGCCCTGATTGCGCTTATAAACAAAGGCATTGCCAAACTGCGAGTTTTCTCCCGGCGCACCAACTACTAAATTATCGCCATAAACCGAAACCGAATAGCCGAATGCGCCTGTGAGTTCGGGAGCATTCGGAGAGTTAATCTGTTTGACGCGACCCCAATTATCTCTGCCGCCCTGGTTGCGCTCGTAAATGTAAATCGTTCCATCTTGTAAAACATTAGGCGGAACATCGTATATGGGTGCGCCGACGACGATGGTGTCGCAGTAAATTGAAACCGAGAATCCGTATTCATCCTGATCCCCGATTCGCCCCAAACCTTCTCCGAGAACTTTGGTGATGCCCCAGTTTTCTGCGCCACCGGCATTGCGTTCAAAAATAAACGCGCCGCCGAAGCGAGCACGCCCATCGGCATCCACAGGCACAGCCGCAGTGATACCGCCGACGACAGCCGTATTGCCGCTGATGCTGATGGATGACCCGAGTTCGGCAGGACTTTCCAAACTGCCGGTCTTTCCGATTTTGACCTGTTGATATTGTGAACAGGGGTTGGCAAAGACATACGCCGAGCCGGTGCCATTGTCGCCTTTCGCGCCGATGATAAAACTCATTTTGTCAATCGCCACCGCGCGGCCGAAAAGATCACCGCCCGCGCCATCGGAAGCCGTGTATTTTTTTATCTCTCCCCAATTGTCTGCGCCGCCTTGATTGCGCTCGAATAGATAAGCCGCGCCCTGTTGTGAATTTTGATTCAATGCGCCAACAAGCACCATATCTTCACTGATGGATACCGAACAGCCGAAGTTATCGCCTGAGTTGCCATCGCTGGCTGTGAGTTTCTGCACCTGTTGATACCCACCAGCAATGCCGCCGTGATTGCGTTCAAAGATATAAACCGCACCCGCATTGACTTCTTTTCTGCTCGCGCCCACCACCACTCGGTCACAGTCAATGGCAATGGCGTTGCCGAATTGAGTGCCGGACAGACCATCGGAAGCCATCAGGCGAGTAACTAAACCAAAATTGTTTGCCCCACCGGTGTTCGCAGCAAAAATTACTGCTGCGCCGACATTCAACAATAAAGGGGTATCTTTGGTAGGCACGCCGATGGCGACCGTATCGCCGCTGATTGCCACCGCCGCGCCAAAACGGTCGTCATTTACGCGGGTTGTGTCGGTGAGTTTTTTCAGTTGACCCCAGTTATTCGCGCCGCCCTGATTGCGCTCAAATAGATAAGCCGCACCTTGACCGGAATCATCGCCATCTGCGCCGACGACGATTAGATGGTCGGAAATACCGACAGATTTTCCGAACTCATCGCTGGCTGCGCCATCCGAGGCGGTGAGTTTTTTCAGCTGTCCCCAGTTGTTCGCGCCGCCTTGATTGCGCTCAAATAGATAAGCCGCGCCGCGCTCCATACTGGTACTGAGGTCATGTCCGGGGGAACCAATTACAATCAAATCGCCATCAATGGCAACCGAAGTGCCGAAGTAATCGAATGAGTTTCCATCCGAAGCCAACAACAGTTGTACCTGCCCCCAGTTATCCGCGCCGCCCTGATTGCGTGTGAATACGAACGCCAGACCGGCATCCGTAAACAGCAAACCATTCGATAGCGGCGCGCCGATGACTACCGTATCTTTGCTGATAGCAACGGCAGCCCCGAATTCGGAACTGGTTTCAATGCCTGAGATTTTTTTGACCTGACTAAACAATGGGTCGATGGTGAGCGGATAGACGGCGTCCGTATCATTCACCAGCAAAGCGATGCCATCCGCCTCGCGCATCATGCGCGCTGCCAATTTTTTGCCTGTTGCATCCCACGCCAACAATTTGTCGTAGCGCAACTCGCCGCCGCAGTCGAGTTTGAGTTCAATCGCCGGTTTGTCCGTCGCCATTTGAATACTCGCGCCTTCCACCTTGAGCAGCAATTTCAATTCATCGCTTTTCTGGCGACGAATCGGCGCGCGATCAAGCGTGAAGCCCTGTTCCAAACCGGATTCGCTATTGATGTACCATTCGCTAATCGTTTGCGTGTGTTCAGACGCCATGCCGGAAACTGTTCGCTTGATTTCCAGGCGATTATCCGTAGCCGTCATCTCTCCTGCGCCAAGTTGCATCTGTCGCTCACCATAGCCGTAACTTTGCAACCGCAGGCTGAGCGGCGCGGACTCAGGCGAGTTTCGGTCTGCTGTGACAATCTCAATTCGTTCAGGCGCAAAGCGCGCGCTGAAACGCTGTGCGGGATTGTTGGCAATCAATGATTGTTTCTTTGATTGTTGCTGAGGCATTTCAAAGATGTGATATTGCGCGGCATTTACGGCTTCCATCAGAGAATCATATTCACCATTCTGTTTGAGATATTCGACAGCGGCTTTATCTGTCAAATCCGGCATCCGGTTATTTACAATTGATTTTTCTATGAAGTTGTCGGACTGACCTTTCCAGGCGATAACCGCACAAAGCGCTGCCGCAATCAACATCAGGGCAAAGATAATATTTCTGATTTTCATAAGCTGCTCTCCTTAAAATTCATCCGGGTGATTGATATGGTCATTCGCAGGGTGGAGGTTTTTTGTGAGAATTCCCTGAAGCGAAAACAGATTTTCTTTGAGCACATAATCGAATGCTCCGGCATTGTGAGCCGATAATCGCAACTTCGCATCGTCATAATTGGTGACGATCACCACTTGCGCTAGTGGGTGGGCATTGATTATCCGGCGAGTGGCTTCGATACCATTGATGCCCGGTATGCGAATATCCATTAATACCCAATCAGGGTTCAGGGTTTCGTAGTAATGAAGCGCATCCGTACCGTTTTGGCATTCAAAGATTTCGGCAAGGTCACGGAGAATGCTGCACAGCAGATGCCGCACCGCTTTATTATCTTCTACGATTAAAACTTTCATGACATTTGATTGACCCGACGAAGCCACTTGAAGCCTGTGTGAATCGTTGATGTCGGGCAGCTTTAGTATCGGAAATCCGAGGCGGGAATTGAATAGAGTGGAACACACGAATATCTGTGTGTTTACACACAAGTCGGGAGCTAGGAATCAGGATTCAGAATACAGGATACAGGATTCAGGATTCAGGGGAGAAGAAACGATGAAGGCGGAAGTAGGAACGATGAACAAGGTGAAATTCTTTTTGTTCATCGTTCATCGTTCCTACTTCATACTTTCCTTTCCCTGAATCCTAGCTCCTGTTCAAGCCAGTTCTTCCTGATGTTCGACGGCAAATTTCAACAGCGCGTGGCTGCCTTGGAGTCCCAGTTTATTGGATATGTTGGTGCGGTGGTTATCGACGGTGCGGTAGTGTATGTGTAACTCTGCGGCAATCTCTTTACTGGTTTTATAATTGGCAATCAGTTTGAGGATGCGTTTTTCGGTAGGCGTTAAATTATTGAGTCCGGGCGTTTGTTTGGCGAGCAATCCGATGCGATCCAGGCGTTGCAACAGATAACCCGAAAGTTGCGAACTGATAAACGGCACGCCGCGCACCACGGTTTGCAAGGCGCTCACGATTTCATCCAGCACACCATCTTTTAATACATAGCCTTTGGCACCCAAATCCATCGCTTTGTTGAAATAGTTTTTATCTTTATGCATGGTCAAAAAAATAATCGCCACCTTCAGATTGCGTTTTTGAACTTCCTGCGCAACATCAAAGCCTGTGAGTTCGGGCATATTGACATCCAGAATTGCCACTTGCGGTTGATGCTGAATAATCAGGGCGAGCGCCTCTTTGCCGCTGGCGGCTTCGCCGATGATTTGATAGGGGGTGTCCGCTTCAATCACCTGTCGCAGACCTTTGCGAATCAATGCGTGGTCATCAGCTATTAAGATGGTTGGGGTGTTGTTCATGATTTATATTCGGTATTTCCAGAATAATCGTAATCGTCGTGCCTGCGCCGGGAACCGCTTGAATCGCCTCTTTGCCGCCGAGCAACCGCACACGTTCAGCGATACCGTGCAATCCGAATCCCCGATTTTTATCATTTAAAATTTGATTGAGGTCGAACCCTTTCCCGTTATCGCGTATCTCGACGAGCAACTGCTGTGAATCTCTGCGAATGAAAAATTCTGCGGCGGTTGCCTGCGAATGTTTGACGATGTTATTGGCGCACTCTTGAATCACCCGATAAAGGTTGATTTCCGATTCGCTCGAAAATAGCCCGTCAATCGGGTCAATTTCAATCAGCAAACGAATGCCGGAGGCTTCGGCTATGCGTTCGAGCATTGAACTCAAGGCTTCCGTCAAACCCATTTCATCCAGATGATAAGGGCGCAGGTTGTAAGCGATTTCGCGTACCTCTTCAATCGAATGCGAAACCGTCGTGGCAACTTCTTCGAGCGGCTCACGGGCGCGACTGTCGGGTTCGAGAAATCGTTTTGCCATAGTCACCCAGTTTTTGATCACCAGCAGATTTTGCCCCAGACTATCGTGCAATTCTGCGGCAATGCGTTTGCGCTCCTGCTCCTGCGAAGCAATCAACTGTCGCGAAAACTCTTCCTGCGCGACTTTAGCGCGGGTTAATTGCCGGACGCGAATTTGGTAAGCCAGAGTGCCAAGCCCCAGAAACGCCAAAGCGATTAATCCGATAAACCACCAGGTGCGATAAAACGGCGGCAGCACCACGATGCGCAGACTTTTGCCCTGCGTATTCCAAACGCCTTCGCCGTTATCTGCGATGACTTTGAAGGTATATTCGCCGGGCGGCAGGTGCGGATAGTAAGCCGTGCGGCGATTCCCGACTTCTACCCATTCACTGTTCAAGCCCATCAACATATATTTGAAGCGAATCTGTTGCGGACGGCTCCAACTGAGTCCGCTATATTGAATTTCGAGGTTCTCCTGACCGGGACGAATTTCAATGGTTTGACGGTTATTTAAAATTGCGCCATCCAGACTGACCTGTTCGATTGCCAGAAGCGGTGGCGCGGTGTTGCGGCTTTGCGGGTCGATTTTTACAAGCCCTCTGGTAGTGGGAAACCACAAATTGCCATCGCGGGTTTTCCAGCCCGCGGGGCTTGCGCTGTTGCATTCGCGACTGAGCATCCCGTCGGTGATGCCGTACACGAACGAAGTGACCGAACCAATACGACCATCGGCAAACTCATTCAATTCTTTCAAACTGACGCGATAGATTCCTTTGTTGCAACTCACCCAGAGATTTGCCGAATCGTCATCGGTATCGGGCAATATTTGAAAGGCGACATTGTCATATAAACCGTCTTTGGCGGTAACGTTGGAAAATTTCCCATCTCGAAAGCGACTCAATCCGCCATCGACCATGCCAATCCATAAATTGTTTTGCGGGTCTTCAAAAAATGAAACGACGAAATTATTTGCCAGTCCATCACGAGTGGTGAAGGAATCAAATTTTCCATCCTTCAATCTGCACAAGCCGCCGTGTTGCGTGCCAATCCATAAATTACCGGCGCGGTCTTCATACAACGTTCTGACAAAATTATCGGGCAAGCCGTTTGCCGTTGAATAATGGGTGAAGCGCCCATCGCGAAATAGATTCAGCCCATAGCCGTGCGTGCCTGCCCATAGATTGCCTGCGTGGTCTTCGAGAACTGCGGAAACATGGTCACTTGACAGCCCATCTTTGGTTGTCCAGTTGGTGAAGCGACTGTTGTCAAATCTGGTTAATCCACCGCCGTTTGTGCCAATCCACAAATTGCCGAAATGGTCTTCGCAAATTGACCGGACGTGTTTGGCGGGGAATCCGTCGCGGGTGGTGAAGGTGGTAAATTTCCCATCGTTGAA
The DNA here is from genome assembly GCA_040754075.1 of Acidobacteriota bacterium. Lineage (NCBI taxonomy): Bacteria > Pseudomonadati > Acidobacteriota > Acidobacteriota bacterium. The sequence continues at coordinate 150,435 of JBFMDH010000001.1, forward strand.
GCGGCTCAAACTCGAAGTGGTTCCAACCCAGAGGTCACCGGCTTTGCTTTGATAAATCGCCGAGATGAAATCGGGATTCAAGCCGTCCTGCGCGGTAAAGACCTGAAAGCGTCCGGTTTTCAATTGACAGAGTCCGCCATCGGTTCCAACCCAGAAATCGCCTTCGACATCTTCAAAAATTGCGACCACGCGGTCGCCCGGCAAACCTTCGCGGGTTGTATAACGCGAAAGCGTTTCATCTTTGAAGCGAAACAACCCGCTGCCAATGGTGCCAATCCACAATGCGCCTTCGCGGTCTGCATACAGCGTATAAATGTTTGTGTGTCTGAGCGCGTCAGCTTTGGCAGGTTGAATGAAACGGGTTTCCTGCCAGCGGCAAAGCCCCGTGTTGGTGCCGACCCACAGTTGATTTTTTTTATCGAAGCAAAGCGTATTGACGCCATTATCCGGCAATCCTTCACGCTTGGTGTACACCGTGAATTTACCCGCATTGAATCGCGCCAATCCATTTGCTGTACCAATCCAGAGATTGCCGTCTTTATCCTGCGCCATTATCGAAACCGCATCATCCGGCAGCCCATCGCGTTTTGCATAAGTTGTAAAGCGGTTATCTTTGAACCGGCACACGCCGCCAAGGGTCGCTACCCAGATGCCGCCTTCCGGGTCTTCCAATAATGTTTTGGTCGTATTATTCGGCAGCCCGTCCTCTAGGGTGTACTGCGTGAATTGCCCGTTGCTGTAACGCACAAGACCGCCGCCATCGCACCCAAGCCAGAGATTGCCGTCGCGGTCTTCGAGCAACGCGGTGATGTAGCTTCCTTTGATGGCGCTGGTGTTGCCGTTATCAAAAATCGTGAAATGCGCGCCATCAAAACGCGCAGCCCCTGCCAGGGTTCCCAACCATAAATAACCATCGCGGGTTCGGGTGATTGCCTGTACGGTGTTTTGCGGCAAGCCGTGTTGTTCGAGCCAGACAAACTGCTGATATTTACCGAAGACTTTATGGTGATTGAGCGTCTGCGCAGGCGCGGCACATGCCAATAGCCCAAGCCATACGCAGGCAATTAACCCTCTCTTAAAATCCATTCAACACCTCTTCATTAAAAAAGGGTGAAGGACGAAGGGCAGGTTGAAGGTCACAAGTTAAGCAGGTGTGCGATGCGCAACATCGGCATTGTCGGAGCGCAAAGATTTGCAATATGAAAGCGCCATAAAAAGCGGAAAGCGCACGACGAGTGATTAGCCAACCCGAAAACGCTTGCCGGTCTTGTCGATTCATAAGGAAAATGATGAAGGAATGCCCTTATTTTATCGCTCATTTCATTCAGCTTGTGCAAGGTGGAAAATTGATTCTCTGAGGCGGTTATCTTTTCAGGCTTTCGCGACTGATGAAAAATATCGACTGATGATTAGCGGTTGGTTTTTCGCCTGGCAATAGTTTCCAGCCATTTTGCAACTTTGATGAATGCTTCCGGTCGCGGCTTGGCTTCGGGAAAACTTTGATAAGTGACTTCGTGTTGCACTTCGCCGAGTTTGACTCGGATGGTTTCCGGGTAAAACCGCTGTCCCTGCGGTGCGCCGCCGTAAGTTTTTTCAAGCAGCAGAAATTCCGATTGATTGATGAGATTTGTGAGTGCGGTGAGGTCTTTTTTGGTCAGTTTGGTTTCTTTGGTGACCAAATCTTTTTCCGTCCAGCAGGGACGTTGCTCAATCCAGTTTTGGCATTTTTTATCGGCGTCTTTGAAAGTCGTTACTTTGAGTTTTAACCCGTCAATTTCGATCAACCGGTAAACGGTTTCTGCCGAATAGAAATAACGCGCCTGAACATCGGTGTGTTGCTTTTGGATGGGCTTGGTTGCAGCAAGGATGAATGAGGAAAACAGAGCAAAAGTTATTATCGTGAAGAAAACCAAACGCGCTTTATTCATCATGGCTCCTTTCAAACTCACCAATGAAGATGTTCGAGCAATTGCCATTGGTTGCCGTGAATCATTGGTTATGAAAAAAGGCTACCACGAGGGATAGCCTTCACAGCGTTCAAGAACAGCTTTATTAAAAAATTATTTCACTCCGATGTCGCCGCTTAACACCATCGTTCCCCATTGAATACTGACGTTCGCTTTACCTTTGTTATCCGCAAGCGCGATGGTAAAGAGTTCAACCGAACTTCCACCGGCTGATTGTTTCAACGGCAATTCAGCAACATAGCCCTCTTTTTGCACCGGTAGTCCCCAGATGCCGGTCTTGGGATGAAAGCAGAGATGCCACTCGCTGTCGCTTACTTTTTTAGCCCACAATGAATATTTGCCGGGCGCAACTTTGGTTCCCGCAACCTCGAGTTCGGCGGTGGTTTCAATTTGTGTCGCCTGATTTTTGCCGAGTCGCCAGACGGTTCCGACCGGTGCCAGCGATAACAGGTCGCGTCCTTTGAGTTCCGGGCGACCGTAATCGATGGAAATGGTTTTGCCTTTGATAGCGACTTCGGCTTTGCCACGGTCATTGCCGCCTTGCGCGCAAGCGGCAATCGCCAAACACAATATCGCAATCAATGAAAAGATTTTGTTCAATCGCATGCTTTTTGATTCCTCCGAAAATTTGAGTTGTAGTCCGTTAGGTAAAATACTATCCGCGTGAGTTTATTCCCACAAGCAATTGACAAATTTTTACAAAAGGTTCGGCTTTTAATCTATATCGCGAGGCTCTGTCAGAAGTTTGATGCCGTTCAAAATCTGTTCTATACGTTTTGGCGAAAGGTTGCCGATATATTCATCCAAAAGCGATTTATCCAGCGTCAGAATTTGAGAAACGATGGCTTCGCATTTGGCGAAGTTGTAATGGTTCCGATTCATCGGCATCGCCTTCATACGCGGCATTGATTTTTTCGAGCAGTTTTCGGTTTTGATAGCGTTGGATGAATTCTTCCAGAGCCATCAGCAACAAACGGCTGCGCGATACTTTCATCTCCCGCGCCGTCGCTTCCACTTGTTCCAATAGCGATTTTTTTAGCGACAAATCCGCTTTGATGGTTGCCATAATTTAAATCCTCTCAGCGTAACTATACACCACCGGTTGAGATGAATTAAATCATCTATTTCGGCACGTCGAGCGCCGGATTCTTTACGAAAAAACCGCTCGGCATCAATTTGAATGTGGCTTTGTGAACCGTCATCACCGGCCACTCTTCCGGTCGCGGAATGTGGGTGACGCCAAGCGTGTACCACACCACCAAATCCCGGTTTTCAAGCGGGCGATTGGCTTTTGTCCATTTCGGTAACCCTTCGCCGCCTTTGCTCTGATTGATGTAATACCCGGCGGCATAGAGTTCATCCTTGGCATAAGCCGTTGCCCATAGATGGGCATTCATAAAGCCCGCGCGTTTTCTCACCGACGAAGTCGACGCCGCATAGGGAAGGGAGTTTTCCCCAGGAAAAAGCAGGTAACCGGTCGGCTCGCCAAGCGTGTTTTTATTCGAGGGATTGATGATTTTCCATTTGCGACTATTGGCTAAACTCATCTGTCGTTGCGCCTGCAACTCGGTGCGCAGCAGCGTTTCCTGCATGGTAAAGGCATTATTGTAAGGATTATTTTTCCCGGCGGGGCTTGCCTGGGTGTTCATTTCAACGATGCTGTTTTCGGTGCCATCGACATCGAAATCCAGACGGAAATTGAAAAAGTGTTGATGATGAACCGCTTCAACCTGCGGCGCAACTTTGTGCCCGTTGGTGAAATGATGTCCGTTGTTTTCGTCTTCGGCAATGCCACGCGCCGCCATAATTCCTGTGAGTTGCACTTCCATTTCCAGCACGCCATCCTGATGAAAAACCCAGTTGAATCCATATTCGTAATTGCCGACATTGGCAAACCACGAAATCACCAACTGCCGCGCCCGACGCGATTCGTTATGCACAAACGGCAAGGTCGTATAATCGACATGTTTCCAGAGCACGCCGCCATCGCGTTCATAAAGCGCCACGGCGCGAGGCAGCGGAACCGCCGCGCCGTTATCTTGCGCAAAGACCGCGTTGAATAACGTGGCATTGTCCGGGTAATCGGTTTTCGCTTCAAGCGATAATGCCAGACGTCCGATGCCATATTCGCCTTCATCCACAGCGTTGCGGAAAAACCAACCGGCGCGCGCATCGCCATAAGGCACGACCATTTCCGAAAGCCCGGCGCGATAAAGAATCGGACGCGCTTTGCCCTGGTCTTCGTAACCGACTGTGTAAAGCACCAACCCTTCGCGCGGGTGCATCCCGTAACGAAAGCGCCATTTCTGCCAGCGCACTTCGTTGCCGTTTACCTGAAAACTTGCGCCTTCGGGTTGCACGATGGTTAAAGGCTTGGGGGCTTCGCGAAGTTTGCCGACGGCTTTCATATCCATCTCGCCGGTCTCTTTCGGCACCGGAACGACGCCCGCATCAACTAAACGATAAACTTTTTTAGTATTCAAATTGACATAAGCGATGACGCCTTCGATGGGGCGCGCATAGGCATTTTTGGTTCCGGCGTTGTAATAAGAGATGGCGCGGGCGACGCGCGCATCTTGCGCTTCATCGGTTCCAAAAAAACCTGCCGACCAGGCATCAATCTGCACGTTTTTAAAATCCGAAATGCCGCGCTTGCGCATTGCCGCCTGCCACTCAGGGTCGTTGCGAACGATTTCCTGAGTCAATAGAAAATCTTCGACCAGAAACATCGGTTGCACGCCCGGAACTTCCTTCCACGACGCCAGCGATTTTTTATTGAGGTCAACGATGGCTTCAAAAGTTTTATTCGGCGCGCGTTCATAAATGACCACGAAGGCTTCGCGTCTGAACTGATCGCCTGCTTTAAAATTGAGGACTTCGGATTTTGGCGGTTCGTTCAACACAATGGTTGAATAGCGACTGTCATTTGTCACTTTTCCCGCGGCTTTCAAGACTTCAACGGTCGCAGCAATCTCTTCACGGCTGAGCGGGTCAAGCGGATGAGTTGGATAATCTATAGCAAGCGCAGAGATTCCCAGTAACCCAAGCCAGAGAAGATACAACACAGGTTTCAAGCGTTGGGGAAGGGAAGGAATGTTTTTATTGTTCATATTCAATCCATTCAGGTTTTTCAGGTAATTTGATTGTTAACCTCACGACCATACAGGTTCAGTTTTTTGTGCGTCAGGCTCATTACCGAACCTTGAGAAATCAGCAGCCATTTCATCTTGGTCGCCAGGTTTCACTGCCTGGCGCTCTCTTGAAATCGAGAACGCTTGCGATTCTTACAAATTAATCCAAAGGCAAAAGGGTTATACAATTGACAGTAGATTTTGGAGAATATACTATGTGGCGGTATGATTTCCACCTGTTAATCAAATTAACGTTTAATATAGGTTATTTTTAAAATTTTGCCCGATTCGCTAGCTTCCGAAGAGGAGTTGTGTCTAAGAAAAGTTGTCCGTTGCAGTCTGTAGCCCTCACTAAAATCGTGTGGCAATCAGCGTTTCACCGACAAATCTGGTCGCCCACAATCAAAATGTTCTCAAGTCGGATCAATCCAACAATTTTCTATGAAGAGGAGAAGAGCAATGAGCAAAGTGATAAAAAAAGTAAAACAAGGCGGTATGATGAGTTTGGAAATCGTGCTTGGATGTTTTCTGGTATGGATAGTGATAGCTGCCTGGCAAGCTTCACCCACACAGAGCGCTTCGGTTAAAGCTGCCAATGCCGCCGGTAATTTGTTGGCAATTTCAGGCACGAGTCCTTCCCCATCCTTTCAGATGGTTTGCCTTCAGGATGATTCTAATGGCAATACCATCTCCATAGATACAACGACAGGGTTCTATTGTTTCAGCGGGGATAACTTTTCCCTGCAAGGAACCGGGAGCGTCACGATAAAAGGTTCAACGCTGACCCTTCAACATTTTACTTCTAATCGCCGGGTATTGGCTTATTACGACGACACTCAGAAAAGAGGCAGTGCTTCGGCGCAATCCGGCCCCGCCACAATCGTACGTACCATCGCTTCCAGAAATACCACGAATGATGTTTGTAGCGGTTGTGCAAGTGTCGAGAAGTAGTCAGTGAGATGATGTCAACGGCAAGTTAAGGCGCGGGCGACAAAGGGTTAGCAAATTATCGCCAGCCGTTCCCGCGCCGTTGTCAGAGCCAACAGTTTAATCGGTTGCCAGACCTGCTTATCCAGAATCTGGCAGCCGGTTTTCATTTTTCCGTGGCAAGTTTTAGTTTTAAAAATTCAATATGCGCGGTTATTTCTGAAGTCGAGACCTCTTGTTGAGGTTCGTGTGCCAATACTTCCCATTCTTTTATTGCTGCCCGATACTGCTGCTCTTTTTCATAAATTGCAGCCAGAAGTTGGTGACAAGCCGGGCAACTGCCTGCGCTGAGCGCCTGCGCTAACCACTCTTTGGCATCAGTAAATCTGCCTTTTCTTTCTGCCCTGTGCGCCCGCTTTAACCAATCCTGCATCGCGATATTTAGCTGACCGTTGCGCGCTCGTATCAATGCCGATCTGGCTTCGGCGGATGATGGATTTAACCTGATGGCGATTTCGGCTTCTTCGGCGGCTCTCTCCCGATCATCATTAGCAAGCCAAGCCTCAGCCATCATCAAGTGGCTACTATAAAAATTCGCGTCCCAGTTGATTGCCTGTTCGGCAAAACTGAGCAATCGCTCTTTATCTCCAGCCTGCATCGCCAGATTAGCGAGCAACACATAATTCGATTCCGGCGTGAGCGTACAAGCAAGCGATTTTTCAGCATGGCGGATGCCGGTTTCTACGGTTTCAGAAGCCTCGCCTGAAAGTGTGGCGCGCTGTTTGCCGGTTCCGTCATCGGGAATCGCTTGGCGCGACACGCTACTGATATATTGTGACAATGACTGCGCAAAGAGATAGTCATAAGCATTGACAGGATTGACGCCCTGGGTCGCCTGTTCGCCGTTTCTCATTAAACCGGATAAATCTTTGGCGATGACTGCCTGAAACGCCTGTTTGATCGCCTGGTCGGAACGAGCAGCGCCGATTGCGTACCAGACAGCGAGCGCCAGAAAAATAATCCCTGCTGCGAGCAGCAAGCGACTCACATAAATCCAAAGCCTTTTTGTGGGTGTTGAGGGAGAAAAACTGAACCTGTTCGCCGTTTCAGGTTGCGCAATAATGGTTGCTGGTCCAGCGCCAAGTCCGGCGTCTGGCGCGTCATCTTTATCATCTTGCACGCCGGCAAGTTGCGCGGTTGCCAGCGCCAGCGCCATGAAGACGAAAAAATATAACCCCGTGGGAATTTGTTCATAAATAAAAAAATTATGCGTTGACACGCCAACCAGTGCGGCAAGCATTCCGGCGCTGAGAAATTTCACTTGCCGGTTGGGAGCACCCCGATAGGCGCGGTACAAAAGCTGAAATGCCGAGACAATAAATGCCAGATAAAATATCGCTCCTGCCAGACCGTATGAGATTACCGCGTCCAGATAAGCATTATGCGAACTTTCATTGTTTATTTGCGGAGCATTTAATGCCAGCGCTGTGGATTTGTAAACTAGAAAAGCTTTACGGAAACCTTCCGGGCCACACCCGGTGATGGCATAGTGGGGAACAGCTTTGAAGGCATCGTGCCACAAAATTGTGCGTCCTGAACCGGTCAAGCCGTCCATTGCGAATGAACGCAACCGCGCGGTTACACTTTGCCCTTTCGGACTCAAGGCAATGGCTAAAACGCCCAGCAGAATAGTAATGGAAGCGATGGCAAGGCTCACCAATTGCCGTTTCCCGACAACCGGCAATCGTGCTTGCCGGTTCTTTTTTCCTATCCAGATTAAAGTCAGGCTTGCGCCCAACAACCCCAACCACGCGCCCCTTGTTCCGCTACAAATGATTGCCGCAATCGAAAGCCCGGTTGCGATCATGGCAATTCGCCGAAGGCTTCCATTAGACAGGAATGCCAGACTTACGCCTAATGGGGTTGTGTAGAGCAAAAAGTTGCCCAGATAGTTTGCATGACCGAGCGTGCCGGGTACACGCACAATATCTCCTTGAGGTGAAGCAAAGGTATAAGTGGTCGCAGATAGAAAAGGGTCATTGCCCACAAACTGGACAATGGCATAAATGGCGATGAGCGCTCCGGTTAAAAACATCGCCCATGCCATCATCTCCAAACGCGCCTGACAACGGTTAAGAGCGACAATAATCCCTATAAAACAGATGAAAAAACAGACATAGGTCAGCAGCCCCATCTGTTTTTCATAGCTGCCGAAAAATGCCGTGCGCGGCGACACCCCGAAATAAGTGGAAACCGCAATCGCCGCAAGATAGAGCAGGGCGAAAAGAAGATGTTTTGATTTGAGTGCTGCGAAGTGGTTGAGCGGATGATGACTCAAAGCCATAAAAAGCGTCAGCGCCAAAAATAGAATCGCGGCTCCCAGCAGTAAGGCAATAAATTTAGGCAATACCATGATGCTATAGAGAGAGGTGCTGAAGATGAGCGGTACGCTGACCAGTACCGCCAAACACCCCCGGAAAACCACGCTGCGCAAATGCTCACCGGATGGTTGATGCGGTGGATTTTCCAACTGACGAAAGGTTTTACTCGCATCTTTTTGCGACAAGATAAAATGTCCTTAAACTGAATTAGCAGAGGCGGCATATCCGCCTGTTTGTTCTGAATTGGAGGAAGAAGATTGCCAGACAAAATCTACAACTTCAAATTGCTATCGTAAGCCACACTTTTCATTGCGCCCGATGCGCAAGCTCTTTATGCATACATCATTATCAAACCGGATAATTACCCCAGCACATATGTTCTCGCGCATATTCATTACGTAGCGCAGAGCGAAGGCTACAAAGAAAAATATTTGCAATGGTTTTTGAGAACGATGCTTTCGTTGATGCAGGGATACGCGAACGCGCCAAACAGGAAGACAGCGTTTTTTCTATCCGCCCGCTTGAAAAAGACTCACAAGGCGTTTGCCATTGCACGCAGGATATTAAACTTCGCCGATTGTGATACCGGATTGATAACCCTAAACAGAGCAAAACAATTGTTGTTTTTCTTTCAAATTGATGTCGGGCGCAAAGCGAGAGCCGACACCTAACTTTGCGCCCGGTAATCTCTACACACGAGATGTGAAAAAGTTACGTTCTGCCGGTGCGCTCGGCAAATTTACTCTGGCGATGGGTTTGTTGACTGAATAACGAAATCATTTCTCGATTGAATGCCGGAATATCATCGGGTTTGCGACTGGTCACCAGTCCGTTTTCATTGACGACATCCCGATCAACCCATTTAGCTCCCGCATTCAGCAAATCGGTTTTAATCGAATGCCAGGAGGTAAGGGTGCGCCCTTTGGCTGCGCCTGCATCAATCAACAGGCAGGGACCATGACAAATCGCCGCAACCGGTTTGCCTGCGTCAAAAAATTCTTTAATGAAAGCAATAGCGCGTGGCGTGATGCGCAGTTTATCGGGATTGATGACGCCGCCAGGCAATAATAAGGCGTCAAACTCATCTGAACGCGCATTATCCAAAGCGACATCAACAGGGAATTCATCGCCCCACTGGGTATGCTGCCAGCCTTTTACTTTCTTTCCGGCAGGTGAAACAATTTGCGTAACCGCTCCTGCTGCTTCCAATGCCTTTTTCGGTTCGGTGAGTTCCACCTGCTCAAACCCATTCTCAACCAGAATCGCAACTTTCAAATTGCTTAATTGTTTATCCATCTTAAAATCTCCTTTATTGATGATACTAAACCTGAGCGGCAAACCGGACTGATGGTCATGAGACGGACTGGCGATGTTTATCTGCGCGATAAACAGTCGCAGTTTGTCCTTTAACCATACTCATTTGGATTTGCAACTCAGTATGAAATTTAAACGAGCAATTGCAATGCCATCTCAATGAAGAAACCTGAAGATATGAGACCGGTGAAAAGGAGATGAGATTAAACCATTATCTCTGAATGACGGATTATAAAATTCTCTTCAATTGAATTTGAAGAAGCCTGACAAATCTGCTTGAGATTTTAGCTCTCAAGCAAATTTTTGTAATCCTTTTGCCATACGCTGAATAGCTTCTTCGATAAACGTTGGTTCGATGGAATACGATAATCGCAAGTAACCGCGCCCTTCTTTGCCGAACGCATCGCCGGGAACCGTGATGACACCCTCTTCAAGCAAACGCATCGCCACCGCTTCGGCTTCACCGTAACGCGAAATATCAAGCATGACATAAAACCCGCCTTCGCCGGCAACATACGGTAAACCGAGTTCTCGCTCTATCGCTGCGCTTATTACATCGCGGCGATGTTTCAGTTCATCGCGCATGGCTTTTGTCGCCTTACGACCTTCATCTGTAAAAGCGGCGAGCGCAGCTTTTTGTGAAACCGATGAAGCGCAGGAAGAGATGTATTGGTGCATCACCGTAACATAGCGTATGACTTCCGCATCGCCAACCGCCCAACCCAATCGCCAGCCGGTCATGCTCATCATTTTCGACATGCCCGAAACGATAATCGTTTTGTCATAAAACTCCGCTAGCGACGACGGGCGCTCGTCTGTGAAATAGAGTTCGCGGTAGATTTCATCAGCAATGATGTATACCTCTGACCCGCGCAAGGTATCGGCAATGAACTGCAAATCCGCGCGACTGATGACGCGGCTCGTCGGATTTGATGGCGAGACAATCAACGCCAAACGGGTTTTATCGGTAAGCGATTTTTCAAATTCTCGGCGGTCAAATTGAAAACCTTTGGCGGCAGGCATCACGTAGTGTACGACCTGCGCTCCGGCGATTTCGGCAATCGTTGTATAGGCGCTAAAACCAGGGTCGGGCAAAACGGCTTCGTCACCGGGATTGAGAATCGAGAGCATCACGGCAAACAAAGCTTCTTCCGCGCCGTTGGTGACACAGACAGAATCGGCTCCTATAGCCGATTTCAAGCCATCGCTATGAAAACGGGCAACCTGTTCGCGCAACGCCAGCAGTCCGGCATTTGGCGTGTAACCGAGTCGTTCTTCTTTAACGACCCGCGCCGCTTCCCGGCGAATCACCTCGGGGGTTAAGAAATCCGGTTCGCCAAGTCCCAGGTTGATTGACCCCGCAGGCGCAGCGTCATACAAACGCCGCGTCGCGCTCTTTTGCACATGCTTAATTCTGTCAGCCGGTTTGAACATAATTAAATTTTCGGCGGTTGCCACGCCTCATTGCGTCGCAAAGCGTTGACGAACAGGTGCGCCAGCCGCGTCGGTTCCGGTATGCGATACTTGCTGCCTTTCGCTTTACCGGTCGTTTCCTCACCCGCTGCGTAACCTTTTACGCAACGCAAAGTCAAAGCCATTGAGGTTTGAATGTCAGCCATATGCCCGGGTGAAATATAGACCGGGCTGGTGCGGTTTTTAGTTCGTACGACTGCGCCAATGGTTTCGCCTTTGTCCATAAGCAACGACCAACTGCCCGTGGTTTCCGGTGGCTCTTCATACTTGCCGGTGAGCAGAGATTTGCCGCAACCGATGGTCGGCAGTCCCAAAACCAGTCCCATATGCGAAGCAATGCCGACCCTGCGCGGATGGGCGATGCCTTGCCCGTCAAACATCACGACATCGGGTCGCATAGCTAAACGTTCCCAGGCTTCCAGAAGCGGCGGCGCTTCACGAAACGAAAGCAATCCGGGAATGTAGGGAAATGTCACTTTGGTTTCAACGCCTGCGGTCGCAATGACTTTGAGTTCTGGCAACTGCAATACCACGAATGCCGCATAAACCACCGGCGAATATTTGTTGAATGAAACGTCGGCTCCCGCGACCAACTCGATATCATCCGGCAGCGGTTGAATGATGACCTGTTCGCGCAAGCGGTTTTGTAAAGCGATGGCTTCTTTCGGACTCACATCCCATGAATGAAATTGCTTGATTGATTTTTTCATCGCTCAATTCGCTACCGCCGGTTAGCGCAGGAAATCTTCGAGCTTTACCGATGCGTCGGTTTTTTCATCGCGATACTTGACGATAATCGGCATATAGACCGAAAGCCCTAACGCTTCACCTTTACCTTTTGTGACCGCACGCGATCCCGCGACCACCACCGCGCCCGCAGGAATTTCCAGCGGCGCGTCTTCGGTTTTGCGATAAAAACGGTCGTTGACCAGATCGTAAACCGGGGTGCCGCCGGTGATAATCGTGCCCGCCGCCAGCACCGCGCGTTCGCGAATGATTGCGCCTTCATAGACGCCGCAATTGCCGCCGATTAACACATCGTCTTCAATAATCACTGGCATTGAACCGATGGGTTCGAGCACGCCGCCGATTTGCGCGGCTGCGGAAATATGAACACGCTTGCCGACCTGCGCGCACGAGCCAACCAGGGCGTGCGAATCAATCATCGTGCCTTCGTCAACATAAGCGCCGGCATTGACATACATCGGCGGCATACAGGTGACGCCGCGCGCGATGAAACAACCGTCGCGAATCGAAGACCCGCCCGGCACAATGCGCACACCGTCATCTGCGCCGATGCGTTTTAACGGGTAGGTGTGTTTGTCGAAGAAGCGAAAGTTTTCGTTGACGGAAAAGTCTTCGATGCGCCCCAGTCGAAAGCCGAGCAGGATGCCTTGCTTGACCCAGAAATTGACGCGCCACTGTCCAGCGACTTTTTCAGCGGCACGCGCTTCGCCGCGATTGAGCGCAGCTTTGAATTCATCGAATAAGGCGAAGTGTTCGTCGCCAAACTGCGCGGGCGGGTTTTCAAATAAGCTTTGAATGTTTTCAGCTAATGCCATTGCGATTTCAACCTCATTAAATCAATTGCAAATCAAGCGGTTTGGCGTTGGTTTTCTGTTGATGTTACAATCGGCTTCATATGAATCCAAATGTGGCAATCATATCATCTGTGATAGCGGTTGTTACCATCGTTTTAGCGATCTTTGGCGCGTCATGGCTAAATCAGCGAGTCACCGAAAAACTGCTTGAGCAAATGGAAAGACGATTTGATGCTCGGTTCGATACTCTGTTGACAGAGTTTCGTTCGGAGATCAAACGCCTTGACCAACGGTTGGATTCTGTTGAACATCGCCTTGATAGAATAGAACGACAACTTGAGGCTATATTTAAACCGGTGCTGCCTCCACGTTCTTGATGGTTTTGCTATCTATTAAATCAATTGCAAATCAACCAGCACCTTGCGGAGTTTCTCACGTGTCGCTTCACTAACCGGAACAATCGGCAAACGCGCGGTCTCTTCGATTTTGCCCATCATCGCCAGTGCCGCCTTAACCGGCGCGGGACTGGTTTCAATAAAATTGGCTTTCATTAACGGCATCAGTTGAGCGTTCAAACGACGCGCTTCTGCGTAGTCGCCATCATTGCAGGCTTTGGTAAGCTGAGTCATCTGTCGCGGAATTTCATTCGAGGCGACGGAAATCAACCCGCAACCGCCGACGGCAACCAGCGGCAAAGTCATCGAATCATCGCCCGACAGCAACAGGAAATCTTCCGGCATCCGAATGGCGATGTCGGTGATTTGCGAAATATCGCCCGAGGCTTCTTTGACGCCGACGATGTTGGGAAACTCTGCGATGCGCAACAAGGTGTCCGGCAATAAATTGACATTGGTGCGCGGCGGCACGTTGTAAACGATAATCGGCAAATTCGTTGACTCGGCGATGGCGCGATAATGTTGGAATAAACCTTCCTGCGTCGGTTTATTGTAATAAGGCGTCACCGACAACAACCCATCAACGCCCAGGCGTTCGTATTCGCGGGCTTTTTCGATAATCGCTGCGGTATTGTTGCCGCCTGCCCCGGCAATCACCGGCACACGTTTACCGGCAGTTTCCAGAACGATTTCAACGACGCGATGTTGTTCGCTGTTCGTCAGCGTCGGGGTTTCGCCGGTGGTTCCGCAGGGCACCAGAAAATTGATGCCTTCGGCAATCTGCCACTCAACGAACGCCCGGAGTGCCGCTTCGTTAATTGATAAATCTTTATTGAACGGCGTCACCAGCGCCGTCCCGCATCCTCTGAGGTCTTGTATGTTCATTTTCGTTTCTCGATTCAATTAAGCATGTTCGCCAAAAATTTGCGGAAATTCATAGAAGCCTTTTCGCGCTTCAATCCACTTTGCCGCAACAATCGCGCCTTCGGCGAAACCTGCGCGACTGCGCGCCGTGTGGGTAATCGTCAAGGTATCGACTTCCGAATCGAAGCCGACCGTATGCGTGCCGGGAATGTATCCGGCGCGGGTGCTTGCCGTCGGCGTTGACCTGCCATATACCTCGTCGATTCGCTGTTTCAATGAAAGCGCCGTGCCCGATGGCGCATCCAGTTTGAATTTGTGATGCGCCTCTTCCAAAAACGGGTCGTAGCTGTCGAAATCTTTAAAAAGCTTTGCCGCGTATTCGACGATTTTGAACATCAGGTTGACGCCGATGCTGAAGTTCGAGCCGTACACCAATCCGATGTTTGCGGTTTCGACAATCATTCGCGCTTCACTGAGTTTGTCATACCAGCCGGTGGTGCCAATGACTATTGATTTACCGGCGTTGGCGGCTAATTGCAAATTCTCAATTACGACATCGGGTCGGGTGAAATCGATGCACACGTCTGCGTCTCGAAGTTCGCCGCGACCGCCAACAATCGGGTCAATCACGCAAGCAATGTCGAGTTGATGACGCGCCGCTGCCTGCTCAAGCATATGTCCCATTTTGCCATAACCGAAGAGTGCGATTTTCATAGCTCTTTCAATTCCTTGACCAGTTCTTTAATCGAAAACTTCAACATCACCTCTTTACCCTGCAACGAAAACATGGCGCTGGCTTCATCGTTTAAATCGCCGATGACGGGTTTGCCGCTGGCATTTTTTCGCGGCACCAGCGCCGCATATTGGTTGCCTTTGTCGACTTCAAACGCCGTCGCCAATGCTTCTTTGAGCCGGGGTTTGAACGTCGCATCGTAAACTTCGGCGTCGGTGATGCGATTGGCGGCGTCGTGTTCTTTGTAAAGCGTGAAGGCTTTTTTATCCAATGGGTCCCAGGGTTTTTTGCTGCCTACTTTGATAAACAGGTAAAACATATAATGTTTTTCCGGGCGCAAATCGAAATATTCCCAATCGGCTTCTTTGACATTCAATTGTCCTTTGTCAAGCATATCGGAAACCAATACGCGCACCACTTCATCAGTTACCCACAAGACTTTGGCGCTGATGCCGCCGCGAAATTTGGCGATGATACCTGTGCCGCGTGAAGCTTTTTCCAGAATCGCTTTGCGCTCAGTGGGCGCAATGTAACGTTTCCAGGTTGCGCTCTGGGTTGAAAAAACGTTTGCATTAATGCCGGTTGAAAAAAACATCACACACAGTGAAAAAATCATCAGTGATTTGCGTAACATGCTGCCTCCGCGAAAATCAAAATACGCATTCGGTATTGACGGCTAACCTGCGCACTTCGAGGCGCGAAGGTTGAAAGATAATGGTTTCAATCTGCTCGGTGCTTGCTTTGATGTGATAAGCAACGCCCGCATCATTCACCAGATAATAATAGCCGCCGGAATCCTGCTCGGCGCATTTTTTGAAACTGCGGTCAATTTTTAAATCGCCGCGAAAAATTGTAGTCGCCGGTTTCAGATAAATGGTGAACACTTTATTCGCCATCGCAGCCGGAGCGCGATAAAGCTTTGCCAGACTTGCCGTCAAATAAGAAAAGGTCACCACCCCGGTTTCGGTTTTATATGGACCGACCAGCGAACTATCCGGCGCATCCGCCGGTTCGCCGAACATTCGCGCCACGTCGGCAGTCGTTGAACGTAGCGGCGTCAGCCCCTGCCAGGTATTTTTTTTCACCATATCAATCAAGCCGCGCGCATCGCCGGTTGTCGGGCGTGTAACGGGTGGAGGAGTTGGGGGGGGCAGAGGTTTCTCGGTATTCACAGGCGGTTCAGGGTCGCGTGAACGATTGGGAGCAATGCGGGTTCGCGAATTGTTACGACCCGATTGCGCCAAAACCAACCCGCAAAACAGCGCGAGTGATAAAACAACACCTGTATAAGATTTTAATAGCTTCTTCATTTTTACCTGCTCATTTGAGATTCAAGTTTTACAGCAATGGAACTAGGATTCAAAAACTGTTGTGTCGAGTTCACTGAAAAAAACCTCGTGCAATTTAGAAATGACCATTTCGACATCGCTTGCAGCCATCACGATGTTCATCATAATCGGCGATGAACCGTGCAATATCGCATTGACTGTGACGGCTTCCAATGCTTTAAAGACGCGACCGGCAAGCGTTGCATCTTCGTTAAGCTCGGTGCCAACCAGAGAAATAATCGCTTTGTCATGTTCAATGGTCGCGTTGGTGAATTTAGAAATTTCCGCGAGCAAGTCACGTTCGGTCGTTTCATCCATCGCCACGCTATCGACCGCAAAAGCCATATTCAATCCCGACACCGCTGTGATGAGCGGCGCGACGCGGTGTTTAATCATTTCGTTGATGATGGTTTTTAGTGAATCTTCCGGCAAAAAGCTTTGTTCCTCTTCGCCGATGGTTTCAATGGTCGCGTTAATCACCGTAATCGGGCGTTTATAGGCGATTGATTTAATCGCATTGGCGCAGCGTTGAACGCGCTCGGTGATTGCGGTGCCCGTCGCTTCAGGCGCTTTGGAATTGTAAATATGCACCGGAATATTTTTTCGCGCCGCCGGGTGAATGGCTTTCGGATGCAAGACCTTGGCGCCGAAATAGGTGAGCGCCGCGGCTTCGGTAAACGAACAGGTCTTGACGGTTTTTGCGCCTTTATAAATGCGCGGGTCGCAAGTCATCAGCCCCGAAACATCTTTCCAGATTTGAATATCATCGGCATTCATTGCCGCGCCGATGATCGCTGCGGTGTAATCCGAGCCTTCAAATCCGAGGGTTGTGGTCGCGCCCTCGCGGGTTGAGCCGATGAAACCTTGGATCACGGCTACCGTGTTGTCTTCCGCGAGCGGCACAATCACTTGCTGCAAATTGGCGTTAGTGATTTCAAAAATCGGTGATGCGCCGCCAAATCGTTCATCGGTTTTGATGAGTTCGCGGGCATCGAGAAGTCTGGTCTTTAACCCGCGTTCGGCAAAGGCATCGGCGACGATTGCCGACGACAGCAATTCACCATAGGCGAGAATTTTATCCAGACCGCGCGGCGGCACTTCGCCTAAAATCGCTAACCCTTCAAGCAGTTTTTTCAACTCGGCGAAATATTTTTCGATTAAATCAAACGCGCTCCATTGAGTTTTAATCAACTGGCGCGCTTCGCTGGCGTGTCGCGCTTTCAAATCGGCAACGATGGCGAGAGTGGTTTTGGCATCACCCGCCGCCGAGGCTTTTGCCGCTTGCAGAAGTTTGCGCGTCGTCTTGCCCATTGCCGAAACCACGACCGTCGGGCGAAGCGCCACCCGCGCTTTAACAATCTCTGCGACTCGTTCGATGCAGGCGGCATCTTCCACAGAAGTGCCGCCAAATTTCATTACTATCATAGATTCAGTAGGCAGCCGGCAGTAGGCAGCAGGCAGTAGACAATTTCATTTTTGAGTTTATTGTTTCTTACCATTTCTACCTTTGAAGAGAATTAGAAAGCCCGTTAATTGAACGACCAATTTCTGATGTAAGCACGATTATGTTTTGTGAAGCCTGTGGCGGCAAATAACCGAGCCTTTCAGCTATCAGTATTTGCGTTTCGACTTCGCGCAGAGAACCATAAGCGATGGAGAGAAAGTGTGCAAACTCTCCAGCAGACTTGCGTCCTTGCCCCTCCGCAATATTAGACGGAATAGATATGGCTGCTCTGCGAAGTTGGCTAGTTAATCCATAAATCTCTTCTTTGGGAAAATTCTTCGTCTCAGAATAAACTGCTTCAACTAAATCCATAGCTTTTTGCCAGACTATTAAATCTCTGTAATTCTGACTTGCCATATTGATTGAAAGTTTTAATAAACCAAAAATAAAACTGCCTACTGCTTACTGCCTACTGCCTACTAATCCAGCATTCCCTGAGCTTTCATAATTTCCGCATTGAGGATTGCCGCGCCGGCCGCGCCGCGAACCGTATTATGCGACAAAACGACGAAACGAATATCGAACACCGGGCAAGTGCGAATGCGTCCGACAACGGCGCTCATGCCGTTGCCTGCGTCGCGGTCAAAGCGTGGTTGCGGGCGGTCGCGCTCGCTGGTGACGATAACCGGTTGGGCGGGCGCAAACGGCAATTTCAACTCCTGTGGCAACGAACGGAAATTGGCAAGAACCTCTGCGACCTCGTCGGGGGTGGCTTTCTTTTCGAGTTCAACGGAAACGCATTCCATATGCCCGTCTTCAACGAAGACGCGATTGGTATGGGCGCTGATTTTGCAATCGGCAAAACGAATTTTATCGCCATCAAACGTGCCCATGATTTTCAACGGTTCGGTTTCGACTTTGTCTTCTTCGCCGCCGATAAACGGAATCACATTGCCGAGCATATCGATTGCCGAAAGTCCCGGATAGCCCGCGCCCGAAACCGCCTGCATCGTCGAAACGATCAAGCGGTTGACGCCGAACGCCTGATGTAGCGGCGCAATCGCCATCACCAAGCCGATGGTCGAGCAGTTCGGATTGGTGACGATTGCGCCGTTCCAGCCGCGCCGTTCTCGTTGGGTTTTAATTAAGCTGAGATGTTGGTGATTGACTTCGGGTACAAGCAAAGGCACGTCTTCATCCATGCGATGATTTTTTGAATTGCTCAAGACGATGTAACCGGCGCGCGCGAACGCCTCTTCGACTTCGCCTGCAACCGAAGCGTCGAGTCCCGAAAAGACGACTTTGCAATTGAGGTTGGGTTCACAAGATTTTACTTCTTTGTCTTTCAGCGCATCGGGGATGGGCGAATATTGTCGCCACAGGGTCGCGTCTTTGTAAGCTTTGCCCGCCGAACGGTCAGAGGCGGCGAGTTCCGCAGTTTCAAACCACGGATGATTTTCCAGTAATTTGACGAATTTCTGTCCGACCGCTCCGGTCGCGCCCAATATGCCTACAGGAATTTTGTTACTCATAGATTCTCTCTTTATAAAGTGGTTGATGATTAAAGCTGCATTTAGATGCCGCCATCGAACCGGATGAAATGAAAATTAAGTGAATAAGCTTAGCGGTGATGTGTTGGCTCTGACAACTGACAATAGCGGTCAGAGCTATCGTTTGCAGGTTTTGGAAAAGCGTTTGGCAGACAGCGAGGAGGTTTTTGCTGTTTGACTGAAATTTAATTTTCTTAATTCACCAGTTAAATTCATAACCTTTCCAAAACGCATTTCACTGAAGTCGCCGGATTATAGCCGATAATAAGCGGATTTTGAAAGCAAACTTCTGAATTTTTGCTTGTCACGCAATAAAAAATCGCAGCAGGTTTAATCGCCCGGCGTTATTGTTTGCGAATTTTGGCAAGGTGTTTCAAAAACGTTTCAGCGTCTTTGGCTTTAAGCGCCAGCGCAAAAAGTTTTTCGAGCAAGGCGGCATCGTTGATAGTTGCGATTTTTGTTTCGATGTCGAGACCGGGAAATTTCTGCTCTACGAGCATCAGTAACGCTTTGGCAATGCCTTCGCGCTCGCCGATTTGTTCGCCTTCTTCAAGCACCATCTGATAGAAACTCGATTCTTTTAATTCTTGTAAGGGAATCATACCTTTCTCCAAAATCATTTCCAGCAAGCGGACTCGATTATAACGCAACCCGCCCGGCATAAGAAAGTGTACGCCTAAATCGCGTTGCTTCTGTTTGTCTTTCACAGCGCGGAGGAGTTTAGCGCCGACTCTTAAATCCTCCGCGTCGCCTTTCATCAGCGGAATGAACGGCAAAATCCCTTCACGTTTGAGCGCCAGGAAATCTCTCGCTGAACACTCCCAGATTTTAGTCAGGCGAAATGATGATTCGATTTTAAGCGAACCGGCGCGAATAATGCCTGAATGTGGAACCGTTTTTGGTAAACCGCGTTTCGTTGGTAACAGAATATTGCTGTAAACCGGTAAGCGATATTTCATCCATAAACGCGCGTCATAATCTGGCATTCGCTCAAGCAACTCGGCTTTCCATTCAATCTAGGCTTCAGGGTGTACAATGATCTCTTTACCTCCGCGTCGCACCAAATAAACCTGATCAGTGAGTAAAGTCGAAACACTCAATTCAAGCGGCAACGGTTCAATCTCTGCCCGTTCACCGGGTTTCAAGTAACCAAGAAGAATTAAAAGCGATTCGGCATCCTGTTCAGCAAAATATTTGAATGCCTGATCATAAGGTTTCGTGCTCAAGAGGATGCCAGCACAGTTTTTAATTTTTTGACCATCTCAACATAAATATCAACCGCCTCAATCACATCTTTTTTGGCAATCTTTTCGCCTGCGGTGTGAGCATCGAGAATCGAACCGGGTCCATATAACAATGGCTTGCCCCAGTTGGTCAGCGCCGGAATGTCTGTGGTAAATGACACGACGGTTGTGTCATAGCCTTCGAGTTTTTCCATAAACACCGGCTCACATTGAAAACCGTATTCAATGGTGGCGCGGTGGTCGTTGATTCGTTCAATCAGTTTTCTCAATTCGCCGGTTTCCGTAACCACGCGAAACATGAGTTCAGCTTGCGCCGTTGGCGGAATCACGTTTGCCGCCACCCCGCCCGACATTAGTCCGATGTTCATGGTGGTTTCTCCGAGCGTTTCATTTTTCGGAAGTTCGGCACGGCGAAAATCGTTGAGAATATCCAATAATTTTTCAATCGCCGATTCGCCCAGGTGCGGATAAGCCGAATGCGCCGCGCGACCCGAAGCCTTCAAAATGGCTCTCAGCGCCCCTTTCGAGCCGAGCGCCAGTTTCGATTCCGTCGGTTCGCCGTTAATCAGATAGTGGCAATGGTTCGGCAAATGGTTTGCCACTTTTGCGCCGATGCTGCCGTTTTCTTCGCCAACCAGTAACAACATACCGAAATCGCTGACGCCTTCTGCAATCAGGCGCTCGCTGGCTTTAATCATCGAAGTCATCAAGCCTTTGGTATCGCAAGCGCCGCGCCCGTAAATGAACCGGTCATCTTCGCTGAGTTCAACATAAGGCGGCACGGTATCCGTGTGTGTCGAAAGCACCACGTCCGGTTCGCCGCGTTTGGCGTAAAGGTTCGGGCGATTGGTTTCGGCTTCCTGTAATTCGATGGAAAAGCCTATGCCTTCGAGATAGTTTGCCAGAAAATCAACCAACGTTTTTTCATTGCCGCTGATGGATTCGATGTTAATAAGTTGTCGGGTTAAATCGAGTGTGTCCATAAGTGAGGTTGTATGATTGCCTGCCCGGTGAACCGTGGTCAAGGATAAGCGCGATGATTTTCTGACAGCAGGTTTTGATTTAGAGAAGTGGATGAAATGGGCTAATGGAAAACGATTGGTATAGATTTCAATGTGGGCTTCCGCTGGGAAATCAACCTTCACGATCAGCCCGGTCTTTTTCCATCAAACCGATTGATAATCAAACCGATTGTAAAGATTTTGCCGATAAATCATTTTTCGTCACTTTGATTTTGTTCTTCTTCGGCTGAAATCAAACGTAGAACCGTCGTTTTATCGTCTTTATAAACCACTTTAAAAATCCGGCTGCGTTCGGTGATGTCGAGAAACTCTCGATGTTGATTATCGGTGAACACATATTCGGCTCCGAACCGTTCGCGAATCAAAATCGCCGCGTCGCTTCGACGACCAAGCGTGATGTCGGCGTAAAGATGCCATAACTCGCGGTCTTGGTCATAAAGATAAGTCGGGTCGAGTCCGGCAGTGTAGGCGTTATTCGGGCTGAAGTAAAAGAGCATCGGGAAATCATCCCAATCAGTGTTAAAGACCAGCGTTCCGGGGGACGTGTTTTCCGCGAGCCATTTGCCTGCGCCTTCGTAAGCAAACGGGTCGGCTTCGCTGCTCACATCTTTGCAGGCTTGTGCGACGTTGATCATCATCGTCGCAAGCAAGGCAATAGCGAGAATGATTGAAACACTGATGGCGATAATCGAATCGCGGGTTCGCGTAAGCCATGGGTGATTCAATTGCGGTTTGATGGTGAATGCGCCGAAGAGAATTGCAAACGGCGGAAAGTATTCGATGAACCGCCGCGATTTGAAAACCATGAGCATCAGCACAATGGCGATGAATAAAAAAAACAGCGGTTTCATATCTTCTGCGCGTTTGCGAAAGTCGAAGGCAATGAGCGCAGCGATGAAAATGATAAACGCGAGCGCGCTGCTGCCAATGAGCACCCACGAATCATAGGGATACCATTCGACGCCGACGTCGACCGTGTAATTTGCGGTCACTTTCATCAACAGGTGTTCGTAAAACAGTTTGAGATTGGTGGGGAAATAAGGGTTGATGATTAACCCGGCGATGATGCCGACGGTTGATGCCAGCACCGGACGAAAATCGAATTCACGCCTTGTTAAGTAAACGCAGGTTGAATAGCCAAGCGCCATCACCAGGGTGAGCGGGAATAGACTGTAAGCCCACACGAAAATGAAGGCGAGACACGCAAGCCACAAATTCTTGCGTTCCAAAATCAAGTGCGCGCCGATGCCCATCAAAATAATCGAGAGCGCGGGGGCGCGCGTCATGCTCAGGCGATAGAGAAAGGGTTCGGAACTGGCGATGAGCGGCAACAGCCAGAGCCAGCGATAGGGGATGCGATACGCGACCAGCAAACCAAAAAGTGAAGTGAGCGCCAGGCTGGAAAAGGCTACAGCAGCCAGTTTCGCGCCAACGCGCAAATCTCCTAAGGTGAATGGCGAAAGCAACAGGTGATAAAGATAGTGATGGTCAACGTACTCATTTTCGTTGAGCGTCGTAAGCGGCAAGGCTTTGAATGATGGAAGGGCAGGGAAGGACTCTCTGAGCATCCGGCTCCAGCGAATGTGATAATAGCCGTCGTTATCGAGAATGGCTTTGCCGGAAAATTGAATCAACGCCATCACCGCCGAAATGACCAGAAAAGCGATGGCAATTTCTAACGCTGCAATTTTTCGCGAAGGCGCGAGCGTCTGAACGGAAAGATTTTCTGTGAGCAATTCTTCCAAAGCATTTTATTTGAACAACTACTTCGCTTTTGCGACGGCTTGGGCGAGATGGGCTTTGACGGTTTCAAGTTGCGCAATGAATTGATTCGCCTGTTCGGTGCCGACGTCGCGGAGTTCTTTTTCAATGGCGTTGATGCGGTCGGTTAAAGTTTTGGCTTCGCGGGCGACGGCGTTTTTGGAAAGGGATTTGTAAAATCCATCTTCGATACGACCGGCAAAAGTATCGACTTCGGCTCTGAGGTCGGCAACCAACGCGGCAAAAGTTGCGCGTTGCAAACGCATCAAGCGCTCTTCGCGTTCCTGCAAGGCTGCGGTTCGTTCGCCGAGTTCTTCGGTGCGGGCTTCGACCTGACGGGCGCGACGGTCTAACTCTTTTTCCAAAGCTTCGGTGCGGGTCTCTGAACGCGATGCCTGTTCGGAGGCTTGCCCGGCTTGCTCTGCCGCGCGCGCCGCGCGGGTTTCCACATCGCCGAGTTTTGCGCCCAATTGTTTTTGCAATTCATCGGCTTTTTGATTGGTCGCTTCGACTGCGCCGAGTGCCTGACCTGCGCGAGCATCGGCAGATGACGCGCGACCCTCAGCGGCAGCGGCGCGTGAATCCACCTGTGCGACTTGATTGGGCAACTGTGTCGTCGTCTGTTCGAGTTGCGACGACAGCCCCTTGAGCGCAGTGATTTCGCGGTTTTGCGTCATCAGGGTTTGATAGTGCTCTTTGAATCGTTTGTTGGTGGTGTATTCGTTTTCATCGAAGGCTTCATCAAGTTCGGCGATTTCATTAATGGCAGATGCTTCACTTTGCGGCAGGCGATTAACGGTTACGGCAGCGGTGCGACGATCAATAGTGGCTGCATTCTGAGGCGCGTCCGGACGATTATCTGCCGAGCCGTTAAACAACAAATGGCTGCGCATCAAAGCCACCTGCGAAGGGGCGTTGAGTTTTCCGTTATGCCAAGCCAGCGCATAAACCAGCGCCCAGAATACGAAGACCACAATACCGGTTAGAATCACCAGCGCCATAAATGAGCGATGGGCTTTTTCCATCAAGGTGAACGGCTCATCGAAATAAGGCGTCGAGACAATTTCGCGGCGTTCGGGAAAATCGAAATAGCGTTCTTTCAATTTTTCAAAAACGCTTTTGTCCGGCGGTGCGGGCGTATACACCGGCTGCCCGTACTCTTGATTGGGATATTCCGAAGAAAATTCCGCAGGCGGAATGATTTCAACTTCCTGAACCGGTTTAGCGCGACGTGTGCGCCCGGTGGCGCTTTCAAAAACCGACAGCACGGGACCAATCAGGTAGTAGATTAAAAACAGCAGGGCATAAATTCCCAAATTGACCAATCCCCATTTGCGCATCGACCGATTCACATCGCCCAGGTAAGCGCGATAAATGTGTTCATCACGTTCACGCAAGAAAGGTTCGACTTGCCAGATGCCAAGCTCCGGTGTGGGCGTAGCAATAACGCGGGCTTCCTGTTCAATGCGGTCTTCGGAATAGATGCGATTGCGGTCAAGGTAATAAGTCAGCCAGTCGCGAAAGCCATCAGGGTCTTGCCCGCCGTTGACATATTCATCAACGACCTGCAAGCCGTTGCGCCAGGCGGCGTCGCTCGCGCTCAGTTTGGAAGTAATCCAGCGACCGGGACCGTTGCGCAGATAGGTTTCATAATCGCCTTGAAATTTGGCATCGGAAAACAGCCAGTTGTTTTTGACAGCTTCACGATAAGCTTGCTCGGTTGTCCCTTGATTTTTAGCAAACAGGAAAAGCGATGATTTAACGGATACGGGATTTTTTTCTTTAACGTCGTATTTGAAAATAAAGATTGTCCAGCCAATTGAAAGCGCAAGAATGAAAATCGAGATCGGCACGGTTTTGCGCCACGACCGAAAAAAACGACCGCTGAAAATGGCAGCAATGCTGAGCATCGGGGCGGCAAAGAAAAATAGAAAAACGAAAAGGTATAGAGAGACCGGCTCTTCGTGCGGCAAGGTTTTCGGCCACCAGCCGGGCGTTGGCGCGTACCTGGCAAAAAGCCAGGTTGCCAGCAAACAGATCAACAGAATGAGTTGTTGAAAGCCAACCAGCATCAAAAAGAGCGCCAGGCGTGCCCCCCACTTTGACGATGCCATGCGCCGCCAGAAGGTGCGCGTCAAGCGTTCATCAATTTCCTGTTTCAGTGCGGTGAGGTCTTCATCGGTGGCTTCGAGTTTGGTGTCGCCAAGTTCTTCTCTGAGGCGTGTCAGTTTATTGAGCGCCGCAAATTTTGCAAATGGTGAAAGGCTGCGCTCTTTATTGTCGAGCGCGACTAAATATTCGCGAATAATATCCGTATCCCTTGTGATAATGGTTTCCATATGGTGATTAATAGTTCTTAGTTTATAGCCCGTAGTCCGTAAGATGAAAAACGCTACGGGCTACGAACTACTGACTATGGACGTTTAGTTCTTTAAATTTTGCTCCGCTTTCAATTCTGCGCCATCAATTGCATCCAGATAGACCGTCCAGGATGGCGCATCGCCCAAAAGGATTTCCCAGGCGAGATGAATTTCCAGAGAATCCTTTTTAGCAACCGGCAATATAACCAATCCTTTGACGTGAACGTCTTTTAGATCATTAATGCGAAGTTGCTGGTCGTTGCCTGCCGCGTCCTTGTATGTGAACGTGCGATTGACCAGTCGTTGTGCGGCTTCCTGGCGGTTAATCGTCGGGCTAAAGGGCAATTCGACAACCGGAATGAAACGGTCATCAAGTTGCAGCAAACGTCCGTCGTTATTGATAACCAGAGTGATTTCTCCGTATCCACCGGCGACCGGAAACGGAAAATCCGCCTGCTTGTAAGTCAAGCGATGGATGCCACCGGTATTATCGTTTTTGGTCAATGAGACCGTACCAGGTTGTGCACTTAACAACTCGCGCCATCGGTCAATAAAGCGCTTTGCCGCTTCACGAACCGGAACCGTTGTATCGCCCGTAAGCGGCGCATCGATGATTTTGATACCGCTTTCGATACCCGCAAGCGAGCGCGGCGTGTGGGTGATGGCATAAAATTGCGCCTCAGTCTCTTTCAAGTTGTACAATTCCAGCAACCGCCGCCACTCGCGTTCGGCTTGGACGAGACGTTGCGGAGAATCTTTAACGATTGCCGGATAATTTTTGGGCTTCGCACTCTTTGTTGTTTGAGCTGAAATGCTGCACCCTAACGCGCAAACAATTAAAATGGCGAGCAACGAACGAGATAAAATCATAATGAAATTACGCCCACACCGGGTGGGGATGTATAGCCGGGTGTACAACAGAAAAATCAAAAAAACAATTATTCATAATCATGGTGGGAAGTGGCAAGTGATGAAGCTAAATGTTGGTGAGCAAAATGCGCTGAAACGATTTATTTCAACGGGCGCTGAACCGGTTATTGGTAAAAAGCCGTTCTAATTCTCAATTCGGACAGCATCCCTTGAACTTTCGGGTGAACGCTATTTGCTCTCTCTCCGCCCAATCCGAGGATAAATTTTAACCTGTCGTTTACGGGCGCTTTAGATTTCGAGAGAAGACCAGAGGCTTTAAGCAGAGCGCAAGTTCTGCGTTGACCTGAGCGAATGGCAAAGCAACTTCTCAGTAACGGTTTGCGATTTGACATCGTTTCTTTTCAGTTTGACAATAAATTATGCGCAAAATAATATGAGTGCGCTTTTAGTCACAATTCCAAATCAAAATTAAGGTTGAGCAAATGACAAACGTAATCGGTTTATTGCTCCAGACACAAACACCAACCTCTTCAACCAAAGCGCCGATTTATGGCTATATTCCCATTATTATCTTTTTCCTGATTGCCGCCTTGTTGCCGGTGGTGTTGCTTTTCGTCTCCAGACTTCTGCATCGACGGGTCTTCGAGCGCCAGAAACTGATGCCCTATGAATGCGGCATTGACCCGATTGGCGATGCCCGTGACCGGTTTTCAGTGCGCTTTTATATCGTCGCTATGCTGTTTCTGGTCTTCGACGTCGAAGTGGTTTTTCTGTTTCCCTGGGCGGTCATTTACGACAAGCTGGCGCTTTTCGGGTTGATTGAAATGCTCATCTTTATCGGCATTCTGGTTATCGGTTATTATTATGCCTGGCGCAAGGGCGCACTCGAATGGGCGTAAATAAATTGCGGATTGCGGATTGCCTGGATTTATAACTGGTTTTCACTTTCATGCCTAGATCACGGTTGCGCAGTAATAATGAAAGCCAGGAAAAAGAAATTGATTGATCTGCACACATCAAGCAAAGCAGAGATTTGAAAAAAGACAATCCGCATTTCGCAATCCGCAATTGAAAGGGTTTTATGGCAAAAGAAGAAATTGTTGAATCTTCGAGCGGGATTATTACTTCAACCGTTGATGCGGTGTTTAATTGGGCGCGCGCCTCGGCGCTCTGGCCGATGACCTTTGGGCTTGCCTGTTGCGCCATTGAGATGATGGCGACCGGCGCTTCACGTTTCGATTTAGACCGATTCGGAGCAGGGGTATTTCGTCCGAGTCCGCGTCAATCCGATTTGATGATTGTCGCAGGAACGCCGACACTCAAAATGGCACCGGTCATCAAGCGCGTCTGGGATCAGATGCCGGAACCGAAATGGTGCATTGCGATGGGCGCTTGTGCATCGACGGGCGGGCCGTTTCCGACCTATTCGACCTTGCAAGGCGTTGACCGCATCGTTCCCGTCGATGTCTACATTCCGGGTTGTCCGCCGCGCCCCGAAGCTTTGATTTACGGCTTGATGCGTTTGCAGGACAAAATCATGCAGGAGCATCCGACGCGTTACGTTTTCTTTCAGGGCGATGTCAGCGAGGAAGAGGTCGAGGGCGCGGAAGCGGTGACCGCTTAACCAATTCGCAAATGAAAAGCTGGCGCAGGGGCTTGGTTCTCTGCGCTTTTTTATTGGGTAGAAGATGAGCGACACAACCGCACTCGAAAAAAAAATAATCGAACGCATCAACCGCGACGGCGCAATGAGCTTTCGCGATTTTATGCAACTGGCGCTTTATGATGCGGAACTTGGCTATTACAACACCGAGCGGTTGAAGATTGGCGCAACCGGTGATTATTACACCTCAAGCAATGTCCACCCGGCATTCGGCGCAATCCTCGCGCAAGTCTTCGTTCGGTTGTGGAAAGACCTCAGTAGTGACAACCCTGAAAATGCGAACAGCGAATATCTTGAGAGCGATACTGCCTCACCCTTGAACCTCGTTGAAATGGGCGCGGGAACCGGGCAACTGGCATTCGATGTTTTAAGCGCCTTGCGTGATGAACACGCCGAAGGGTTTGCGCGCGCGAATTACACGATTATTGAACAAAGTCCGGTGATGCGCGCCAGACAACAGGAAAAGTTGAATGATTTCAGCGAGCGGGTTTGCTGGCAAACCTTTGCCGCGTTAAAGCCGACCGCCGGAATTTTCTTTTCCAATGAACTGGTTGATGCGATGCCTGTGCATCGCTTGCGCTTTACCGGCGAAACCGTCGAAGAACTTTATGTAATCGTAGTTGACGAATCGCATCACCAACGTCTCGCCGTTGTCTGGGGCGCGCTTTCAAAACCGCAACTGGTTGAATATCTCAAACGTTCGCAGGCGAAATTTTTTCAAGGGCAAATGATCGAAGTCAATCTCGATGCCATTCACTGGTTGTGGGAAGTTTCCCGCGTGATGGAAAAAGGTTTTTTAGTGACCCTTGATTACGGCGACCTCGCGCCGCATCTCTATTCGGTTGAACGCCTGGAAGGCACGCTCAGATGTTTTTACCGGCACACCTTGCGCGATAATCCGCTGGAACGTATTGGTGAACAAGACCTCACTGCCAGCGTCAATTTTTCGGCGCTGATTGATTACGGGAAAGATTTCGGATTTGAACAGGTGAGTTACGAACGACAGACCAATTTTCTCTTTCGCAATGGGTTGATTGAACGCATCGCGGCAATGGAAACGGGCGACACGATTGATGATTTACAGAAACGCCTGGCGATAAAAAATCTCTTTGTGCCCGGCGGCGTGAGCGATAATTTCCGCGTACTGGTTCAACGGAAACCTTAGGCGCTGGCAATTTGCCAGTTGCTGAAGGGTTTATTGACTTCGGGTTTTCTTTTTTCGTTCGGCAGCCGACGTTCGTTTATTTTTGCTGAGAATTTCAGAAAGTCGCTTTTTCAGCACGTCGGCGCTTGGCATATCCAGTAACTCTACGCACAGTTGTTGAAGCAGGGCGGCATTTTGAATGCGTTTGATTTCGGCTGAAACATTGAGATTGGGAAAACGTTTGGCGACCATCATCGTGAGCGATTCAGCCGCACCTTTAATTTCGCCTCGTCGTTCGCCTTTCTTTTCACCTCGTTTTTCGCCTTTCCTTTCACCTTCCTGCAACACCAGTTGATAGAAACTCGATTCTTTTAATTGTTCAATGGGAATCATACCTTTCTCCACAATCAACGCTAACAGGTCTTCACGATTCTAGCGCAACCCGCCAAGCATCAAAAAGTGTACGCCTAAATCACCTTTTAGCCGTTCATCTTTCACGCCGCGCAAAGCTTTTGCAGCAGCCTGTAATTCTTTCTCTCCGCCTTTCATTAGAGGAATAAAGGGCAATAAATTTTGGCGTGGCATTGCCAGTACGCGATGCGCAGGAATTTCCCACAATTTCACCAATTTGAAGGCAGATTTGATTTCCAACACACCTGCCTGAATCCTTCCTGAGTCGGGCAAATAACCGGGCAGACCTTTTGGCGTCAGCATTAACACATAACTGAAAATTGGCAGACGATATTTCATCCACAATCGCGCATCATATTCGGGCATTCGCGTCAATACATCATCATTCCATTGCGTCTGGGCTTCCGGGTGAACAATAAATTTGCCTTTCGCATTCGTCACGCGATAGGTCTGGTCGGTTAAAATCGTTGAAGCGCTTAACTCCAGCG
Organism: Acidobacteriota bacterium; assembly: GCA_040754075.1. Taxonomy (NCBI): domain Bacteria; kingdom Pseudomonadati; phylum Acidobacteriota; species Acidobacteriota bacterium. Next base: position 180,446 of record JBFMDH010000001.1, read on the forward strand.
GCAATTTTTCAATCACCGCCCTTTCATTTGCCTTGAGATGTCCGAGCAAAATTAACAGCGATTTTGCATCTTGTTCCGCCAAATATTTAAATGCCTGGTCGTAAGGTTTGCTGCTCATCGAAATCCTTTATGCGCGGTTGCGAACATATAACTCCGTCAAATGGTTTAACCGGTTGCTCAAGTGTTCATTCAAGGCATTGGCTTTATAACGCCATTGCCAGTTGCCCTGCTGACTGGCGGGCAGATTCATTCGCGCTTCGGAACCCAGTCCCAGAATATCCTGCATCGGAATAATTGCCGTATCGGCAACCGACGCAAGTACGGCGCGAATGAAATCCCAGTGAATCGCTTTGCCGCGAGTGTTCAAATAATCCATACAGAATCGCTTTTCGGCGGCGATCTGTTCGGCGCTGCGGGTTGAACCTTCACCCGCCTTGCTGTTAAACCAACCGACCGCCGTGTCATTGTCATGGGTTCCCGTATAAGCGACCGAATGCGGAATATAATTGTGCGGCAAATCGATGTTGGCGCGGTCGCGAAAGGCGAATTGAAAAATCCGCATACCAGGAAAACCGAAACCGTCGCGCAAGGCTTCAACATCGGGCGTTATCACGCCTAAATCTTCGGCGATGATCGGGAGTTCACCCAGCATTTCATTTAATCTCGTGAACAACGCTTTGCCGGGAACTTCGACCCAGCGCCCGTTCTTGGCGGTCTTATCGCGCGCCGGAACTTCCCAGGTCGCGCAGAAGCCGCGAAAATGGTCTATGCGAACGATGTCAACCGTGTTGAATGTCGCCTGCAATCGCTCAATCCACCACTGGAATTTTGTCGCCTGCATCTTCTCCCAGTTGTAAATCGGATTGCCCCAGAGTTGCCCGGTCTTGCTGAAATAATCGGGCGGCACGCCGGCGACCACCAAAGGTCTGCCCTTGGCGTCGAGTTTGAACAACTCAGGATTAGTCCACACATCTGCGGAATCATAAGCGATAAAAATCGGCACATCGCCGATGATTTTGATGCCTTTGTCATGACAATAATTTTTGAGCGCCCGCCACTCCTTGAAAAACAGAAATTGAAAAAAGCGATGGGCTTCGATTTTATCGTGTAATTTCTCGCGCGCCTCATTGATGGCTTTGGCGTCGCGCAAAGCGTATTGCGGTTTCCACTTATTCCAGGCGACGCCTTTATGCTGGTCTTTCAGGGCGCGAAACAATGCATAATCATCAAGCCAGGGGGCGGCTTCCTGTCTGAACGCCAGAAAGGCTGCGCGCAGGTCGGTGTCGGTTGATTTTTTGAAATTGCTGTAGGCTCGCTCAAGTAATCCCATTTTGTAAGGAATCACCCAGCCGAAATCGATTTTTTCAACGGGGAATTTCGGCACGCCGCGCAAATCCTGCTTATCGAGCAAGCCTTCGGCGACGAGTTGTTCAGGGCTAACCAGCAAGGGATTTCCGGCAAAAGCGGAAAAACATTGATAAGGCGAGTCGCCATAACCTGTGGGTCCCAGCGGTAAAACTTGCCAGAGGCTTTGTTCGCTTGCCGCAAGAAAATCGATAAAACGATAGGCTTCGTCGCCTAAATCGCCAATGCCGAAACGGTTCGGTAAAGATGTCGGATGAAGTAAAATGCCACTGAGTCTAGGAAAACGCATGAGTCCCTCTTATTGAATGAATTTGAAATGCGGCGCGATTATACAATCGGCAAATTTGGTTTGACAAAAGCGCCGTTGGGAAAGATGAAAATAAAAAGTTGGGAAGCAATTTTGCGCGCGATTAAACCGATAAATGCCAGGTGAACATTACCTTCGCGTCAGCAGGTGGATTCGCTTATCGTCAACGCGGCGCAAATATGATAAGTTGAGGCTGTTTGATGGCTTTCGTTTTTGAGAATTGAAATGATAAATCCGGTAATCAAAAAAGCGCTGTTGTTATTTGCCCTGGTTCTGTCGGTTGCCGCTGCGAATTTCGCGCAAATCTCGAAGTTGCAATTTCCCCAGTCGAGTGGATATGTCAATGATTTTGCCAATAAACTCAATCCGCAAACCCGGCAATCGCTTGAAAACCTGCTCACCAATTTTCGCAATCGAGCAAATATCGAAATCACTGTAGTGACCATTCCCTTCGAGCAGATGAACGATTATCCGATTGAAGATTACACGCTCGAACTCGGCAGACGTTGGGGCGTCGGCAAGGCGTCCAACGAACCGGCGGCAGTGTTGTTGGTTGCCATCAAAGAAAAAGGCAGCGATGGCATGTATCATGGCGGCACGCGGCTTGAAATCAGCCGCCATCTTGAAGGCGATGTGCCCGACGGGCTTGCCGGTGAATTGATTCGGCGAATGCGTGTCGATTTTCAAAAAGGCAATTTTGACGGCGCATTAAATACCGGCGTGCAAACCATCCTTGCAACCATTGCCGAAAAACGCGGCATTTCGATGGAAGGCATCGACACCAACGCGGTCTATCGCCCACGAACGCGGCGACCATCAACCGGCATTTCACCCTCGACCATCATCTTTATGATAATCGTCTTTTTTGTGGTGATGGCGATTTTGAGCCGCTTCGGGCGCGGGGGTGGCGGCGGTGGCGGTTACCGGCGTCGCGGTTCGGATTGGTGGGTCGGTCCGGTCATCTGGAGCGGCGGCGGGTCAGGCTGGGGTGGTTCCGGCAGTTCCAGCGATTCAGGCGGCGGTTGGGGCGGATTTGGCGGCGGCGGCGATTTCGGCGGCGGCGGCGCAAGCGATAGTTGGTAAATGATGAAGGTTGCATGGGAAAGGGCGCGCAGCAATTGTCATTTTGAAAATAAATCGTATTGAATGATTTGAGAGGAGGGCATAAACCTTGGCTGATGAACTTTCGGAATTTGTCGATAAATTGGTAACCGCTCACGGCGGCAATTTGAAATCCATTGTGCTTTACGGCAAAGCCGTCGAGGGCGGGCAATTGGATGACGACGAGCGTAAAAAAGTTTTAGTCGTGCTTGAGGAAATTACTACTGAAGAGTTGAAAGCCGCGCACGAGGTTGCCGAATGGTGGCGCGAAGTCGGCAACCCTTTGCCCATCTATTTCACCGGGCAGGAAATTCGCGAATCATCCGATGTTTTTCCGATTGAATTCATCGGGATGAGCCGCGTGCGCCACGTCGTATACGGGCAAGACCCGTTTGATGATTTGCAGATTCACACACACAATTTGCGTCATCAACTCGAATATGAATTGCGCGGTAAATTGATTCGCCTGCGTTCGCTCTATTTTCCCGCATCAAAAAATCCCAATCGCCTGACGGCGTTGATGGTCGATTCTCTGGAAAGCTTTGTCGAGCTATTCAAACACGTTTTGGAGATTTGCGGAATAGATGCGCCTATAGAGAAAAACGAAGTCTTACTAAAAATTGCCGATGCCTTGCATCTCGATAAGCGCATCTTTGCGCGCATTGCCCAGTATAAAAAAGATGATGAGGTGTGGTTGGAATCGGAAACCAACGAAACCTTTTCGGCTTACCTGCGACTCATCGAACAGGTGATTCACGCCGTAGATAAACAGGCAAAATAGAACGGCAAGGCAATGAATTTGTCTGTGATTGACCGGAGGCTTTAAGTCAATTTCACTTCTTCGAGTCCTTTGTCCGAGAGATAAAGTTTTTCGAGTTTTCCGGTCACGTATTCAAAGGCTTCATCAACCGAATCGGTTTTGAAGAAAATGTCGAGGTCTTGCGGGCTGACGACCCCCCATTTCACCAGCGCGTCAAAATTAATCACTTCATCCCAGAAGGTTTTGCCGAATAATAACACCGGCATGGTTTTGCCGGGCTTTTTGGTTTGTATCAAGGTGAGCACTTCAAAGAGTTCATCCATCGTGCCGAAACCGCCAGGAAAGGCAATCAAGGCTTTCGCCGGGTAAACGAACCAGAATTTGCGCATGAAAAAATAGTGAAAGTTGAAAACCAACTCACGCGAAACGTATTTATTCACATCCTGTTCGTGCGGCAATTCGATATTCAAGCCGATGGTTTTGCCGCGCGCCAGTGAAGCGCCGCGATTGGCGGCTTCCATCATGCCGCCCGACCCACCCGAACAGATAATGAAGTGATGTTGTCCGGTTAAACTTTTAGACCATTCGGTGATGCGTCGCGCCAGGTCAACCGCATCCTGATAGTAACGCGACAGGTGAACGAGTTGCTCGGCTTTGGCAATCCGGTCTTGATATTCAGGCGAATCGTCGTTTTGTTTTTGCAGTTCTGCAAGACGCGCCTCGGCGATGTCAGGCGCGACCGAACGCGCTGAGCCGAAAAAGACGATGGTGTCGCGCAGGTTGAAGCGGCGCAAACGGGCGCGCGGTTCCAGATACTCCGAAAGAATTCGCAAGGCTCGGGCTTCCGAGCTTTTCAAAAAATCGTCATTCAAATATGCCAGCGGCGGCATTTTGTCATTCAGCAAATCCGTCATAGCCTACCTTTATTGGTTAAGATGAAAGCGTAAAAATTTCGTGCAGTAAATTCCAGGCTAAATATAAACCGAAACCGATGCTAAAGAGTCCCGCCACGATGCGAATCGCGCGATTAAACGACGCGAATTTTTCTGCGGTGGCAACAAACGGCAAACCAATCATGGCGCTCATCAGCAGCATGCCGCCAACCGAACCGATGCCAAATATCGCGATGTAAGCCAAACCGAGCGCCACAGTTGGGACTGTGGTCAAGGCAATCAACATTAACGCCGCGCTGCCTGCAAAACCGTGAACCATCCCGACCAGAAAGGGTTTGCGACCGATGCGTATGAGATGATGCTGATGATTGTGCTGGTTCTGCAAATGGATGTGAACGTGTGAATGTTCGCCTTCGCTGTTGTGCTCGTGGATGTGGGAGTGAATGCTCACTGCCTGATTGCGAAAAGCCTGCCAGACGGCAAGCCCGCCAAGCGCAATTAACATCAACGCCACGGGCATTTCCATCCACGGTTCGATATGTTTCGGAATCGAAATTTTCAGCAACAAAACCACGATGCCAACGCCAAGCAGAGATGCCGTGTGACCAAGCCCCCAGAAGGTGCCAATCAGCGACGAGCGCCAGAGGCTTTTATGTTCGCTGACGATGGTTGAAACGGCGACCAGATGGTCTGCATCCAGGGCGTGCCGCAGCCCGTAAATAAATCCCAGGGATAATATGGCAATAACACTTTCATTCATTGATTCTGCTCCAGACAGAGAGTGTAACAGGATGAAGTTTTTTGTAAATCTCTTCTACGGTAAATCGCTCAGGAAAGATTTGTGAATAAAGGAATGGCTGAATTTTAAAGCAACTTTTTTAGCGCCAGATGTCGTTGGATGAGCGGCGTGCCATATCAAAATGTCGCTCACCCAACGGAGATTGATTCACCGGATTTAAGTGAAAGTGATGGGGAAAGGCATAAAGCACAGGAAAAAAACGATCAAAGCGATTGCCGCTAATATCTTTCTGCCTCTTCCCAACGGCTCTTCAACGGCAAGCGGCGGATGCCCGACTTTTAACAGGAACAGTAATACGAACGTCCACAAAAACCAGATGGGCGATTGATAGAGCGCATACGAAAGCACGGCGAGTGTCGCTACCGCCAGGACTACGCCTGTCGAGACCCATTTGTGAATGCGCCGACCGAATACCGCGTACAAGACATGCCCGCCATCAAGTTGACCGACCGGGAAGAGATTTAATGCCGTAACCAGCAACGCGCCCCAGGTTGCCCAGTAGACAGGGTTCCAGTGAATCCATTCCGGGAGTCCGAAAATTTTATTGATCAGGATAAACAATACCGGGTCGTGAAATTGCATTCCGCCTGAGCCGATGGGGGTTGCCGCCTTTGCAAAAAACAATCCGATAAACGATGCCGGTAAAGCGAAAGCAAATCCGGCGAGCGGTCCGGCGATGCCAATATCAAAAAGCGCGCGGCGTGTGCGAATCGGTTCTTTGATTTTAATCACTGCGCCGAAGGTGCCAAACAGCGTAATCACCGGTGGCGCGGGAAGAAAAAACGGCAAAGTGGCGCGAATGCCATAATAACGACAGGCGAAATAGTGCCCGAGTTCGTGCGCCCCTAAAATCGTCAGCAAGGTGAAGGTGAAAACCAATCCGCTGATTAAGGGTTCGTAATTTCCGGCTTGGGTTGCGTGAATGACGGCAGTGACGGGCGCAAACAAAGCTCTGATGATGGAATCAGTTTGCTCGTCGATGCTGACCACCATCGCCGCGCCGGTAATCATCGTCGTAATGATCGTGAAGAAGAGTAAAACGATATGAAGGAAAATGCGGCTTGGCGCTAGTTCTTCGGAGCGCTCCAGCGCGTAACGTTCATCACGTTGGGCGCGTTCAAGCTCAGGAAACAGATAAGGCTGATTGGTGCTTTCCACAAAAACAGGATACAACTTTGGGATAGTTTGCTGTCAACAGCAGCGAGAAGGATGTTAGATGGTTGCATCACCTAACATCCTTTAGGAAATTCAGGATTGAAGTTCTTTGCCCGGTTTAAAGCGAATGGTTTTTCCCGGCGGAATATCTGTAACTTCGCCGGTGCGAGGATTACGACCGACGCCGCGTTTGCGTGGTTTGACAACGAACACCCCGAACCCGCGCAGTTCAATTCGCTCCCCTCTTTGCAAAGCATTTTTCATCGCTTCAAAAAGCGCTTCGACGGCAACTTCAGCTTTAATTTTTGGAACTCCGGTTTTGTCAGAAACTTCATTTACGATATCGAGCTTAATCACGGTTAGCCTCCGTTTGACTTCGATTTAATAATTACTGAAAGCCATGATTGATGAAGGCTTGCATTATAGGAACCGCTTTTAACGACTGTCAAGAAAGTAAAAAAAAACTGCTGCAATCAGATTTGTTGAATCTGTAAGATGACTTTTTCGCTGAGTGAAAGCCGGATTCCTGAATGACAAATAAGCCTTTTCAGATGAGGCAAACTGGACGGAGCGGGTTTCGCAAATTTATCCGTCTTATCTGTTCCACCCGCTCAATCAATAAGTTTTACCTCTCGGTATTGAGTGATTGAATTTTTTGGTAGTGATTAATGGTAAACCTGCGCTCGACTGTAGAGAGAATTTTTAAACATCGGGGTCGGCGTTGCTCGCCTGTGCGCCGCCTTTATCTGCCCCGTGAATTTGCCGCGATTCATCGACATAGAATGAACGCTTGCCGGTCACGCCGTAACGTTCGGGAATCGCTGTCGCTTCAAAACCGCCCGGACGCACGCGCACTTCAAAGCGATACCCGGTGAGTTTGCCGCGCGCGGGGTCGCTCATTGCCCCGCTTGCAATCAAGGTTTCAAGCGTCGCAAACTGTCCGTCACCATTCAGCGCATAAGCCATTTCAGCCGTGACAATCGAACGCAAACGGGCAAGGGCAGCCGTTTCGTTAGCCGCAATCACCTGCGGCACTTGTTCGGGTCGATTGGTGTTTTTTGCATCGCTGCCAAAATTTTTTATCAGGCTGTCACATCCGGTTAAACTTAAAGCGAGCATCGCTATCAACAAGAATTTTTTCATCGGGGAGTCCTCAATCAGTTCGGATTTAAAACCGCAGGGGCAGCCGTCAATTTGCCAACATACTATTTTGAAAACCGGAATGCCGCAATACTTATTCAATGGCATCCCTGACCGGATAAGCTAAATTTTTCTGTCAATCGCTTGACTAAAGCTGTAGACATAATTAGACCTGAATCTTGAATTGTCCCGGAATGAAATCGCAAAACCGCCACGCGACAAAGGAGACTACGGATGAAAGTTTTGATGACCGGGGTGACCGGGCTAATCGGCAAAGCGTTATGCGAGCGGCTCAAAAGTGAAGGGCATATCATCGTTGGACTTTCGCGTTCGCCGCAAAAGGTCAAAGGTTTAGCGGTTGATGAAATGCACGCCTGGGACACGCTTTCCTGCCCGCCGCCTGATGCTGCACTCGATGGCATTGATGCCGTGATTCACCTCGCGGGTGAACCGATTGCCGAAGGACGATGGACGGATGCAAAGAAAAAACGCATACGCGATTCGCGTCTGGTCAGCACCAGAAATTTAGTTGAAGGGATGCGCGCGGCGTCCTCAAAACCGAGCGTTTTTTTGTGCAGTTCAGCAGTCGGCATTTACGGTGACCGGGGCGATGAAGAGCTTGACGAACGCGCCCAAGCCGGTTCGGGATTTCTCGAAGACCTTTGCAAAGCCTGGGAAGCCGAAGCCGGACGCGCCAGAGAACTCGGCATTCGCGTCGTTGAAGTTCGCACGGGCGTGGTCTTAGCGACCGAAAGCGGCGCGCTTGCCAAGATGCTTCCGGCATTCAAGATGGGAGTTGCCGGCAGGCTCGGCAACGGGCGTCAATGGTTCCCGTGGATTCATCTTGATGACATCGTCGGATTGTATATTTTTGCGCTCAATACGCCGACGCTCAATGAACCGATAAACGGCGTCGCGCCCGAATCAGTGACTAACGCGGAATTTACCAAACAACTTGGCAAAGCTTTACATCGTCCCGCCTTCATCCCGGTTCCGGCATTGGGGTTGAAGTTACTGTTTGGCGAAATGGCAGCCGTGTTAGTCGCCAGTCAACGGGCGATTCCGAAAACCGCGCTTGCCGCAGGCTACAAATTCAAATACGCCAGCCTTGCGCCTGCGCTTCAAAATTTAGTCGGGAAATGAGACCGAAGGTTTATTGAATCTGTATTCGTTGTGTATGGATTTTGCCGCCATTTGGAATTTCCCCGCCTGGCGGCTCAATGGTTGACGGTGGAATGTCAAGGCGTACCCGAAGGCTTGTCGAATTTACTTTTCATCAATTCCCCTGCGCGGTCATTGGAAATCGTAATGTTGGCTTCGACACGATTGCCGCTGCTTGAAGCTTTCAATTTTCCTAAAACCTCTTTGATGTCAGGGCTGACGTTTTTCCCGAAATTGCGAATGCCCCAGACCAGTGTGTTTAATAATGCAACCTGATTTTTCGCTTCATCAGCAGACGGCGCGAAGGCAAAGATGGAAAGTTTGGCAATCTCTTTGGTCAAGGTGAGTTCAATCGAACAGGACGAAAGAATATGCAGCGGCCCAAGCGCGTGGGATTCGCCCAGTAAAAACAGCACTTTTTTTGCCTGCACATCGACGTAATTATTGCCCGACGATTTGCTGACCGCGATGTTTGAAATGGAACCGTCTTTTTCAATCTTGAAGGTTAGCCGCAAATATAAATTGGTCGAATCCACGTTGATGAACCCGACTTTATTCATTGCATAGATTTGCCCCAAGACCTCTTTGATTGGCGCTTCGTTGATTTCGCCGAATTTGGGCTTTTCATCGGTTTTCTGGTCATCAGTTTTAGCCTGTTCACCTGCTGCGGCTTTGTCTTTGGCTTCCTGTTCGGCTTTGGCAAGCTCAGCCTGCTTTTCTTCTTGGGCTTTCTTGCGCGCCTCTTCACGACGCCGGCGCTCTTCTTCCTCGCGACGACGGCGTTCTTCCTCTTCACGACGCTTGCGGTCACGCTCGCGTATTTCATCAAGCGACATGGTGTTTTCAAGCGATTGTCTGGGAAGTTTCAACCGCGGCGGCAGCACCGCGACCAGTTTTTCATCATACTGGCGATAGGCTTTGTTTACCACGCGCATATTTTTGTACGGCGCAATAATCGACATCACTAGAACGTAGCCGAGATAAATGATGGCTACGGAATGCACGACGGTTGAAAGCACCAGCAGTTTTTTCAACGGGCGACGTTTGACGGGTTTATCTATGAGCGCCACATCTGTAGTAAATGCTGCGACTTTATCTGCGGGTTTATAAATGTAGCCGAGATTGATGACATCCAAACTGAAGGCGCTTTTGAGGAATTGAATCGGGTGTTTGAAAACGTCGAGAACACGTTGAACGAAACTGCGCGGCAACCAGAGTTCAGGTCTATCCGGGAGAAAAACCGCTTTCAAATAAGCCGGGAGATTTTGCGCCTCTTTGGACAGGTTGCCAAATTCACGCGCCAGTCGCTTGAGGAGCATTTCGCGTTCAAGCATTGAAAAGATTTTTTCTTCTTGAATATGTTGCATATACTGCCCGCTCGCTTTCGACCAGCAGTTTCTAATTTAGAAGTCTAACAACTGTGGCCGGTTTTTGTCACTCTCCACCTGTTACTCCGCTTATTGAACGCCTTCCAGGTAACAACAGTTCATCTTTAGTTGCTCAGCGCAAGAGACGCAAACGGGCTGTCAGTTTATCTCTAATGGGTTGGTGCAGTTTAGCGCATTTAAACGGCGAGAGCCATACCTAATGAATCGGTTATTTCCCAGGCGGAATCATCATGCAGGACGCGCGAGACGAGCGCCGTGTGGACGCCATGCCCGGTGCGTTCGGCTTCAACGTGTCCGAGCACAGGCATACCGAATAGAGCGAGGTCGCCCATGATGTCTAAAATTTTATGACGCACAAATTCGTCGGCAAAGCGCAAACCTTCCGAATTCATCACGCCGCCTTCGGGTGTGAGCACTACGGCGTTTTCCAATCCGCCGCCGCGAATCAACCCGGCATCGCGCAGGGCTTCGACTTCGGCGAGAAATCCGAAAGTGCGGGCGGCGGCAATCTCTCTGGCGAAATGACCGTTGACCACTTCCAGAGTGCGGCGTTGGGTGCCGACCATCGCATGGGGGAATTCAATTAGACAGGAGATGGAAAATTGATTGGCAGGGCTGATGCTCATGCAACGATTGGCGTCGTGAACTTCGACGCGCTTGAGGATACGAAGAAACTGGCGCGGCGCTTCAAGTGTCGCCGTGCCTGCCTGTTCAATCAGTTCAATGAACGGTTCGGCGCTGCCATCAAGAATCGGCACTTCCAGGGAATCGAGTTCAATAATGCAGTTATCGATATGCGAACCGGAAAGCGCCGACAGCAGATGTTCGACAGTGGCAATCATGACGCCCTGTTTCATTAAGGTCGTGGCATAACTCACACGCGCCACATATTGCGGCGCGGCTTGAATTTCAAAGTTGTTCAAATCGGTGCGGCGAAAAACAAAACCCGTGTAGGCGGGAGCGGGTTTTAATGTGAGATTAACTTTTTCACCGGTGTGCAATCCGTGTCCGCTAATTGAAACTGCACTCGCAAGCGTCGTTTGATGAATCAAATCAGTGCCTCTTGAAATTAAATTTACCTGCAAATATAGAGCAACGATAAGGCAACCATTGTACCAGTTAAAAAAGCAGTGATGCCTGCGGAAAAATAAGGACTTAATCACAGATGAGAGAGTTCGACTGTTGCAATAAAGCAACAACCGTGTGGTGAGCAGACACAAAAGGATTCGGAGGTATTTTAACTTTTAACTTTTGTCTTTTTAATTTTGCCTTTTAACTTTTCATTCATTTCGCGCCTGCGACATCAACGACTGCGCGCCAGATAAATTCGACGAATTTGCCTAAGCCGTCGATAGATAAACGTTCATCGTTGCCATGAACATTTGTCGGGAAGCGGTCATTAACGACGCTGCCGAGTCCGTAAGCCTGCACCCCTTTGGCGCGCAGTTGCGCCGAATCGGTCGCGCCTGTAAGCATACTCGGAAGCGTCACTGCGGTTGGAAACATTTTCTGTTGTGCGCGTTCGAGGGCTTGAAACATTTCTGTCGTAACCCCTGATGGCGCGGGCGCGGGTCTTCCGCGTCCTGACGGCGCAACCACTTCAACTGTCGAGTCGTCAATCAGCTTTTTCAAACTTTCCACCAGTGCGGGAATGTTTTCGTCGGGAACCGCGCGCACATCGAGGGTCGCTTCGGCATCGCCCGGTATCACGTTTGAACGAAAGCCGCCTTTAATAATCGTCGGCACAATCGAGGTGCGAATCATCGAATAATATTGCGGATATTTAGCCCAGAGCTTTTCCTGTACTTTCGGGTCTTCAAGGTGCGTAAACAGATAAGCATCTTCGGGCGAACTGATTTTTGCGAGACGTTTAAAAAATTCGCGAGTGGTTTCATTGAGTCGCATAGGCACGAGCCAGTTGCCGACTTTAGCGACTGCCGCCGCGAGATGGGTAATCGCATTATCCATTCGCGGCACCGACCCATGTCCGCTCGTTCCTCGCCCAATGAGCCGCATCCCACGCGGGACTTTTTCAGTGGTTGCAACATTGACGCTGATGACTTTGTCACCGACCTCACGAATGCCGCCGCCTTCGTTCAAGGCAAACTCGCATTCGATTTTGTCCCAATGTTCATTAACCATATAATCAATGCCGACGCGGGTCGTGCCTTCTTCACCGGCTTCAGCAAGAAAAATCACATCGCGGTCAAGCGGCATCTTCATTCGATGAAGCATCAGAAAAACTTCAAGACAAGCGATGGTCATGCCTTTGTCGTCGGATGCGCCGCGCCCGTAAATAAAACCGTCTTTGATAACCCCGCCAAACGGATCAACCGTCCATTTATCGCGTTCAACGCCGACCACATCAATATGCCCCATCAATAGAAGCGGGCGCTTTTTGCCGTTGCCTTTGAGTCGCGCCACAATATTGCCGCGCCCTTTTTCAAGTTCAAAAATTTCCGAAGCGATGCCTTCACGGTCGAATATGGCTTTCAGGTACTCAGCGCCTTTGGTTTCATTGCCCGGCGGATTGCTGGTATCAACTTTGACGAAACCCGCGAGCATCTGCACCGCTTCATCCCGCGCCTTGTTGAAGTCGGGCGCGGTGGTTTTTTGCAATGCAGAGGCGAGTGCGGATGAAGCGATGAGCAGAAAAACGGTTGCCGTGGCAACGACCAACTGAAAGCGTGAACGCATAATTTCTCCTTAAATAAATGGGATGAACACAAGCCAATTCCGAATCGGTCAAAAGAAGATAATTCGCCGATACAAAAAGGTCAAAGTGATGTGAGGTTTTCGCGGCATAAAATAAAAATGATTTAAAATGCCTGTAATAATTGAGGTTTTGCTGCCGAGTAAAAATGGCACACTCGTTGCTCTGGTTGAGTACGGAAGCTTGAGGCACTTGTTAAGGTGCTTTCTTACGGAGCCATCATGCGGAACCGGTGTTTGCACGAATGATTCGCACATTGCTCATCGCAATCGCGGCAGGAACCTCACCTCTTTGCGCGGATGAACAATAGTGCAACGTCTGTTGCAAAACCTAACGAAGAAGAACCCTCTCTACTCTTTTAAGTTCCGGTACGACGCATGATGGCGCCGCTTTCTCAATTGCGGATTGCGGATTGCGGATTGCCGCTGCCAACTCATTCACCTTCACTTAAATATTTAACCCCGACAACCAAACATAGACTTGCCATCGCTAACGCTAAATTTAGTGACTAAAGGTGCAAGATATTCTACGCTTCAAAAAGTTCAGGTAACCCATATAAAAGAACTGTAGAGGTACTATTAACTAAAAACGGTTTCTCTTCGATCCAACGAGGAGCAAGAGCCATACCTTTATCTGGAATGGTACTAATAGGTTCTTCTGCTGAATAAAGTAAATTCATAATGGCTGCTTCTATTCTTGCAAGACTTCTACGTTCAGTGTTCAAAGGAGCAAGAAATATCCGAAAAGCAGAAAGCAAAGATTCTATTGGAAGTTCCAGTTCTTGATAACGAGAGTGAAACAATTGCTTCATTTCAGGAGTATTCGTAGACTTGCCCATCCACATACCATGCCAAAGTTCAACCCTCTTACCATTTTGCAAACTCTCAGGATCAAAAATTGTATAGGTTCCTTTTCTATAAGTGGCTATGTGTTCTTTAAGTCGCTTTTTAAAGGGTCTTGTAGTCCAGCCAGCCATATAGATTAAATACCCATTATTGTGTTCAACAGTAAAAAGATAAATTCCTGATTGCTCAACTACTGGAGATTTTAAAAACAACTCTCCTTCACAACCTTGTAAAACTAGCGGACCTTTCCATGAAAGTAAGTAACTATCATGATCAGTATCATTGAGCATAATTTTATTTGCCACCTATCGACACAAAGCCGCCGAACTTCTATTTGAGAGCGGCTTACAAAATAATTCGCTGAGGTTGAGCAAGCGGTCTTTGACTACGTCGTTATGACTTACTTGGTTGAGCAATCGGTCTTTGACCGCGTAAGGAATCGCAATCAAAGACCACTTGTGCGGCGCTCAATCCGCAATCCGCATTTCGCAATCCGCAATTGGAAAATCCGCAATTATTTGATGATTTCCAATCCATCCAGATAAGGGCGCAGGGCTTCGGGTACAGCAACAGAGCCATCCGCCTGTTGATAGTTTTCTAAAATTGCTAACCACGTTCGACCGATTGCCAAGCCCGAACCGTTCAAGGTATGCGCGAATTCCGGTTTGGCATTCGGTTCACGACGAAAGCGAATCTGCGCGCGGCGGGCTTGAAAGGCTTCGCAATTCGAGCACGAAGAGATTTCGCGGAAGGTTCCCTGACTCGGCAACCAGACTTCGATGTCATAAGTTTTTGCTGCCGAAAATCCCATATCGCCGGTCGATAGCACAATCGTGCGATATGGCAAACCTAATGCTTCAAGAATCGCTTCGGCGTTGCGCGTCAACTGTTCGAGTTCTTCGTAAGACTCTTCGGGTTTGGTGATTTTGACGAGTTCGACTTTATCGAATTGGTGCTGGCGAATTAAGCCTTTGGTGTCTTTGCCGTAGCTTCCGGCTTCCGAACGAAAGCATGGCGTATAGGCGGTCATTTTAATTGGCAAATTCGCGCCGTCCAAAATTTCATCGGCATAAATATTGGTCACCGGGACTTCGGCAGTGGGAATCAAATAAAAATTCCGGTCGTCGGTGAGTTTGAATAAATCGCCTTCAAATTTGGGTAATTGCCCGGTGCCAAACAAGCTGTTGGCATTGACAATGAACGGTGGCAAGACTTCCGTGTAGCCATGTTTTTTAGTGTGAAAATCCAGGCAGAAATTAATCAAGGCGCGTTCGAGTCGCGCGCCAAGTCCGGTGAGGATGGCAAAACGCGCGCCGGTGATTTTCGCGGCGCGTTCAAAATCGACGATACCAAGCCGCACGCCAAGGTCTGCGTGATCTAATGGTGTGAAGCCGAATTGGCGCGGTTCGCCCCAACGTTTGATTTCTTGATTTGCCGATTCATCTACGCCTACCGGAACGCTGTCGTGCGGCAGGTTGGGCACGTTGACCAGTAAAGTTCTTAGCCCTTCTTCAACGTGTGTGACTTCGCTTTCGGTTGCGGTGATCTGTTCGACCAGTTCGCGAACCGCAGCGCGACGGGCTTCGGCTTCTTCCTTTTGCCCGGCTTTCATCATCTTGCCGATTTCCTGGCTTTCGCGATTGCGCGTCGCGTTTAAATCATCGCGTTTAGTAACTAACTGGCGGCGACGCAAGTCGAGTTCATTAAATTCACTCAGCGCATCAAGCGGAAAATTGCGCGCTTCGAGTTTCTGTTTGACCAGTTCAAAATTATTGCGAACGTAAATGACATCAAGCATCAGTAGCCTCTTTCAGGGAAAAGATAAAACGATAAAGTAAGACAGGGCGTAAAGGGGTGTCAAATTGCGGTACGTCACAATTGCTTATGATGTTGCGCGAGTTTGCCGCCAGTCGTTAGGATAGTCGGGATGATTGAACAGGCACAACTGTCGAACGAAGAAAGTTTTTCTCTTTCAAACGAAGAAGCATTTTCGCTGCGTCAACGCGACATCGAAACAGCGGATGGCATCGCGCGCATTGCCTATATCGTTTGTGAACCAATGGAAGAAGCCGGTTTTTTGAACGCTTTCAGCACCCGGCTTGGCGGCGTGAGTTCGCTTCCTGCAAATGCCCTCAACCTGACGAACTTTAAAGGCGACACGCCGGAAAACGTCAAAGAGAATCGCCATCGATTTCTTGAAGCCATCGGCGCAGAGGGGATGCCCGTCATCACCATGCGACAGACCCACTCGACTGAAAGAGGCTTCATTGATTCGGCAGATGAAGCCTTAAAAGAGCCGCCGGGTTGTGATGCGCTGGTGTCGAAACTGAAAAACGTTTTGCTTGCCGTGCAAACCGCCGACTGTGCGCCGGTGTTGATTGCCGATACGAAATCGAAGGCGATGGCGGCGATTCACGCCGGTTGGCGTGGCACCGCGGGGCGCATCGTCGAACGCGCGGTTGCCGATTTGATGCGCCTCGGCGTAAACCCGCGTGATTGCATCGCGGCGATTGGTCCGTGCGCCTCGGCAGAGTTTTATGAAGTCGGCGCAGAGGTCATCGACCGTTATAAAAAAGAGTTCGGCTACTGGAAAGAATTGCTGGTGAATTTCAAAGCGGATGGCAAATGCCATTTGGATGTTCGCGCCGCCAATGTTCAACAATTGAAATTCTGCGGCTTTGATGAAGAACAAATTTTCGTTGCCCCCTTTTGCACGATGGCGAGAAACGACCTGTTCTTCTCTTATCGTTTGGAAGCGGGTGGTGAACCGATGAAGGTCGGCAGATTACTTTCGGTGATTGGCAGAGCGAAATAAAAGCAAATTATTCGTCATCGGTATTAAATTCTTGCGGCGGATGTAGATTTGCTGCAATCAGCAACCTGCGTAGATTTATTACTTCTTCTCGATTCAACCGCAATTCATTTATTGTTGCTCTTCCCGTAGCCGTCAATCCGATAAGTAATGTCGAATCCATTCCATGCAAAATGTTTCTTCCATTTTTGTTTTCTGGGATTATATAGTGGCACTACTTTCCCTGTTTGGAAGTCATAGCCGCCAATTTTGGCATGTTTATAGCCGTTACATCCTTGGCAAGCAAAGGCAAGATTAGCCAAAACGGTTTTGCCGCCCTGTTGTCGAGGTTTGATATGCTCAACGGCAAAAGAAGATAGTGAGTAATTGGCAGGGCTGTAACAATACTCACAATACTTTTTGCTCGTTTTTCTACGAACCGTTTTTGCTGAACTGTGACGCGCTTTTCAGACATAAGCCGGAGGTCTAATGCCCAGACTATCCATCAACTCATCCACTGAAACCTGACGAATTTGAGCAAGTTTTATTAAGGCTTCGAGACGGCGCACGTTTAATTGCTCTTGCTCTTTAACTAATGGTAACAACTCCTGATACTCTTTTTCAGTGATGGTCTCTTCTTGTAGTTTACTGTACAGTTTGTTGTACCGCCGCTGTTTATCTTTTGGGAATGCCTCTTTTATTTTGAGCAATAGTGCAGATTCGCGTTTTGACGGGCGCGGAGCTTTGCGGCGTGCCTGAACTTTCAAAACCTCTCCGGCAAATTTATCCAACTCTTGAGTGCTCAATTGCTCCACGGCTTGCAAAAGCTCGTCTGCGGAAAGTTTCGCTTGCACTTGAATGACTGGCATTGGTTCTCCTAAGCTAAGCGCCTTCTTTTTTGGCAAAGTAACCGCGACGATGACGCACGGTTAAATCTTTGCGATTTTTGACGCGCACAACAATCGTGCGAAATGACCCGTCCTGGGCTTCGTTCGATGATTGATAGGTCAGGATATTATGCGAACGCAGGTCTTCATCAATCTGTGCGTAGGCTTCATCCAAATCCTTTTCACTGCGCGGCACGAATGAACGCCCGCCGGTCTCGCTGGCAATCTTCTTCAAATCACCCGAAGCAATGCCCGTCGAGCCGCTGATGCCGATGGTGTAGATGATCACTTCATGTCGCCAGGCTTTTTCGATGGCTTCGCGCATTTTGATGTGGCTGTCGGTATCCTGCCCGTCGGTGAGCAAAATAATTACGCGGCGTCCGGCTTCACCGCTGAGCAATTCGCCTGAGGTTGAATAAATCGCATCGTACATCGCCGTCGCGCCGATGTGTGAACCGCCGTTGATCGGTGGCGTGCCTCTGCCGCTTGGGATTGCCGATGGCGCAACCGGTATGCGAACGTCATCAAGCGCGCGTTCCAGTTTCTGCATATTTGAAGTCAGGTCTTGCACCAGTTCGGATTCATGTTGAAAAGTCACCACGGCGGCTAAATCTTTTTTCGGGCGCAAAATTCTCTCAAAGAATTTTTTCCCCGCAGAAATTTGAATCGGCAAAGTAAATTCCTGGCTGCCTGAAATATCAATCAACATGGCGATGGTGAGCGCTGCATCGGTTTGCCGGTCAAACGATTCAACCTGTTGCGGCTTGCCGTCTTCGAGGATTTCGAGGTCTTCTTTTTTCAAATCGTTGACATAGCGATTCGATTTTTCCGTAACCGTAAACGGCACGGTAACCAGTTGGGTGCCGAGTTTGATTATCTGACCGTCGTCCTCATCATCCGATTTTTTATTTTTATCGTCAGCTTTTTGGTTTTTATTTTCCTGATTTTTTTTCTCGGATTGTGGATTGAAATTGGCGCTGGTAATGGACAGCGATGAAAACAGCACTGCCACAAATAACACTCCTGCAATGACTAAAAACTTCTGATACTTCATTTCTTTTCATCTCTCGGCGCGTAATAGCCGCGACGATGCACCAAACGAACATCGTCACGATTATTCACACGAACTTCTATGCGACGAAAACTGCCGTCGCGGTTGGGGTTGGATGGCGTGTAAGCCACCAGGTATTGGCTGCGCATTTCGTTTTCGATTTGCCGAAAATCTTCCATTAAATCATCCGCGCCCTGCGGAAAATAGGCGCGTCCGCCAGTCTCTTCCGATAACCGTTTCAAGACATCTTCGCGCACCCCTTCAAAGCGGAAACGGTCGCCGATGCCGATGGAATAGATCACCACCCCGGCTTTCCAGGCGCGGTCAATGGCATCGTCGAGTTTGCGATTGCTGGCATTATCAACGCCGTCTGTAAGCAAGATAATCGCGCGGCGCACGATGGAATCATCTGTGGTGCGCGCGCGATATTCATCACGCGCCAGAATTTCATCGGCGGTCACATAAATCGCATCATAGAGCGCAGTCGCCTGTCTGCGAGTTGAGGCATTATTGAACCGGCGCGAGTATTGAATTTCATCCAAAGCGCGTTGCAAAGATTCCACACGCGAAGAAAGCCCCTGCACCAGATCGACGTCATCCTGAAAGGTGAGAATCGCCGCAGAGTCTTTGCCCTGGCGAATAATCGAGCGCAAAAACTCGCTCGCCGCCGTCTTTTCTTTCGGGAAAGTGTATTCCTGACTGCCCGACAAATCCATCAGGATGGCGATGTTGATTGGCAGCGTCGATTCGCGTTTGAATGCGAAAAGGGTTTGCGGTTTGCCGTCTTCAAAAATCGTGACCTCTTCTTGTTTAAGGTCGCTCACGATGCGATTGTTTTTATCGACGGCGCTGAAAAAAAGATTGACCAGGTCGGCTCCGAGTTTCACCACTTCATCACTCGTAGGGATTTCTTCGGGCTTCGCGTCGGTTTTTTGCGGCGGTTGAGTGGCAGGTTTATTTTTCTGCGCATCCGCCGCAGAAGATTTCGGCGCAGGCTTGGTTGGTGATTTTTGCCCCTGAGCCAATAAAGCAGGTGCGATGACGGCAACTAATACGATGACAGCGATTGATTTTTTCATCCTTTAAAAACCTCAACTCCGGTTATTGGTCACTGGTCATTGGTCATTTGTAGAAGGCTTGACAAATCACTAATGACAAAGGACAACTGACGAATGACTAATAAACATACCCCTGCTTGTGATAAAGGTCGCCCTCAGCATTGAGGAGCTTGACTTTGATTTTGCGTTCTTTGCCGGTTTTATCCTGATTGCTCGGCGTGTAATAGACCACATATTCGCGGCGCAAATCTTCTGCGACTTCGGTAAACGAACGGAATAATTCAGCCTTTTGCGAGGGCAGGAAGACCTGTCCGCCGGTGGCTTCGCAAAGCATTTCCAATTCTTTATCGGGGTCTGCTGCCACTGTGCCCGCGCCGGTGCCGGTGAAATTTTTGGTGCTGATTCCGAAAATCGTCACATCAAAACGTTGAGCGATTTCAATGGCATCTTTCAAGCTTTTATCGCTTGCGGTATCTTCGCCATCCGAAAGAATCACCAGAATTCGCCGCGCTTCGCTATCGGGAACCGTCGCCATTTTCTCTTCAATGACCCGATAGACGCCGTCAAACAGTTTAGTGTAGCCGCTGGCTTTCAACTGTTTAATGGCTTTGGAAATCTGCTCCAGCGAAGCCGTGAAATCCTGATGCAATTCGACATCGGAATCGAAACTGGCGACCAGAACTCTATCCTTTCGACGATAAGAAGTAACCGTAGCTGCGAAATCATCGGCGGCTTCTTTTTCAACCGGCAGTTTGAGTTTTACGCTGTTGCTGGTGTCGATCAAAATTCCGACATTGAGCGGCAATTCGCTGGGCGATACGAATTTGTTAATCGCCTGCTTTTTACCATCTTCGTAAATTTCAAAATTCGATTGCGCCAATCCGCCCAGGAATTTGGCTTTGCGTTTTACAGTAATCGGCAGACGCACTTCGGTAATGCCGATACCGATTTGTTTGTCATCATTTTTCTTGTCCTGGGTTGGTGGCTTTTGTGAAAAAGCCAAAGCATTGGTTAAAGCAACGAAAAAGGTGACGAGAAGTGAGATTACAATGGCGCGTTTCATAAGTTTTTGGTTTAAGAGAAGCCTCCGGGTTACTCGTATCTGATGCACGGAAATTTAATGCAAGATGCTCAAGTAAGAAAAAATTATAGTTTGCCGGTTTGGAAAGTGACAAGCGGGAGAATCGTTCAGCAGATTTGGGGTATATCAGTCATCGACGAAAAATCAATGTGCTTCTTATTAATGGACATTCCCAGCGGATGCGGCGGATTGCGCGGATGAAGACGGATTTTTAAAGCGGATGATGATTATCGGTCAAATTTCAGTGATTCAAGCAATCTGCGCCTAGCCGCCGCATCCGCTCAATCCGCTGGGGAATTCAAATTGAAATAAGAAATCTCAAGGGCTTCCAGCAGAAAACTTCAAACCCAGCTATTGGATCTTCGCATACACCTTTAACCTTACAATTTTCTTGCGGCGGTTGTGGGTTCGGACAGTTGTTTGCGTGTGACGAAAAGCGTGTGCTAGCATCCACGTCTTAGGAGTTATATGACAGTACAATCCAGTCCTATTGAAAAGACCAATCTTGCAAACGGTCTTACCATCATCACCGAAAAAATGGCTCACGTTCGTTCCGCTTCCGTAGGCATATGGGTGCGCTCAGGGTCGCGCCACGAACAAGCGGAACTCAATGGCATTTCACATTTCATCGAACATGCCTTATTTAAAGGCACCCAGAAAAGAAATTCGCGGCAGATTGCCGTTGAAGGCGATGCCATCGGCGGCAATGTCGATGCCTTCACCAGCCGCGAAGTCGCCTGTTATCACTTTCGCGCTTTGGACGCGCATGTTCCGCGCGCCTTCGATTTGCTCGCCGATTTAGTGACCGCGCCGTTATTTGCAAATGAAGAACTCGACCGCGAACGCAAAGTCGTGCTCGAAGAAATCAACATGGTCGAAGACACGCCCGATGACCTGGTGCACGAAGTCTTCAATGCCAACTTCTGGCCTAACCATCCGTTGGGTCGCTCTATCTTAGGAACCTCGGATACGCTGGCGACCTTTGATCACACTCGCGTGATGGAACATTTCAAACGCGTCTACATCCCGCGCAATCTGGTTGTCGCGGGCGCAGGCAATATCGAACATCAAGAGTTTGTCGAAATGGTTGCCGGTTATTTCAACGATTTGCCGGATACGACGGTTGAATTGAATAAAACCTCGCCAACCGTTGCCTGGCCGCGCATCACCATTAATAAAGAGCTGGAACAAGCGCATCTCGTGCTAGGCACCAGTTGCCCGTCGCTACTTCACCAAGACCGTTATGGCGTCAACATCCTTGCAGTGATTTTGGGCGGCGGCATGAGTTCGCGGCTTTTTCAAAGTATTCGCGAAGAGCATGGGCTTGCCTATTCGGTTTTCGCGGGTGTCAGTTCTTACACGGATGCCGGTTGCCTGTCGATGTACGCGGCGACTTCGCCTGAGCGGATGAGTAAAGCGATTCGTTTGAGTATCGAAGAGTTCAGAAAATGCAAAGTCGAAGCGGTTTCCGAAGATGAGTTGCAACGCGCCAAAGACCAGTTGAAAGTTTCCATTATGCTCAGCCTGGAATCCTGTTCGGCGCGCATGAGCAACCTGGCGCGACAGGAGATTTTTTACGGCAAACAATTTTCGCTTGATGAAATTTTGCAACGCATTGAAAAAGTTACTGCCGATGATGTGCAACGCATCGCCAATCAGGTTTTCAACGGAAATGGTCTGGCGATGACCGCCATCGGGCAACTCGAAGATTTTGAAATCGCAGAAGACATGCTTACGGTTTAGTTCTCAGGTAATGAGTGATGAGTGATGAGTGATGAGTTTAATACTCCCCGCTCATTACTCATTACTCATTACTCATCACCTTAAAAGATGAGAGTCATCATTCTTGGCAGCGGCAGTTCCGGTAACGCGCTTTACATTGAAGCGGGCGAAACCCGCGCGCTCGTTGACGTCGGACTCTCTGCCAAGGAGACGGCGCGACGCCTCACCGAAACGGGCATTGACCCGACACGCATCAACGCCATCGTCGTTACCCACGAACACGCCGACCACATCAAAGGCGTGCGGGTGTTTTCCAAAACCGCCAGCGCGCCGGTCTTCATTTCCGAAGAGACGCGAATGATGAGCAATTTTGGTGGCAAATCCGAAGATATACGTTGGGGACAGGTCATTACTTCAAGCGAGCCTTTTCAAATCGGTAGCCTCGATTTTCACCCGTTCACGATTCCCCACGACGGCATTGATACCTTTGCTTACACGGTTGAATCGGCGGGCGTGAAAATTGGCATCGTCACAGACCTTGGGTATATCACGCAACTGGTAGCGCAAAAACTGCTCGGTTGCAAAATGATTGTCATTGAATCCAATCACGACCGCGATATGCTGAAAGTCGGTCCTTACCCCTGGCATTTGAAACAACGCATAGCCAGTAAAACCGGGCACCTGTCGAACGATGAAACCTCAAGATGGTTGAAAGAAGATTTCGACGGCGAGGCGGAATATATTGTGCTTGCACATCTATCGAAGCAGTGCAATCACCCGGAGCTTGCGAGACTAGCGGCATTGCAATCGCTTGGCGAACGCGGCTCACTATTTTTTCAAGACGCCGAACGCCGCGTCAAAGTCGCTGCCCAAGACCACGCGAGCGAGTGGTTTGAATTTTGAAATTACTTCGGCACATTTCTGCGGTTGTGATATGCGCGCTGATTGCAGCAGGATTTGTGGTTATTGGTGATTGGCTATACCCCGTTCAAACACTGGCGCAGCAATTGATTTCCGAAAGTTTTGAAACCGTAGGTGTTCTGGAACGATTTCGATATTTGTGGGGCGCAGTCTTCGCGGCTCTTTGCTTTATTTATTTTTTCTGGAATCAAAGGTGTAATGTTTGAATAGAAAAACGATTTAAAACTGGCACATGCAAAGAAGAAATTGGGAGAGCGGTTTTATGGAGTATTCGGTCATCGTTGAAAATCATAATGGCGTTTGGCGGGCGGTGATTCCGGCGCTTTCTGACCTCTCGGCAGAAGGCGCGTCGGAAGCAGAAGCGGTTGACCGAGCCAAACAAGCGGCAGAGAAGTTTCTCGCCTCAGTGAAGATCAAAACGATTGCAGTTAATGTATCCAAGGACGCAGAACCAAGACCGGATAGCCCCCAAGCGTGGCTACGGGATGCCGGAGCATTTGTTGGCGATGAAGCAGCCATGCTGCAACACATAGAAGAAATTTACGCGGAAAGACAAAGACAGCAAAAAGAGGCGGAGTTAGAAGAGACACTAACGGGAACGGATAAACCGGCAGCATGAAAATCTATGTTTTAGACACAGATATTTGCGGTTTTGTGCAAAGTTCTCACTCGAATACGCTTCAACAACTGATGTCACTTCCCGCAGAGGCTGTAGTGGTTACCACAATTATTACTTTCGGAGAAGACTTGAGCGGTTGGCTTCCCGCTTGTCGCCATGCCAAAGATGGCATAACCCGCAGCAAAGCTTTTGCGCGATTACAGAACGGTTTGAAATTTTACTTGAAGCGTCGCTGCTTACCTTTCGATGATGCGGCGGTGGTTATTTTTGACAAACTGAAATCGCTTAAACTACATATTGGAAATAATGATTTGAGCATTGCAGCCATTACCCTGGCGGTCGGTGGCATTCTCGTAACTCGCAATGCCAAAGATTTCCAACGCATCCCTGATTTACCATTGGAAGATTGGACAGTATGATTTCACGATATACACGCCCGCAAATGGGCGCGATTTGGACAGAACAGAATCGCTTTCAAAAATGGCTCGATGTGGAAATCGCCGTCTGCGAAGTTCACGCAGAGATGGGCACGATTCCCGAAGCTGCCGTCGCCGAAATCAAACAGAAAGCGGCTTTTTCGGTTGAGCGTATCAAGGAAATTGAAACCCTCACACGCCACGATGTCATCGCGTTTACCACTGCGCTTGCTGAAAACATCGGCGAAACTTCACGCTTTGTGCATTACGGACTCACTTCATCGGATGTTGTGGATACGGCAAATGCGCTGCTGCTGCGTGATGCCGCAAAACTCATCCTTGATGATTTAGCTCAACTCGGTGAAGCGTTGCGCCGTCGCGCCTTTGAACACAAAGACACCGTGATGATTGGTCGCACGCATGGCATGCACGCGGAACCGACGACGTTTGGTTTAGTGCTGGCGCTCTACTTTGCCGACAATCAACGCAACCTCGAACGCCTGCGGCGGGCATTGGAAACCATCAGCTACGGGAAAATATCGGGCGCGGTCGGCACCTTCGCCAATCTCGACCCCGAAGTTGAAGAGCGCGTCTGCCAGAAACTCGGACTAAATTTCGCGCCGATTTCCACGCAGGTGATTCAACGCGACCGCTACGCCGAATTTCTTTCAACGCTTGCCATCATTGCCGCATCAATCGAAAAAATCGCACTGGAAATCCGCCACCTGCAACGCACCGAAGTTCGCGAAGCGCAGGAGCCATTTTCAAAAGGGCAAAAAGGTTCATCGGCAATGCCGCATAAACGCAACCCGGTGACCTGCGAACAACTCTGCGGCTTATCAAGAGTGGTTCGCGCCAATGCCGGTGCGGGATTCGAGAATGTCGCGCTGTGGCACGAACGCGATATTTCGCATTCATCGGTCGAGCGCGTGATTCTCGCCGATTCATCCATTCTGGTCGATTATATGCTCGCGAAAGCTCATTGGTTGATTGATGGGCTGGTGGTTTTCGATAAGCGTATGCGTTATAACTTTGAATCGCTCGGCGGCGTGACTGCAAGCGGGCAAATTTTATTGGAACTCACCCGCAAAGGCGTTTCGCGCGAAGATGCTTATGCGATTGTGCAACCGCTGGCGATGCGCGTCTGGGATGAAGGCGCGAAATTCAATGAACTGGTTTTACAAGATGAGCGTGTGACCGCGAAACTCACACGCGAAGAAATCGAAGCCGTTTTTGATGTCCAACATCAATTGCGGAATGTGGAAAAAATTTTTACAAGAGTTTTTTGTCAGTAGCCCGTAGTCCGTAGTTGTTTTCAACTAAGGACTCCAGACTCCAGACTCCAGACTCCAGACTTCTTGAGATATGAAAGCAAAAATCTACGTCACCTTGAAACCATCCGTGCTTGACCCGCAGGGCAAAGCGATTCATCACGCCGTTGAAACCATCGGCTATTCGGGTATTGCCGATGTTCGACAGGGCAAATATTTTGAAATCACGCTCGATGGCGGGTTGTCTTCCGACGAAGCGCGCGCCCAGATTGAGCGGATAGCGAAAGATGTGTTGTCGAATCCGGTTATCGAAGATTATCGAGTTGAGTTGGAAACTTAAACATAAGTTTGAGACAATAGCCCTTACCGAATCTCGTAAACCGAACGGTAAATCTGAACCGTTTAGAATTTGAGGTCTGAAAGACCTTTAGCCTTCGCGGTCAACCATACTGCGTCTAAACGAATAAAATTTTTCGGAAGAGGAAGAACGAATGAAATTCGGCGTTGTCGTGTTTCCGGGTTCCAATTGCGACCACGATACCTACCACGTAATCAGCAAAGTCATCGGTCAACCGGTCAATTTCATCTGGCATAAAGAAAATTCCATCGGCGAATATGATGCGATCATTCTGCCCGGCGGATTTTCCTATGGCGATTATTTGCGCACCGGCGCGATTGCCCGTTTCAGTCCGGTGATGGGCGCGGTGAAAGCGTTCGCTGCACAGGGCGGCATCGTGATGGGCATTTGCAATGGCTTTCAGATTCTCTGCGAAGCCGGGTTACTCCCCGGCGCGTTGATGCGCAATGCCAATCTGAAATTTATTTGCGAACACATCAATATGCGGGTTGAAACGACTGATACACCGTACACGGCGCTTTGTCAGAAAGGGCAGGTGCTGTCGGTTCCCATCGCGCACGGCGACGGCAATTATTTTTGCGACGCGGCGACTTTGGAAGAACTGAGGCGCGAAAACCGCATCATCTTTCGTTATTCGGACGCTAACGGCAATCTCACCGCCGAATCAAATGTGAACGGCTCGCTTGAAAGCATCGCCGGCATCTGCAACCGCGAACGTAACGTGCTTGGGTTGATGCCGCACCCCGAACGCGCCAGCGAAGAGATATTAGGCAGCAACGACGGTCGCATCATTTTCCGTTCGCTGGCATACACGCTTGCCGAACTGGCGAAAGCATCGTAAAAATAAAGCGATTATGGCAAAAGTTACAGTTAAGGTTAAAAAAGGGAGTGGAACGCAGCCAAGAAAAAAGATAAGGGAACTTGGCGAACAATTGGATTTGAATGAGAGCCTTAATTCATTGGTTGCTGCCATGCACGACTTTGAAGCCAAATACGGTATGAGTACCCTTGAATTTTATGTCCGTTTTGTCGCTGGTAAAATGGGTGACAGCCGTGATTTCATCAAATGGGCAGGTAGTTTTGACCTTTACCAAAATTTATTAAACACACATTTTCATCAAAATAGTAAAGCAGTTTAACCAGATAAAACTCGTTGCTGATGCTTCTCTTGACACTGACCATACACTACTTGCGCAACACACTTGATTAGGAAGTGAAGAGAGATGAGAAGCATTCTCCAATATTTTGACCGCATTTCAGACATCATAGAATACAGCGAAGCAGAACTTGCTGAAATTGAATTTGAGCAAATCGACTCAATTAGCGGAATGATCGATGGGGTCTTGTACTTTCACGACCATTCCCGGTTGGAGTTTACAGAAATCGTTACCATCCAAAAATCGTATGCACATAACCGGTTATATCGCTATCAATACATTCAAGCCGAAGAAGCGATTTTTCGATACGACAATGCGCCACATCATCCGGATTTAGTAAACTTTCCGCATCATAAGCATATAGGTCGAAAAAAGGTTTCATCAACTGAGCCAACTTTGGCGCAAGTTTTAGATGAAATTTCCAAATGGATTAAAGATTCAGCCTTCCCTTTAAAGAAAGCACGCAAACAGCCACGAACTGGAAAATAAATGAGACTACGAGCGCCTCTAATCCCTCTCGCCTTGATAAAGCCGCGCCTCGTCGGGTAGCATAACGCTTACCAATTCCACCCTGGAAAGATTTTACGACACACCATTATGAACGAACCGAATATAACCCCTGAACTTATTCATTCCCACGGTATCACTGACGAAGAATACGAGCGCATCAAAACGCTTTTGGGGCGCGAACCGAATTTTACCGAACTCGGCATCTTCTCGGTGATGTGGTCGGAACATTGTTCTTATAAATCTTCGCGGGTTCATCTGAAACGTCTGCCCACCGAAGGCGAATGCGTATTACAAGGACCGGGCGAAAATGCCGGTATCGTTGACATCGGCGGCAATCTGGCTGCCGCCTTCAAAATCGAATCGCACAACCATCCGTCATTCATTGAACCCTATCAAGGCGCAGCCACAGGCGTCGGCGGCATTCTGCGCGATGTCTTCACGATGGGCGCGCGACCCGTCGCCGCAATGAACTCTCTGCATTTCGGGCAACTCAACGCTACAGCAGGGGCAAGCGAAGAAGAGCGAAAAACCATTGCGCGCAATCGTTCGATTCTTTCAGGCGTGGTCAAAGGCATAGGCGATTACGGCAACGCCTTCGGAGTGCCGACCATCGGCGGCGAAGTGCGCTTTGCCGATTGTTATTCGCGAAATCCGCTTGTCAATGCCTTCACGCTCGGCATCGTCGCGCACGATAAAATTTTTTACGGCACCGCCTCAGGCGTCGGCAATCCCGTCATCTATGTTGGCGCAAAGACCGGACGCGACGGCATACACGGCGCGACCATGGCTTCGGAAGAATTCGATGAAGCATCGGAAGCCAAACGCCCGACCGTGCAGGTCGGCGACCCCTTCTTAGAAAAACTGCTGCTGGAAGCCTGCCTTGAAGCCATGCGCGCAGGCGCTATCGTCGGCATACAGGATATGGGCGCGGCGGGACTCACGAGTTCATCCTGCGAAATGGGCGCGCGTTCGGGAACCGGCGTCGAAATCGATGTTGACCTGGTGCCGCAACGCGAAACCGGAATGACGGCTTACGAGATGATGCTTTCGGAATCGCAGGAACGCATGCTGATTGTCGCTAAGTCAGGTCACGAACGCGCCGTCATCGAAATTTTCAAGAAGTGGGAACTCGATGCGGTGGTCATCGGTCGCGTCACCGACGATCAGATGCTCAGGGTCAAACAGGGCGGCAAAGTGGTTGCCGAAATTCCCAACACCGCGCTCACGGACGAAGCGCCGAAATATAACCGACCGATTAAAAAGCCCGATTTTACAGGCGAAATCCCTAGTGTCGAACAAGTCGAAAAGACAGCGGCGGAACTCGATGCCACATTTATGAAAATCATCGCCTCGCCAAACATCGCTTCAAAAGAGTGGGTCTATCATCAGTACGACCACATGGTTCGCACCAACACTGTGGTGATGCCGGGTTCGGATGCGGCGGTCATTCGCGTGAAAGAAAAACGCTGCGGTCTGGCGATGACGTTGGATTCCAATGCGCGTTATTGCGAAGCCGACCCGCGCGAAGGCGCAAAACTCGTGATTGCCGAAGCCTGTCGCAATCTGGTGGCAAGCGGCGCAAGACCTCTGGCGCTGACCAATTGTTTGAACTTCGCGTCGCCTGAACGCCCGGAAGTGATGTGGCAATTTTCCGAAACCATAGACGGAATGCGCGAAGCCTGCGAAGCATTCAATACACCTGTGACCGGCGGCAATGTCAGTTTTTATAATGAAACCGAAGGGCGCGGCATACATCCAACGCCGGTTATCGGCATGGTTGGCAAAGTTTATGATTTGAAGCAGGTCACGCAGCAATGGTTCAAAGCCGAAGACCGCGCGATTATTCTATTTGGCAAAACCGAAAACGATTTGGGCGTCAGTGAATATGCGCTTGCTACACGCGGCAAAGCCGATGGCGCGGTGCCAAAAATCGATTTGCAGTTGGAAAAACGTTTGCAGGATGCCTGTTTTAAAGCCATCACCGAAGGTTTGGTCGAATCGGCGCATGACCCTTCGGATGGCGGACTTGCGGTGGCGCTTGCCGAGAGTTGTTTTTCAAGTTACCGGCGCGATGCTATTGGGTGCGAAGTCAACCTTGAAGGCGAACTCTCGCAGGCGGCGTTATTATTTGCCGAAACGCCGTCGCGCATGGTGCTGGCTGTTGCCGCCGAAAATGTCGAGAAAGTATTGGAAATCGCCCGCGAATACGCTATCGAAGCCACGATCATCGGACGCGCCACCGGCAAAGCGTTAAAAATTTCCGTCAAGGGTGAACCCATCATCAACCGCAAAGTCTCCGAAGTTGAAGCCATCTGGCGCAATGTCTTGCCGCAAGTGTTAGAGACCGCTTCGATGATTGCCGCCGAACAACGATGATTGATATGAAGCGTAGGTAAAACCTCGACTCAAAGTAATAATTTTTCAGCAAGAGACGTTGCCTGAAAGCCTGAGCAATATGCCGGATTTTAACCATGCAGAATGTTAAGCCGAAATTTTCTGTGAAGTATTGGCGATACGCAATCATCGTTTTATCGGGTTTGAGTTCGCTGGTGTATGTCTATCCGTTTCGGCAAAACGCCCAGTCAAGCATTGAATACAATCCGGCGGTTCAACTCACTACGCTGGAAAATCGAACCATCAATGAAAGCAGCGGTATTGCGGCATCACATCGCAACCCGGGAATTCTGTGGACGCATAACGATAGCGGCGATGATGCGTTCGTTTATGCCTTCGATAAAAGCGGAAAAAATCGCGGGGTTTTCAAAATCACCGATGCCAAAGCGATTGATTGGGAAGACCTCGCCAGTTGGAAAGACCCGAAATCCGGCAAGGCATACCTGTACCTTGGCGACATCGGCAATAATGCAAAAAAACGCCCGTTTTTAACCATCTATCGCGTCGAAGAACCGAAAATCAGCGAAAGGGATTCAGCTAGCAGCAGACAAAATCCCATTCCCACAGCCAAAGCCCAAGCCATCAACCTCAAATACCCGGATGGGAATTTCGACGCCGAAACCTTGATGGTGCATCCGGCGACCGGCGATTTGTACATCATCACTAAAATAATGGGCGCAGCGGCAAAGGTCTTTAAACTTAAAGCGCCGTTTATGCAGAAAGAAGCGACCCTTGTGCAGGTCGGTGAAGTGCAGGTTCAAAATCCGATGAAAGGATTTTTTACCGGCGGCGATATTGCGCCTGATGGTCGCCGCGTCGCATTGTGCGATTATCTGAGCGGGTTTGAACTCTCTTTGCCCGATACAAAAGGCATTGAGTTTGACGAAATCTGGAAACAACCGGTGAAGCTTATTAACCTCGGCGCGCGCAAACAGGGCGAAGCGATTTGTTATAGCGCGGATGGCAAATCACTCTTGGCAACCAGTGAAGGCGCGCCTTGCCCGTTGATTGAGATTACGCGCAAATAATTATCAAGATATTAAACCATTCATTTTTATGACCCTCATACGCAAAGAGCAACCCCAAGACCTTGCCGCTATTTATCAAGTCGTCGAACAGGCGTTCGGGCAAGCCGATGAAGCGAAACTGGTTGACCGCTTGCGCGCAAACGGCAAAGCGGTGGTTTCATTGGTTGCCATCAAAGACCGGCGCGTCGTCGGGCATATTCTGTTTAGCGAGGTGACATTCGCTTCGGCTCTGTGTGATGTGAAAGCCATCGGGCTTGCGCCAATGGCGGTGTTGCCTCAGTTGCAGAATCAAGGCATTGGCTCGCAGTTGGTTAAAGCCGGACTTGATGAATGCCGCGAGCTTGGTTACGAAGTCGTAGTGGTGCTCGGTCATGCGAAATACTATCCGCGATTCGGGTTTGTGCCTTCGGTGCAATACCACATCAAAAGCCAATACGCCGTGCCGGATGACCATTTTCTGGTGATGGAACTTCGCCAAGGCGCGCTCAACAAGTGTTCGGGCATTGTGGGCTATCAGCCGGAATTTAATGAGTGATAGGGAAGCCCATCGCTAATAATTTCCGTTCAAGCAAAACTCCTATTGCGGCAGCAAACCGGTTGATTTCGTTTGACTAACCTCGACCTTTGTATGTTCGCCTTTTTCGTTGGTAATGACGCGGCAAAACGATTGCGCGTTGAAATCGGATGAAGCAGAATGGTTGTGTCATCTCTTGAGCAATAGAAGGAAAACCATGACGCACAAAGTTTCTATAGAGCTACCGGATTCGGCGTTCGCGGCGTTGCGGAAATCGCCCGATGAATTTGTCCGTGAAATGCGACTTGCGGCAGTCGTCAAATGGTATGAACTCGGCGAACTATCGCAAAGCAAAGCCGCCGAAATTGTCGGGTTGAGTCGCGCCGAATTTATCAATGTGTTGTCACGTTTTCGCGTCTCGCCGTTGCAATACACAGCGGAAGAATTACAAGAGGAATTAGCCGGTGAAGATTGAGAGCGTCGTCATAAATGCCTCGCTCTTGATCGTGCTGTTCAAAAGCGGAATGGGAGATTTGCTGCCGCAACTTTTCAGGGAAATTTATATTCCCGAAGCCGTATGGCAGGAAATCATCGCAGGCGGCGCACAGGATACTGCCGCGCAAAATTTATCTTCCGCGACCTGGGCGCAGCGCGTTACGGTTTCCGTGACCAACCCAATTATCACAGCTTGGAATTTAGGAGCAGGCGAATCAGAAGTCTTGAGTTATGCTCTTGAAAACCCCGGTTATCGCGCAATGGTTGATGACGCGGCAGCGCGCGCTTGCGCGAAAACTTTAAACATACCGACGCTTGGCACAGGCGGCGCAATCGTGTTGGCGAAAAACCGCAACTTGATTGATTCCGTTACTCAAGCATTAGAGGCTTTGCAAAACTCAGGATTATGGCTATCTGAAAACATTATTCGATTGCTCAAGCAACAAGCCGACGAATAACACTTCTATGCTGCGAAAAAACGACAAGGGTTATTGAACAACCGAACCTTTGAAGTTGAGGCTATACAGTTGATTGCTTGCCAAACTATGTACTAAGAGGCGCAAGTTCAATGAACCGGAAAAAGTTTTTCATACTGGTTGCCGTGTTTTTCACATTAGGGCTAGCGACCTTTACCGCAGCTTCCTATTTTTTCGCCATGCAGTTCATCTCTCCGGCAAATTGCGCCATCGGCGATGCGCCGCAGGAATTTGCGTTTCCGATTAAAAACGTATCCTTTACCACCGAGGACGGACTCGCGATTCGCGGCTGGTATGCGCCCGATGAAAAAACGCGCACGGCAATCATTCTGTTGCACGGGCACAGAGGCAATCGCTGGCAGATGTATGACACCGCGAAGATGCTCAGGCGCGCTGGCTACGGCGTGTTGCTCTATGATGCGCGCGCTACCGGTGAAAGCGAAGGCAAGGCGATTTCCATCGGTTACTTTGAAACCAAAGATTTAATCGCTGCGGTTCGCTTCTTGCGCGAACAGGGAGTTGAGCGCATCGCCTGTCTTGGTCAATCACAAGGCGGCGCAACCATTCTGATGGCTGCGGCAAAACTTGACGGTGTAAAATGCGTCATCGCGCAAAGCTCTTATGACACTATCTGCCGGGCGATTGACCGCCGCTATCGTGAGTATCTGCACATTCCGGGCTGGCTTGGCGGCTCACTCATGAAATTTTTTGCCGAACAAAAACTCGGTATCAGCGCCGAGCAAATCAGTCCGCTTCGCGAAATCAAGAATCTGCCTTGCCCGGTGTTGATTATCGCGGGAGAAAACGATACCAAAACCTGGGCGAAGGATACGCGGGAACTATTCGAGGCGGCAAATGCGCCGAAAGATTTGTGGATGATGGAGGGTGCGGGGCACGAAGACCTCTATGCGTTAAGACCACAGGAATATGAAAAACGGGTTCTGGAATTTTTGAAAAAGTATTTGTAAACGCGCGGTAAATACCCGTCGCTTTCATTCAACACATTCCCTTGCCTCTGATACAATCCTTCGGACAACACCAGCAAGGAGATTCGCATGAGTAGAGCAAACGGGGCGACTGCTGCGGGTACGCAAAAGTATGTCGAGCGAATGAATGGAACGGCTGCCACCAACCATTTTCGCAGGCAACAGAATTTGTGCCTGTCTTCCATAGGGCTTGGCACCTATCTCGGTCACTGGGATGACGCAACCGACAAAATGTATGTTGAATCGATCAAACGCGCCATCGAACTCGGTTGCAATGTGATTGATTCGGCAATCAACTATCGCTTTCAACGCAGCGAACGGGCGATTGGCGCGGCGCTCAAACAGTTATTCGATGCGGGCAAAGCCTCGCGGGATGAAATCATTATTGCCACCAAAGGCGGCTATTTTCCTTTCGACGGAGAGCCGCCAACGGATGCTCGCGGCTGGATTATGGAAAACCTCATCAATACCGGGGCGGCGCAGGTTTCCGACATTGTCGCGGGCAGCCATTGTATGTCGCCAAGCTATCTGGAAAATCAACTCTCGCAGAGTTTGAAAAACCTCGGTCTTGAAACCATTGATGTTTATTACATTCATAATCCCGAAACCCAGCTTGACGGCGTAAGCCGCAATGAATTTTTAAATCGCCTTCGCGCCGCTTTTGAATTTCTCGAACAGGCTGTAAGCGATGGTCGGATTCAATTTTATGGCGTGGCGACGTGGAACGGGTTTCGCCAACCGCAACAGGCGCGCGGCTATCTTTCGCTTGCTGAACTTGTGGAAATCGCCGAAGACCTTGCCGGTGAGGCGCACCATTTTCGGGTCATTCAATTGCCGCACAACTTAGCGATGCCCGAAGCCTTGACCGCAGATAATCAACCACTTGATGGTGAAACCGTGCCCCCATTGATTGCCGCAGAAAAACTTGGACTAACGGTGATGTGCAGCGCCTCGATGATGCAATCGCGGCTTGCGCAAGGTTTGCCGCCGTTTGTTGCCGAGGCGTTTGACAATTTACACACGGACGCGCAACGCGCCATTCAATTCGTGCGTTCGACGCCCGGGGTGACGACGGCTTTGATTGGTATGAGCCAACGGTCGCACGTTGAAGAAAATTTGATGGTAGCAAAAATGCCACCTGCGCCGATTGAAGATTTTATGAAACTCTTTTCGGGGAATTAATCTCCGGTTGAGTTTGATAGAACCGGCATATGCATTTTTAAAGGTCTAAGGGAACGCTATCGGGCATTGGTTTGAATGCTGATTTTTCAGCGGACATGGCAGATGCAGCGGATTTGCTGGATTGCCTGAATCCTTGAAATTTAAATTTGACGGATGAAAATAACCATACGCTTAAAAATCTGTCATCATCCGCAGTATCCGCCGCATCCGCTGGGAAGCTGACCTTGATAGCCGGCAGATTGATTTTTCGTATGCACATTACCGGGAAAAGATTTTTGTAGCGAGCATTGACGATGAAATAACTTCACGAGGACTGATTAGCGCAGCACTTACTTTCTATTTTTAACTTTTAATTTTTCATTTATGCCGGAATATTCCTTTCGTCTGACAATTATTTTTCAGACTTTTGAAAATGACACTGAGCTTGCCGAAGCTCTTTTTTTTCCCGAAATCTCCCGATTTGGCGATAAAGCGAAAAAATTAGAGAACGCGGTTAAGGAAAATGTCGTGCGCCTTGTCGAAGAAGACGATGCGCTCGCGCTCTATCGTCGTCACTTTACGAGCGAGCCTGAACTTGGTGAAGCGCGCGTCACCGTCAATCCGCCACCGAAATCCATCGCCTGGCAAAAGCCGATTGATCTTACTTTTCAAATCCTGCTCTTTACGCATGGCGAAGACCTGTACATCGCTCACCTTCCACAACTTGGTATCGAAATCATTGGCAGAAACCGGGAAGAACTTGAAGAGAAAATTCCCGCAGAAATTCACGCGCATCTCTTACGCATCAAAAAAAATCGCTCACTTGGCGAATTGTTCTGGTTGCAACGCGCCAAAGCGATTCGCCTGGCGCGAACCACTTTTGACGCGACCATTCGCACGCCGAAACAGATAGCCAAAAGTCAGTATGCCGCTGACGAAGAGAAAAAATCCGAGCTTGAA
The DNA here is from genome assembly GCA_040754075.1 of Acidobacteriota bacterium. Taxonomy (NCBI): domain Bacteria; kingdom Pseudomonadati; phylum Acidobacteriota; species Acidobacteriota bacterium. Next base: position 215,929 of record JBFMDH010000001.1, read on the forward strand.
AAAGTGGCGACCGATTTAGTCAAAGAGCATTTACCGGAGGCTTTTGAGATAGACGAAACCGTCACCCGCATTGCAGACGCGCTTGGCGGTCGCCATCCGCGCAGTGTTTTACTGGTCGGCAAATCGGGCGTCGGCAAAACCGCTGCGGTGTATGAACTGGTGCGCCGTCGCGCGGCGTTTCGTCTGAGTCGCACACCGTTTTACGCAACCAGCGGCTCGCGACTGGTTGCCGGCATGTCAGGTTTTGGCATGTGGCAGGAACGTTGCGGCAAAGTCTGGCGCGAGGCTGCAAAACAAAAAGCGATTCTGCATTTCGGCAATCTGCTCGAACTGATGGAAGTTGGCAAAAGCACGGCGAACAATCAGGGTATCGCGTCATTCTTTCGCCCCTACATCAGTCGTGGCGATTTGCTCTGCATTGCCGAATGCGCGCCTGAACAATTGCCCATCATTGAACGCGAAGCGCCAAATCTGCTTGACGCTTTTTTGCAAATTAAAGTTGATGAACCGACAGTTGAACGCGGTTCGGCAATTCTGCTGCATTATGCGATTGCGCAAAGCGGGCGCGAGTCGCCGGTTGACCTCGAAGCGATTGAAACGATTGATCGGTTGCATCGCCGCTATGCGACTTATTCAGCCTATCCCGGTCGCCCTTTGCGGTTTTTGAAAAATTTATTGCAGGATCGCAAAGGCGGTTCCATCAATGCCGCGATGGTCACTGCGCGTTTTTCCGAAGAGACCGGTTTGCCGCTATTTTTACTGAACGATGACCTGCCGCTCGATTTAGCGGCGACGCAGAAATTTTTCAGTGAACGGGTCATCGGACAAGCGAGCGCCGTTGAGTTGGTGGTTAATTTACTGGCGACCGTCAAAGCGCGGCTCACGCGAGCCGGAAAACCGATTGCGTCGTTGATGTTCATCGGGCCCACCGGCGTTGGCAAAACCGAAATGGCAAAGGCGCTTGCCGAATTCTTATTTCAAAATCGCAATCGCCTGATTCGTTTCGATATGAGCGAATATGCCGATGTGAATTCCATCGGGCGACTGATTGGCGGCGCGTGGGGAAAAGAAGGCTTGCTTACCGCGAAGGTGCGCGAACAACCGTTTGCGGTGATTCTGCTTGATGAATTTGAGAAAGCCCATCCGTCATTTTTCGATTTGTTGTTGCAGGTTCTGGGCGAAGGTCGTTTGACCGATGCGATGGGGCGGGTTGCCGATTTTACCAACGCGGTGGTGATTATGACTTCCAATCTCGGCGCGGAAACTTATAAACGCAATGCGCTGGGGTTTCGTGACGCGACGGATGCCACTGCGCAGGCTCGCGAACATTTTATGAAAGCGGTGCAGGCATTTGTGCGTCCCGAATTTTTCAACCGCATCGACCGTATCGTGCCGTTTACACCGCTTGATGAAGCGACCGTATTGAAAATTGCCCATCGTGAACTGCAACAGATTACGCGACGCGATGGCATTTTCTATCGCGGGGTTGAATTAAATATTACCGAGCAGGTGGCTGAGCGATTGGCGCGAATCGGCTACGATGCGCGGTATGGGGCGCGACCTCTGAAACGCGCCATCGAACGAGAATTGCTGGTGCCGATTTCCGAAGCGTTGAATTTGCAAACCCTCGATGTCGGTTTACAGGCGGAGGTGACTGTCGAAGGCGATGAATTGAGTGTAGCGGTGCGCCTTAAAACCGATGAAGCCGGGCGCGTGATTTCCAAATCGTCGAAGAGCGCGCCGTTTGCCGAACTGGTAAAACAGGCGGCGAAACTCCGCCGCGATGCGCAGAACCTGCGTGGCAGTATCTTTGTTCAGGAGATTCAAAACGAAATATTCAACCTTGAACGACTGGCGATGCGGCTTGCGAAAAATAAAACAAAAAATAAATGGCAAGACCCGGCGCAAGCTACAAGCCTTGCGCGGTTGCCCGATTTGAAAAATAAATTACAGGCGCTTGAGGTATTCGTCACCCAAACGGCGCAATTTGAAGACGCCGTGTTGTTCTGTTTTTACGGCAAGGAGACCGGCGATAAAAACGGTTTGCAGGCGCAACTTGCCGGGATGCAAAAACAGTGGACGGCGCGGTTGTTGGAAATTTACGGATTGCAATTTAAAAAGCCGGATGCGGTGACGGTGGCGCTCTATTCGGAAAATGCCAACTGGTTATTTGAACTGGCGCGTGCCTATTTTGAAATCGCGAAACAAATCATGGCGAACGTCGAGGTTGTGGAATTTGCGGTGCCGTCGCATCAGGAAAGCGAAGCGATAAAGCTTCGCGTCAAAGCCGGTGAAAAAGTTGAGGTTTTTAATTTGCTGGGGCGCGTGACCATTAAACGCCAGGTGAAAAAGCCGGAGGAATTTTTATCCGCGCCGAACGCGCAAACCGTTGGTATCGTGTTGGGCATAGCGGGTGAAATGGTGTTTCCGAGATTTGAACCCGAACATGATTTGCACGCCATGACGGTTGCCAAACAAACCCATAACTGTTTGGTACATACCAGTGAAGCGCGCCTCGAAGATTACCTGCCGGTGAAAGAATTGGATAAACGCGGCAGCATCAAGCATCAGGACGCGCGACGCCTTTATAACCGCGACGACAGCTCGGTTGAAGATTTGTCGCTTGAAGAGAAATTTTACTTAGACCGTGATAATTTAGTTGCGGTTGTGCATCAGGCGATTGAACGCCGCTTGCTCAAAAGCGCGCAAGGATTGCTGGATGAATGATTGTTTGAATTAAAAAAATAAACCGCAGAGGATGCCAGGGGGTAACAGAGGAGGACAGAGAACTCGAAGTAAATTACGGTTTTTACTCTGCGTCGTTTGCGATGTCGAGAATGGGCAATTATCAATAACTCATAGTAAAAGCAATTTAAAACCGCTGTGAACATAACGCTTCCGATTTACATTCAAAAACCTGCGCCGCAAGACACCTTGCCGCCGACGCATATTCTGCGCCCGCTGTTTTTCCCCTATATCGAAGTGCAGGGCGAAGACCTCAATCGCGCCGTCACCAAGCTGGCGCAAAAGATTCGCCACGAGTGTGACCGACTCGGTAAGGCGATGCGTCACGACCAACTTTCAAAATTTGGTTTCGCGCCTGACCTCGAAGACCGCTTTTTGAAACTCACGCTCGACCTCGGCAGTCGAAAAGCCGAGTGCAATTTTCTATTTGTCGTCATGCAAACGGTGGGGCGCAAAATTGCTTTTACTCCGGCGCTTGCCGATTTATGGTTTGAGATTCATCGCGGCGAAACCTTAGTCAACCGCGCCACCGAAGTTCTGTCGCATTACTTTCGCCAGAAACAGAAACGCGAAGGCAACGATGCCCTGAGACCCGAAGCCTTTTCGGTCAGCGGTAAAGCCTGGGTAACGACGCTCGACATCAGCATCAATCCACCGGCGCGCGCGCCCAAGCTTGTGCAAAATCTCTTTGCCCTGCTTGGCGAAGCGCCGCAGATGGATGGCGCGGAAGAACTCAATCGCGTCGGGCGATGCCTCGATTATCTTTACCCGGACGATTTGCAGCGGGTGATTTTTCGGGAGACGGAAACTGAAGCCTTGACCGCGATTTTGAAATCGCAGGACAAACGCCCGGTGCTGTTAATCGGCGAACGCCTGGTCGGAAAGACGGCGATCATTCACGAATATGTGCATCGCGCTGTGAGCCAACGTCACTCGAAATTCGACGCGAAAAATCAAGTGTGGTTGATTGCGCCGCAACGGTTGATTTCGGGAATGTCTTACGTCGGGCAGTGGGAAAACCGTCTGCTGGCGATTTTGAAAGTTGCGAAAAAAAAGCAACACATTCTCTACTTCGATGATTTGCTCGGACTCTATCAAGCCGGGCAGAGCGCCAGTTCTTCTCTAAGCGTTGCCGATGTTTTAAAACCTTATGTAGAAAAACGCGAAGTGCGCATCCTTGGCGAAATCACTCCCGAAGCCTTTCGGGTATTTCAGGAACGCGACCGCGGCTTTGCCGATTCCTTTCATCTGTTGCCGGTCAAAGAACCCGATGAAGATAAAACCTTTCGCATTCTTCTGCATTTGATGCGCGAGCTTGAGCGCAAACATCGCGCCACTTTTTCTACGGATGTTTTTCCGACAGTGATGGATGTGCAGCGACGCTACACACGCGATGCGGTGTTCCCCGGCAAGGCGGCGATTTTCCTGCAACAACTCGCCGTCAAATATCGCCACGAGCGCGTCACCCGCGATGAAGTATTACAGGAGTTTCACGCGAAAAGCGGTTTCAGCTTGAATTTTTTGAATGATGAAAACAAACTCACACGGCAAGAGGTAATCGAAGCGGTCGGCAATACGGTCATCGGGCAGGAGGCGGCGCTTGCTGCCTGTGCGGATGTGGTGTCGATGGCAAAGGCGCGGCTCAATGACCCAGACCGCCCGCTCGCGTCGTTTCTGTTTTTAGGACCCACAGGGGTTGGCAAAACCCAATGCGCGAAATCGCTTGCGGCATATCTGTACGGCGATGGCGATAAACTTATTCGTTTCGATATGAATGAATATTCGTCGCCCTATGCGGTGGCAAGACTGGTCGGCACATTCCATCAACCCGAAGGATTGCTCACCAGCGCCGCGCGGCGGCAACCGTTTTCGGTAGTGTTGTTTGATGAAATCGAAAAGGCGCACCCGGATGTTTTCAATCTTTTATTGCAGGTAATGGGTGACGGGCGGCTTACGGATGCGCTCGGACGAACGGTCGATTTTACCAACGCGATGGTCATTTTAACCTCGAACCTCGGCGTCAAAGAGGCTGCGAAAAATCTGGGCTTTCATCGTGACAGAGAACGCGATGGGCAGGTTTATACGCAAGCCGCCGAGAAATTTTTCAAGCCGGAATTTTTCAATCGCCTCGACCGCATCGTGCCGTTTGCAAGGCTCGGACGCGAAGAGGTGATGCAGATTGCCGAAGGGTTGATTCAACAGGTTTTTGCGCGTGAAGGATTGGTGCGCCGCAAATGTATTTTACAGGTGGATGAACGGGCAATGGCGCGCATTGTTGAGGAAGGTTATCACCCACAACTCGGAGCGCGCGCCCTGAAACGCCTGCTTGAACGCGAGTTGACCCAACCGGTGGCAAGACAACTTGCGACTCTTAAACCCGATGCGCCCACGCTCATTAAAGTTTATCCGGCGGCAAGTGAGCTAAAAGTTACGGTCGATTCATTGAAAGGCGCAACGTTGAATGATGAGAGCGCAAGGTTGATTGAAGGGGTTGCGCCAAAACAGATTGTTGAGCTTGCGGAAGCCGCAGTTGACCGCATTGAATCGCAGGCGGCAAAGATGAGTCCGCAAGGGCTGATCAATCCCGATGCCGTGGATGCTACACAACTCGCCTATTTTCAAATTCGCGAACAGGCGCGCCGGGCGCGTGAACTTTGTGAAAAGGTCGCGGCAAAAATCAAACCAACCGGAAAGCCACTGGTGTCGCGTTCACGCGGTCGCAGCATTGCGGCTTCGCAATTCACTTTGCGTCAGGTAAGCGTCGGAGATTTATGGCAACGATTGATTGAAGCGGGTGATGTGCGTCAGTTGATGCGCGAACTGCTAACCACTGCCCAACCCTATGGTGAACGCCTCGAAGATTACCTTTCAGAGTTAACGCGCGAGACCGCCTTGCTTGAGGTGATTGCGCAAAGCAACGATGAGGTTTCAACCCATCAGGCATTGATGTTGATTCAATCGCTGGACGAAGCCTTTAAAGTCGAGCGTGAACGGCTGGCAAAAATTTATCACGAACTCTTTACCTATAAACTGGGAAGCCGCGCAGAGTTATTGACCGGCAATCAGGAGGCGGCGGCTTTGCACAGCGATGCCGTGTTGATTCAAGGCGTAAATGTGTTGGCGCTGGCTAAACCCGAAACCGGCGCTCACCTGTTTTACACGGCTAAAGAACAACTCGTGCCGTTGCAAATTCACGTCTTGCCGGTAATTGACCATTCCGCAGCCGCGACGATTCGCCGGTTTGCTGAAAGTCAGAAGAGGCGATTAAGCGAGCCGGTCGATACCAACGAAACCGATTTAAACGAGGCATCGGTTATTCGGGTTTATGAAGAGAACGGCGCGACGCTTGATTTACGCTCAGGACTGATGACGCTCAAGATGCCGACGACGAAAGAACTGCGCGCCTTGTTACTTGCGGCTTTGCCATTGCCAATGGAGATGCAATCGGTAGTCGGTAGCCGGTAGCCGGTTATGTGTTTAGTGGTTGAATAGAGCGAGGAAGGCTTATGATAAAAAACCGGAGGTAATTATGAGGAACTTCATGTACTGCTTTTTATTTTTATCAAGCCTTTTGACCTTATTGTTGATGGTCACGCCGACCGCGAAAGCCTGTACACGCGCCGGCCCGTTTACGTTTAATGAGTTATTCGATAATGCAGAGGTGATTGTGCGGGCTACCGCCGTTAAGTATGCAAAGGTTCCTGATAATCCGAATATGCGGACAACGGGAGAGCCGGATTCAATTATTCAATTCAAGGTTGAAGAAATACTGAGAGGCAAAAACCTCGCGAGTACCATCCTGCTCAATGGTTATTTGAGTGATAGTGATGATTACAACGAACAGCCTGTACCTTATACCTTCGTCCGTCCGAATGGTCGCGATGGAAGTTGCTTTGCGAATACCTATAAACAAGGCGGGCAATTTCTCTTGTTTTTAAAAAAAGTCGACAGTGAATATACGCCCAATATCAGCGCACTTGGCCCAACCAATGAACAATTGCGAGATGAAAACGACCCCTGGTTGAAATGGGTTAAAGAGCATTTGAAAACCGAAACGAAGCGCAAGCCGCGACTTGCGCTGAACTGGAAATCACAATTCATAATCGAACACCTCTTCGATAGGGATTGGATATTGGTTTAGCCATTCAGGGACATCAAAAAACGGGCAAGGATATTTGAGGTGTTGAGATTGAACCTCCTTCGCCCGCTCTTATAAACGTTAAAGGAAAGAATGCCGAGTTTTCGTTTTCCAATTTTAATCTGGGAAGACCACGAAGGATATTTTACCGCGTGTCCGGTCGAGGGTTTTTATAACACTTTTGCGGGAATAGGTCGCAGTGCCAGTGAAGCGGTTTTTCAATTGAAAGAATTTCTCGCTTATCACTACGAGAAAAACCCCTGGGCAGCGCCGCCCGATTTTCACGACGCCAAACTCATCGAATTTCGCGCTGATGTGCGCCCGGAATATCGCATTGAAGAAATTGTCGGCGACCGCAAACAAAAAAATATTTACCCGACCGAAGAAACCCTCGCCTTGCGTTTTGCCTGTGTACACGGCAAACAGCAAGCCGGATTGCTCATCTGTGTGCTGCCGCTTTTCGGCATACAATTTTATTACTACGATGAAAAGAAACTGAAAGAACTGGCGGTCACCTATGTGCAGGAGAGTTTCAAAGGTCTTGCCCCACAACAACTCACAAGATTCTTACCGCCTAAAAATTATCGACTTGATGAAATCGTCATCAATGTTTCACGCAAAGAAACCAGATACGAATACCAACCCTCGCTTGACACCTTGAACGAAATTGCCGAACCCCTCGGCGACAAACGATTGCGCAGACAATTTTCCGCCGCCTGGGAGCGTGACACGGAAGTTAGAGACCTCGCCCAGCGCATCGGCAAAGAGAAAGCCAACGTCATCATCGTCGGCGACAGCGGCATCGGTAAAACCACTTTGCTGGTGAACGCGGTGCGTGAAGTTGAACAGCATATGATTGCGGGCGATGACGAAGAAAACGCCGGGCGCAAAGCCAGACACCGATTTTATTTGACCAGCGGCGCGCGCATCATCGCAGGGATGCGCTATCTCGGTCAGTGGGAAGAGCGGGTTGAATCGCTCATTGATGAGCTTGCGGAAATCAATGGCGTGTTATGCGTCGGCAGCATTTTGGACTTAATCCTTGCAGGCGGTGAAGTGAGCGCCAGCATCGCGGCATTTTTACAGCCCTTTCTGCAACGCGGCGAATTGCAACTCGTAGGCGAAGCGACGCCCACCGAACTCGATGCCTGCCGAAGATTATTGCCGGGATTTGCCAGCCTGTTTCAAATTCTCAATCTGCAACCGTTCAATCGCGCCCAGGCGATTGCGATTTTGCAACGCGCTTCGGAAACTTATCAGCGCAATTATCGCATTGAGGCGGCAAGCATCCTGCCGGAACTCGTCTATCGTTTGTTCAATCGCTTCTCGCCTTATCAGGCATTCCCCGGAAAAGCCATTGCCTTTCTGCATTCGGCATTTGAACGCGCCGAACTTGAACATAAAACGGCAATCACCGGCGAAGACCTGATTCAAAAGTTTGTGCGGCAGACCGGACTCCCCGAACTTTTTTTACGCGATGAATTGCCGCTCAACCAGTATGACATCGTTGAATTTTTTGAACAGCAGGTCATCGGGCAACGCGCCGCCTGTGAAGTTGCGGCAAATCTGGTGACTACATTCAAAGCCGGGTTGAACGACCCGCAACGCCCGATTGGGGTGTTGCTGTTTTGCGGGCCGACCGGGGTTGGCAAAACCCAACTCGCAAAAGCGATTTCGGAATACCTGTTCGGACAAGGCGAAGAACGCAACCGCTTAATCCGGCTCGATATGAGCGAATATGGCGATTTCGGCGCGGCAGAACGTTTGATTACCAAGCCCAATGGCGAGCCGAGCGATTTGATTCAGCGGGTACGCCAGCAACCATTCGTTGTGGTGTTGTTCGATGAAATCGAAAAAGCCGACGTAGCGGTTTTCGATGCGTTGCTCAGTGTTTTCGATGAAGGGCGCATCACCGACCGTTACGGGCGAACCACTTCATTTCGCAGCGCCATCATTATCGCGACGTCGAACATCGGCGCAGATAAAACCGCGAGCATCGGATTCGATGGTCACAATGTGCGCGGTTTTGCCGCGGAGGTGATGACTTTCTTTCGCCCGGAATTTTTTAATCGCCTGGATGCGGTTGTCGGTTTTCGCGCGCTCGACGAAGAAGCGATTCTCAACGTAACGCGCAAAGAATTAGCTGAGATTGCCAAACGCGAAGGGATAAACGCCTCGAATACCAGATTAATTTGGACAGAACGATTAATTGAATATATGGCGAAAGCCGGTTATGACGCGCGATATGGCGCGCGCCCTTTGCAACGCACCATTGAACAGATGATCGTTGCGCCGCTTTCGCGATTCCTGCTTGAACACCTGATGAGCAAAGGCAAAACCATTCAAGCCGATTTCCTCAATGGCGAAATCCGTTTTTCAACTACGGAACATACGGAATAGAGAGCACGGAACAACCGGAAGGATATTTATCAAATCAAGTTCCGGCACATCTTCTTTTTAACGATTACCAGCGATGAGTAAAACAATTTCCAATCTTCATTTGATTTTTTTTCGTTTGTTCCGTTATTTCCGTTTGTTCCGTACTCCTGGTTTTAATATTTCTGTTGCAGTTTGCGTTGTGCTCATCATTGGTTTGAAGGGAAAATAGTTGCTATGGATAAATTCAGAATTATCGGTGGGCGTCCGCTTGAAGGTCGCGTGGCAATCAGCGGGGCGAAAAATTCGGCGTTGCCGTGTATGGCTGCGGCTCTGCTCACGGCTGAAAATGTCACGCTTCATAATCTGCCGTATGTGCGCGACATCATCACCATGCGGCGATTGCTCGAAGATTTAGGGTGCACGGCATTGATGCCCGAACTGCGCACCCTGAAAATCAATGCCTCAAAGGTCGAACTCTTTGAAGCGCCTTATGAACTGGTGAAAACCATGCGCGCATCGGTGCTGGCGTTGGGTCCACTGCTGGCGCGATTTGGCGAAGCGCGGGTGAGTTTGCCCGGTGGTTGCGCGATTGGACAACGCCCGATTGATTTGCATCTCGCGGGCTTTGAAAAACTCGGCGCAGTCGTATCGCTCGAAGGCGGCGACGTGGTGGCGCGCGCTGAAAGGCTTCGCGGCGCAGAAATTGATTTTGATACGGTGACCGTCACCGGCACGGAAAATTTAATGATGGCGGCGGCGCTCGCCGAAGGCGAAACCATTTTAAACAATGCAGCGCGTGAGCCTGAGATCGTTGACCTCGCGGAACTCCTGAACAAAATGGGCGCGCGTATCGAAGGCGCGGGTCGCAGTTCGATGCGCATTCAAGGCGTGAAAACTTTGGGCGGCGCGGAACACACGATTATTCCCGATAGAATCGAAGCCGGTACATTTATCGCAGCGGCGGCGATAACCGGCGGCGAACTCGAAATCACCAACTGCAATCCGCAACACATTCACGCCGTCATCTATAAATTGCGCGATACCGGCGTCGTCATCGAAGAAACCAATGCCTTTTCGCTGAGAGTCAAAGCAGCTCAGCTTTTGCGACATTCGGATGTGACGACGCTGGCGCACCCCGGTTTTCCAACCGACATGCAGGCGCAGTACATGGCATTGATGACGCTTGCAGAAGGGACGAGTGTGATTACCGAAACCATTTTTGAAAATCGCTTTATGCATGCGTCGGAGTTACTCAGAATGGGCGCGAAGATTAAAATCAGCGGGCGGCAGGCGATTGTCGAAGGCAACGAAAAATTGACGGGCGCGAAAATGCAGGCGTCGGATTTGCGGGCGTCGGCGTCATTGGTGATTGCCGCGCTTGCGGCAGAAGGCGAATCCATCATTGACCGCGTCTATCACATCGACCGGGGCTATGAAAAAATCGAAGAGAAATTACGCGCTGTCGGCGGACGAATCGAACGCTTCAGGAGTTAGAAAAATAGTCGGCAACCGGCAACAGGCGATAGGCAGTTAAAACGCCAAATAAATCCTTTTCCTTTGAAAAATCTTTATAAACTGAATTTTTACTGTCTGCTGTCTACTGCCTACTGCCTACTTTTGTTTGACTGTACAAAGGTTCGTGTTTGATAATCGTCGCGAGGGATAATTACGAATGGCAGAACAAGACACTATATTTCACAAAATCATCACAGGCGATGCGCCAGCGCAAATTGTTTACGAAGACGAAGAAGTTGTCGCTTTTAAAGACGTCAATCCGCAAGCCCCCGTGCATATTATTTTGATTCCACGCAATACTGACCCGGAATCGCTCAATGATGTTTCGCGAGCTGACGAGCGAGTTTTGGGGCACTTGTTATTTGCCGCCGCCAAAGTCGCCAATAAAGAAGGTATTGCCGAAAGCGGTTATCGTGTGGTCATCAACACAGGCGCGGCTGCCGGTCAAAGCGTTGATTATTTGCACGTTCATTTACTGGGTGGGCGCGATATGACCTGGCCTCCGGGCTAAAATTTCTGCACTACAAATGCAAATAAAAAAGCGGGGAATCATCACCAGTCCCCGCTTTTTTTATTTGTGGCGGTCGCCAAATGATTTGTTGGGTTAAACGGTCGGTTGATGCGCAACCTGTCACGCGGTCAAAGACCGCTTTCTCAACAATCAGTTAAAGACCGCTTTCTCAATAATGAGTTTTCCGGTGGTTTTACAATTTGCCTGAACTACCTTTGCCGACGCGCGGCCCTTTGTTGTCACGCATCGGAGCTTTATCGTTGTTGGCAACCATCCTGCCGATTTCATAGGCGTACTGCGCAATGTTTGCCATCTTTTCATACTCGATTTTTTCAGGCGCATCGGTATTGGCATGATAATCGGGATGCAACCCCGTAGTTAAAAAGATAATCGGCACGCCTTTTGCCGCGTAGCTGTAATGGTCGCTGCGATAATAAATCTGTTCAGGGTCAGCCGGGTCATTGAATTCATAATTCAAATTGAGCGGTTTGCTTAACGCTTTGTTGGCATCAACCGTGAGGTTGTGAAACTGCGTGCTGATGCGGTCGGAACCGACACAGTAGACCGTACTCGTTTCTTCGGATTTGTTATCGCGGTTGCGACCAATCATATCGATGTTGACCTGGGCGACGATTTTTTCAACCGGCACAGTCGGAAAATCAACATAGTAACGCGAACCCCATAAGCCTTTCTCTTCGCCACTGTGCCAAACGAAAATCACCGAGCGTTTCGGTTTCGCGGTCGTTGCAAACGCTTTGGCAACGCCGAGAATGCCGACGGTTCCCGAACCATCATCATCCGCGCCATTCCAGATGCGGTCTGCGCCAGCGCCTTCCGTAATGCGCCCCTGACCTCTGGCTAAGCGCGCGCCTTTTTCAGTCTGTTTGATTTCGGCTTCCGAATAACCGACGTGGTCATAATGCGCGCCGAAAGCCACATAGGTATCTTTCAATTTCGCATCTGTGCCTTCGATAATGCCGACCACGTTGCGCGTGTACTGGGTGCGCACGATGCGATAATCGGCATCGAGGTTGAAGGTGAATTTGACATTTTTCAAAGTGAAACTCGGCAGCGGTTCGCCTTTTGCGGCTTTGTCTTTGAGGTCGGCATATTTCACATCTGCGGCGCTCAGTAAAAATTCATAGAACTCATCGTTTACCGAAACCGCTGGCGGGACGGGTTTATCGAGTTTTTCGGCAATCGTGAAATCCGGCGCGTCAGGATTCGCCTGGGCATTTTGCGGCGCTTGACCGCCGCCCGGAAAATTACCCTGCACGCCGATACTGGCAATCGCGCCCTGAGTGATGGCTTCGCGCGAACGCCCGAATAACACGCGCCTTGCCGAACCGGTCATGGCTTTCGGTCCGGTTTGACTCATCCACACGGCAACTTTGCCGCGCAAATCTTTACCGGCGAAATCATTGTACGAAGTGTTCGGCGCGTTGATGCCGTAACCGATGAATTCAATCTGGTCTGCGGTGAAGGTGCGTTTGCCACCGACATTCGCGGGAAAGTTAATGCCTTCTTTATTTTTGAAAGTGCGCGACTCGCCGTTCACTTCAACGGTGAGGGTGGATTGGTTATCGCTTTTGACGCCGAGCACCGCGACCCGTTGATAATAAGAGCCGTTGGTGCCGCCGGGTTTGACGCCCCAGGATTTGAGTTGCCCGGCGATGTAGGCGGCAGCAATGCCGAGTCCTTCGCTGAAGGTGTTACGACCTTCGAGTTCGTCTGATGCGAGATAGCCGAGCCATTCTTTCAAATCGTCAGCTTTTACGGTGCCGCGACCATTGGCGCTATTTTTATCCGCTGCGGTTGAAAAAGCGAGCGACGAAATTAAAGCCAGTAACACGAATGTCGCCGCAAATTTATTGATGCGATTCATAGATTCTCCTTAGCAAAAAGATGCGCGATGCCAGATGATTGTCTTAGAAGATGCAAATCAGAAGACTTCAAATGATTGCCGTTACCTTCCTGATTCCTGACATCTATGCGATTACAGCCAGCTTTTAATGATTGCAGTAAACAGCTTGTACGCTGACAGAAGGCATAAGGATACAAAAAATCTTGAATGCGGCACAATCATTCGCTCGTTGAATAAACCCTGCAAGTTGGTTATGCTGCACGCCACCAAATGGCACAGCACGACGAGGAAAAATTATCCGCTGAGTTTCGCAACGCCGAAGAGCGCATCGCAGCCCGCAGCGATGTCTTCAAAAAAGAGCTTGGGCTATGGGATTTGGTGTTAACTCAGATTCTTTTCATTGTCGGACTCGGTTGGGTTGGCGCGGCGGCAAAACTCGGTCACGCCCATGTGCTGTTGTGGCTCACCGCCATTGCCCTTTTTTATATTCCTTCGGCAATCGTGGTGATTCATCTCAATAAACTGATGCCGCTGGAAGGCGGTTTATATCAGTGGGCGAAATTCGGCTTCAATGAATTCGTCGGCTTTCTGGTCGCCTGGAATCTCTGGCTCTATGTGATTTTATTGACTTCGGAAATCGGTCTGCAATTTGCCACCAATCTCTCATATGCAACCGGCGCGAAATGGATGGCGGGCAGCAAATGGTTTATTACCGCTGCCAGTATTTTCGTCATTGCGACGCTGACTTTGGTTTCAATCCTCGGACTTGGCGTCGGTAAATGGGTGCATAATGCGGGCGGTGTGATGATGATTATTATATTTGCGGCGCTCATCGCTTTGCCGTTTTTGAATGTCGCGAAAGGGACGATTCCTGCTTATAACCCGCTGGAAATCAGCATCCCGGCAGTGACGCTACTCAATTTAAATATTTTGGGCAAGATGGGATTTGGCGCGCTCGGCGGCTTCGAGTATATGGCGACCTTTGCGGGCGAATGTCGCGACCCGGTGCGCAGCATCAATCGTTCGGTCATCATTGCTGCGCCGATCATCGCCGTGATGTTTATTCTGGGAACGAGTTCGATGTTGGCTTTGATTCCGATTGATGAGATTGATTTGATTGGTCCGATTCCGCAGGCATTAAGCATCGGTTTTCAACCCTTCGGCATTGCAGTGCGTGTAGTGTCGCTGGCGATTTTAATGGTGCTTGCCATGCGTATTGCGCAGGCGAGCGTCAATTTTTCGGCAAACTCACGGTTGCCGATGGTTGCCGGTTGGGACAAATTATTACCCGAATGGTTTACGCGCCTGCACGCGACCCGCAAAACCCCCGTGAATTCGATTCTGCTGGTTGCCGCGATTACCTTGAGCATGGGGCTTGCGGGACTGGTTGGTGTAGGCGAACAGGAGGCATTTCAACTATTGCAAAATGCCGCAGGAATTTTTTATGCGCTGACATACTTGGTGATGTTTGCCATCCCGCTTATTGGACTCAGACACGCCAATGTGAAATTTCCGGGATGGTTAAAAATGGTTTCGCTATCGGGGTTTTTGATGACCCTGCTTTACGTTGTGCTTTCGGTTTTCCCGATTATCAATGTGGCAAGTCGCGCAACCTTTGCCTTGAAAATTACCGGCGTGATTTTCATTGCCAATATGATTGGCATCGGCATATTTAAACTGGCGGGAAACCGTCAAAGCAGTGAACCGGCTTTGGAACCGGAAAGCGCCGATTGAAATTTCCCGCCTTGAAACATTGCCGAAGCCTCTTTACTATTTCACCTATGCTTAAACAAAAGCTGTTCGATTTACTGGATAAGCCGTTTCGCTGTCATCCATCGGTTGTCTGTTTGATAGTGGCGCTCGGTTTTGCAATTTCAGTTGCCGACATCGAAGCCCTGGCGCAAGGCGGCAAAGCCAAGCCCGCGCCGGTTTTCGATATTGACGCGACGAAATACAATTTCGGCGATATTTTTGTTGGCGAAGAGGTGGCGCATTATTTTCGCGTGCGAAATTTGGGCAATGTGCCGCTTGAATTGTCGGAATCACCGATTTATTCAGACCGCCCGGCGAATGCTACGCAGGAGATGGATTTTCAAACCCGCCTGATGAAAGAGCGCATGGTGCTGGTAGTAAACGGCAAACCGACGCCTAGCTGATGTCCCGCGAAAGACTTTTATTTCGATAAAGTCATCCAGCCTGGTCAGGCTGGCATCGTCAGATTGATTTTCAAAGGCGTCGATACGATGGGTGCGGTCGATGCGACATTCAAACTCTACACCAATGACCCGCGCAATAATCTGGTTGAGATTAAAGGCACCGGTTTCATTCGTCCGGTTCCCGAATTCATCAAACGCATGACCAAGGTCAATTTGACCGGCGGCGAAGATGTGGGGCTTTATAAAGTTTATCCCACGGCACATTCCGAGATGGTCGTCGAACGCCAGGAGCGTGTGAAGTTGATTTATAAAATCCGAACTGATGACGCGCAGGCGGGCGAATTGAAACTGGTATCGAACGATTTCAAAGACGCGAAGTACACCTTGCGTCGCGACCCGGCAAGCGCCAATTATTTTCTCGAAGTGGAAACCGAACCGGTCGGCGAAATGGGCGCGCGCAATGTCAAAATTACTTTGCAGAATACCGGCGATAAAGTGCAGACCTTCGATATCGTGCTTGCTTTAAAAGTCCCGGCTGAGAGTTTGACCTTTGCGCCAAGCGTGGTGAATTGTGGCGAGGTTCCGCTTTCGAGTTTGAAAGAGTTCGCCAATCGGGTTGGCAGATTGGGGATTAGAAAACTCGCGGGCACTTTCAAGATTAAAGCGGTGAGTTCGACGATTCAGTTTTTAAAACCTGAAATTCAGGAAATGGTCGCGGGCAGCAATTATCTGGTCAGGCTCAGCACTGACCCGCAAAACCTGCCCAAACCCGGAAGCTACGAAGGGATGATTCGCATCGAAACCGACGATGCGCAAAAACCTGTCGTTGAAGTTCCCGTCAAAATTGTCATCACTGACAAATAGAACTTACCTTGTAACAGTCGTTAGTTGTTTAATCACTCAACTGACGATTGTTACAAGAACCAATAAAAACAAAAGAAACTTTCAAGCACGTTTTTGTAGAGCAGATTTGTTAGAAGTGTGGTGTTACTCCGCAGGAAACACCAGTGAGAACGAGCCAACCTCGACACAGGTGAAAGTCTTTTTCTCTTCATCCCACTTTAAAATAGAAACCCTATGTCCGCCTGTCCCTAAATACTCTATTGCTACAACCCCTATATTTGAATTCCAGAGGCTTGTTCTTGTCAGATCATAATTGCAGGTTACCCAATATGGTTTGTAATCTCGGTGTTTATAACTGTAATCACGCGCATATAAAACAAGAATCTTATACCGTGAAGCATCTTTTACTTTTTGATCAGCTACGATAATGTAACATTCGCCTAATTGGTGACACTGAAATCGACGAAGTCCGCTAATTTTGAACTCATCAAGTCGAATAGGTTTATAGCGTTTGTTATTTTTAGAAACTTTAACCCAAGCCCAAGTAAAGTCATTATCAGTTAAATCGGGGGCAGGTATTTGGCTAAGCACAATCTCCTGCTTTTGAAGTTGAGGTTGGTTTTCATTTGTTGTGATGACATTTTGCTTCGGTTGGTTTTGGCAGGTTATCAGTCCATAGCAAATTAGACTGAGTATTCCTTGTATCAGAGATTTCTTCATGAAAATCTAAATTGGTCTAATGCCGCGATTGACCGGACGCGATTAGCACTGATTGCATGAGAGCCGCGGAGTTACGCGCTCCGGTAATCGCTGGTCAGGCATCGTCAGAATGCGCCCGGTATCCTTGCTCGCACTTCTTCCGATAGCGCTTTGATCTGTTCATCGACCCACCCTAAGCCATAACATTTTCCGCAAATGAAAGTGTCAAACTGCTGCCCCTCAACACTGCTTCTCCCGCTGCCTTGGCAATCAACACACACACTTGCCGCCGCTGTCCGCCTCGGCAGCAGCGCTTCCAACTCTGGATGCTTCTTGCTTTCTTCAATCAGGGCGACTAATTGCCACTCCGGCTCAACCGAGTTCTCGACCGTGCCGTCATCTCCACAGAATAGAAACGAACCATCAGGGCGAATCGCAATGTATCCAGTCCATCCGGGATAAATTGGCAATGCGTTTTGAGAAGCGGCTATTTGCCACTCTTCGGAGTTCATTCGCTCGGCATCTGCGAGCAGTTCGTCTATCCGTTGCTGTATTTGATCGGATAATGACATTGCGAAACTTATAGATGCCTAACGCCCCGCGTAATCGGGCGCGCGTGCGGCACTAAAAGAAACTATGAGAAGTCCGCTTCGCGCGCTCCAGTTCACGCCATTGTTAGGCGGCTTGTTGACTGACGATACATCTTTTAAATGCGAAAAGTGACTCTCCCCGCTTCGCCATCAATAGTTATGCCTATCTCTTCAAGGCGCGTAATCAGAATATCCAATAGGTCAATCATATACTCTACAAATGCTTGTGAAGCCGAAGACACCATTTCAATGAGGTCATCAACTTTGAGAGTAGGCGCATCTCCACCACCGATAAATACGTCAGTATAGCCCTCTCGTTTAGTTGCTCGTGGCTTCCTTTCATAAAGGATGCCCATACCTTCCATAAGAGGAGGTTGGTCGTGTACCCATTTATTTCGGTACTTCATTGTTTCATCCCAATTTTTTTCAGTTCTTAGTTTCCTTATAGCTGCCGTGATTGGGTGATTTGGCATCTGCTTGCCCATATATGTTCCGACAATAGCTGCGCGAGATGTAAGATTATTCTTCTCTTTATACGGTTTCAGGTCATCTTCGGCAATATCAAGGAAGTTTGCAATGAAATTAGCAGTATGCTCTCCTGCTGCATAAAGTCTAAGTGCAACATCATCAGCGTAAAACTTCCCAAGTAGAATTGCTTCAAACTCTGTAGGACCATCAGGTCTTTCCTCACGATTCCAGGCTAAGTGGCTATGAGCCTGACCTAAAGCGTGAGAAACTTCCCATGCGACATTATAGGCATCCTGAAAGCATATAACAGCAACATCGAGTCGCCCACGCAGCCTCATTTGAGTGGCAACAATGTTTGGCTCTATAAAAAGGCATTTCTTGAGTGGCGAAATATCAGGTAGCTTCGTTCTGATTTCCTTTAGCTTTTCATCGGACAATTGCATAACAGCCTCCTTCTTTCATATTCAATAGTATAAGGACAGCATAGGGAAGAACCTCTGCCGCCTAACGTGAATTGTCCGGCGGCGGTTATTTATCACGCCGTTATTTTTCCTGCCCATCAACGCGAGTTTCCAGGCGTTCGGCTTTTTTTCTTAATGCTTCGATGCGCGCTTTCAAACGGTCGGCTTGCGCTTGCAAATCCCCGATGCGGGTTTGATAGGTTGATTGTTGGCTACGCGCGCTTTCAATGGCGCGTTGATATTCCTGACGCAAAGCGGCTTCGGCTTCATCCTTACGCAATGCGCCGAAACCGCCGCGAAGCGCAACTTCCTGTGGCACATTGCGCAAACGCCGTTGCAGGTCGGCTTCCTGATTATCGAGTTGCGCTTTGGTGGTAATCGCCTCGTCCATTTTGTCTTCAATCTTGGCGAGGCGCTCTTCGTTCAGCAGCAGTTCGAGCATCGTCGAATTGCGTTCGGTTTCCTGGCGCATGCGTTGAACTTCGGATGCGAGTTTGCCGATTTGTTCGGATAAACTATCAAGCGTGCGGCGCAGCAATTGTTCACTGGTTTCTTCAACCGTGACTTCGGGTTTTTCATCCGCCACCGGTTTGGTCTGCTGACGTGGCGCGCGGGGTTTCTGTTCCTGCGTATTCTGGCTTTGCGCGAAAGCCCCGGTTAAACCCGCAGTTAAAAAAATAAAAAGTGTGATGGCAAATAATCGGTTGTTAATCATTGCTTATTCCTCTCGGCTTCTCTGGTTAAAAGCCATTTTCAACAGGTTAGTTCCAATTTCTTCAGCAATCAAGAAAAGCATTTGGAAATTTTCTGAAGGCGATACAGGAAAATTCAAGTGTGGTCAGAACTATTTTTGCCAAACGTCTCGCCGCGCGCTTGCCTGGAAATTGGTATCGCAAGCATTTTGCTCCTAACCAAAACAGGGAATGCGGGAATGATTGACCGCAAAGAAACGAGGTGATAACGTGCAGACTATGAATCAAACGGAAGAGTTCAACGAAGAATATAAACGCAAATTTCAAGGACCCGGGGGAACGCCCGGCGGCTTGGGAATGTTTTTATTCGGGCTGGCGCTCGCCATCGCCGGAGGTTACTTGATTATGCAGCAGGTGCAGGTAACCAGTGCCTATTGGGGATGGTTCGGGCCGAATACCTTCGGGTTTACGTTGATTCCATTAATCATCGGCATCGGACTATTGTTCTTTAATGGCAAATCAATTTTCGGATGGGTGCTTGCCGGTGGCGGACTGGTCATCATCCTGGTCGGGGTGATTAGCAATCTGCAAATCTATTTTCGCACCACGAGTCTTTTCAATGTGCTGGTGATGCTTATCTTGTTTGCCGCAGGCTTAGGACTGATGGCGCGGTCATTCAAAGGCAAATAATTTGCGCTAAACAAATCGGCGAACCCGTATTAAACTTGTGCGGCTATGAAAATCAAATTCCTGTTTTCGACAGCCGCCATGCTTGCGCTTTTTGTCGCTTCCGTTTCATCTTCGACAAGTCTTTCAACCCGACAATCGAAACCGGCAAATCCGCCAACCGAGGCGTGCGACATTGATGCCTATATGATTGAAGATGACCCGAACGGATTGAATGTGCGTTCGGGTCCGGGCAAAGATTATCCGGTGATTGCCGTGTTGCCAAAAAAAGAGGAGCCGAACCTGATTCACATTAGTGGCGCAAGCGGCGCGTGGGTCAGAATCGCAATGGCTGAAACCTTGGAAGGCGAGCCCTTATTCAACGGTACGGGTTATGTTTTCGCCTCAAAACTGGCAACCTCCATTCGACCGGATGGAGCGGGCGGCTATCAGGCGCGAATCTTTCAACAAGCGAACCTCAAGAGCAAAGTGGTGACTAGAATCCCTGCCGAATCCGAAGTCTTGATTATCGGTTGCGCAGGCAAATGGGCGCAGGTGCAAAGCAAAAGCATCAAAGGGTGGCTCAGCCCCAACGGGCAATGCCCGAATCCTGTAACTACCTGTCCGTAAAAATTTCTGAAAATAAAAAGTGATGAAGGTGATGAATCAAACCTGGTGTCGAAAAAAAATGGTTGTGTCTGCGATTTTATGGCTTTTCCTCAGTTCCTCGATGCCGCAAGCTTTTGCGAAAACCGATTTGAAAGCGATGCGGGCAAAAATCGAAGCCTTAATCCAACAAAGCGGCGCAGAGATAGTCGGCGTCGCCTTTTATGACTTGAAAACCGGCGATGAACTTTTGATGAACCCTGATGAAAGCTTACACGCGGCATCGACGATGAAGGTGCCGGTGATGTTGGAACTTTACCGGCAAGCCGCTGCGAAAAAATTTTCACTTGATGACCAAATCGAAATTAAAAATGATTTTGTGAGCATCGCCGATGGCAGCCATTTCTCAATCGGCAAGGATGACGATTCCGAACCGACCCTGTATAAACGCATCGGCGAAAAAGAGACGATTCGCGAATTGATGCGCCTGATGATTGTGATGAGCAGCAATCTGGCTACCAATATTTTGATTGAGCGCGTTGATGCTAAAAATGTGATGAAGACCATGCGCGAGATGGGCGCAAAAAACATTCAGGTGTTGCGCGGCGTCGAAGACAACAAAGCCTTTGAGCGCAAAATGAATAACACGACGACGGCGCGCGATTTGATGATTATCTTGCGCCGTATTGCCGAAGGTCGCGCGGTTTCCCGTCAGGCTTCCGATGAAATGATTCAGGTGTTACTGACGCAGCATTTTAACGAAGGCATTCCGGCGGGCGTCAGTCGCGATGCGAAAGTGGCGCATAAAACCGGCTCGATTACCAGAATCTATCACGATGCGGCAATCGTTTTTCCAAAGGGGCGCAAGCCTTACGTGCTGGTGGTGCTGACGCGCGGATTTGCCGATGGCAAACAGGCACATCGATTGGTCGCGGATATTTCCAAAGTAGTTTATGACTCGACGGTGAAATAACTGAAATGTGCGCGAATTAAATCGCTTCTCTCTGAGTACAATGAGAAAAAACTATACTCAGCCTCAGTGTCTCAATGTCTCTGTGGTGAAAAAGAAAAACCACTGAGACACTGAGATTTTATAGAACACGACTCGCGCGCACTGCAAATAATTCAACAGGCGCAAACGCTCATTGGGTCGCTTAAATGTGAGAGAAAATCGCAATCAACCGTGAATCGGATTGTGGAATCGCGTGGGTTTCAATAACCAATTTTTCAGCAGTTTGTTTTTTCAAATGGTCAACCATATCGGGCGCGCAATAGAGCATCAGTTTTTGCTCTGCGCGCATTCGTTTTAACACCTGCGGCATCATCTCGTCGGCGCGATCAAGGGCGCGACTGGTGAGCCTTTCAAACGTTGATAAATCGAAAGCTTCAACTCGCGAACCGGCAATTTTGAAATTCGCTAAACTGAGCGCGTCTTTGACTTCATAAAGAAACAGCGATTTTTTTTGATTGGCTTCCAGCGCCGTGACCTCAACCTCGGGCAAAGCCACTGCCAACGGAAGCCCGGGGAATCCCGCGCCGCTACCGATGTCTAAAAGAGTTTTTGCCTGACCGACAAACTGCGCGCCAAAAAGCGATTCGCCATAATGCAGGCGCGCGGCATCAACGGGTTCGATGATGCGGGTCAAATTGGTGCGCTGATTCCACCGCAACATCAATTCGTAATGTTTGACCAACTGCGCTAGCTGATTTTCTTTAATCGAGGTGATGTTGAAATCACTCAAGACTTTTTCAAGCGCGGATTGAAATTGAGCAAGGTAATCGGCAAACGAGATTGAATGAATGGAGTTTGCGCCACGCTCCCTTGCTCCCTTGCTCCCTCTCTCCCTTTCTGCTTTTCTCGCTTTGTTGACCATCGCCCTAATCGTTACAATAAAATTTCAAGAAAGCAAAACCAATTTTTATAAGGACAAATTTGAAGCAAGCGAATCATATCAAAGCCATCTCATTCGATTTTTGGAATACCCTGTTTACCGAACAGGACGGCGGTTTCAAGCTCTATCAGGATACTCGTCGTCGCCTCCTCACACGCGCTTTACGCGAACTTGGATACGCTGTCACCGAAGCGCAGGTTGCCGAAGCCACTTTGCGCGAAGCCGAATCCCATCATTTAATCTGGACGCTGGAACATCGCACACTGGTTGCTGCCGACCGGTTGCGACGTGTGTTGAACATACTCGACGTGACGCTTCCCGATGAGGTGTTTAACGAAGTGGTTATCGCCTACGAAGAAGGTATACTTGAACGCCCGCCGACGTTGATTGACGGCGCGTTTGAAGTGGTTGAACATCTCGCCCGACATTACCGGCTCGGCATCATATCCGACATCGGCTTTTCGCCGGGACGCATACTTCGCGAAGTGATGCGACAGGCAGGCGTTTTAGAATTCTTTGAATCACTGGTATTTTCCGATGAAGCGGGACGGTCGAAACCGCATCCTGAGGTCTTCACGCAAACCCATCGTCAGCTTGCTGCTGAACCCGCAGCCTGTGTGCATATCGGCGACCTCGAACACACGGACATTGTCGGCGCCAATCGCGCGGGCTTTTATTCGATTCGCTTTGTCGGAGTGACGCCGATGCTTGATGGCGAAAGAAGCGATGCCCATTTTGTGACGACCAGTTTGCGTGATGTGCCGCGTTGCATTGCAGAGATAGAAAATCGTTTGGAAAGGGAACTGACGAAATGAAAATTTTGAGTTTACAGGAAGCCGAACGGGCTGCGGATTTTGATATTAAATTGGTGACGGTTCGCGCTTCGCGTTACCGCGTCTTCGGCTCATCGGAACGCATCCCGGATGGTGAAATGGTCGTCGTTGATTTACGCGGCTCGGTCAAACCCGAAGATTTCGAGGCGCGCTTTCGCGTGCTTGATAAACACCCCGCCTTGCCGATTATGTTGGTGCAGAAATTGAGTTGAAATTCAGCCATTGCCAGTAAAGACGCCGCGCCGGTTGAGCAAGCGGTCTTTGACCGCGTCGTTGGCAAATCGCAGACCGCTTGCTCAACCAATTCAAAGTAAAGGCAATCGCAAATCGCTCCAAGCGATAACCTATCTTGATTCAAGTGCATTGCGAAGTCTGGCAATGTCGCGTAGGGGCGGAGCGCCAAAAAGCTTTTTGTAGTCGCGACTGAAGTACGATGGGTCTTCGTAGCCGACACGGAACCCGGCGCTTGCAG
This sequence comes from Acidobacteriota bacterium, assembly GCA_040754075.1. Classification (NCBI taxonomy): domain Bacteria; kingdom Pseudomonadati; phylum Acidobacteriota; species Acidobacteriota bacterium. The sequence continues at coordinate 239,459 of JBFMDH010000001.1, forward strand.
CATCGAGGTCTTCGCCAAGCATCAAGCGGCGGGCTTCCTGAAGGCGTAATTGTTTTTGAAATTGTAAAGGACTCATCGCCGTCACCGACTTGAAGTGATGATGGAACCCCGAAACACTCATGCCGAATTCGCGCGCGATATTTTCAATTTTAAGCGGCTGGTCAAAGTTTTCGCGCAGATGCCCGATGGCTTTGGAAATGCGCTGAGTGTCGCCTACCGAAGCCACAAGATGGGTGAGCCGCGCGCCCTGTTCGCCTCTTAAAAGTCGATAAACCATCTCGCGAATGATCAGCGGCGCAAGCATCTGCATCTCATCCGGGGTGTCGAGAAGTCTGATCAGCCTGAGAACCGCATCCAGCAGATTGGCATCAATCGAACTGACATCCATCGCCTTGACGCTGGCGTCGCTTTTTTTAGTTTCAATGCCGGATTCCATCATGAGTGAGGCGACTAACGCAGCCTCGAGATTTAATCGAAAACTCAAATAGGGGCGCTCCTCAGAAGCTTCGACGACCTGACTGACGATTGGCAAATCAACCGTAGAGATTAAGTAATGTCCCGAATCGTAGCGGAATACTTCTTCACCTAAAAGCACCTCCTTGCTGCCCTGGGCAATGACGCAAAAGGCAGGCTCGAACACGGAATGCAGCATCTCCGTCGGTTGAGATGAACGAGCGAGAAAAAAGCCGGGAAAGACTTCTAATACTTTGTCATCGGGAAGCACGCGCGCCATGCGCTCGACCAGTTCTTCCCGGTTGCTTTGCATCCGGTGTTTCTCGCGTTTCGTGTCTCGAAAGTTCATAAGCTCATATTAATCGCTTTGTTTCTAATGAGCACGCCGCGCGCAAGAGTTTTGCAGGATTGTACAATTATTCGCGACTATCGTCTTACCGTCCGGCATTCCGCAGCCTTTATAATCAATCTCAAGCAGAAGGATAAAAAATGGCTGCTAACCAAACAAAAAAATATTTGAAGAAGGTTGAGGTAAGCCGATTGCCGGCGCCTCGAAGGAGTAATTATGCAAAAACGAAAACTTGGAAATAGCAATTTAGAAATTTCGGCTCTCGGTCTCGGCTGTATGGGAATGAGTTTCGGGTATGGCCCAGTGGGAGACAAACAGCAGATGATCGCGGTGATTCGCGCCGCTGTTGAAAGCGGCATTACGTTTTTTGATACCGCTGAAGTGTATGGCCCGTTCACCAACGAAGAACTCGTTGGCGAAGCGCTCGCTCCCGTTCGCGAACAAGTGATCATCGCCACCAAGTTCGGGTTCAAAATTGATCCCACAGCAGAGCGTGGTATCGGTGGGCTGGATAGCCGACCGGAACACATCAAAGAAGTTGCCGAAGCCTCGCTCAAACGACTCAAGACCGACGTTATTGATCTGTTCTATCAACACCGCGTTGACCCGAATGTGCCGATTGAAGATGTGGCGGGAGCCGTCAAAGATTTGATTCAAGAAGGCAAGGTCAGGCATTTCGGTCTTTCGGAAGCAGGCGCGCAAACCATTCGTCGCGCCCACGCCGTTCAACCGGTTACGGCACTTCAAAGCGAATACTCGCTGTGGTGGCGCGAACCGGAAGCGGAAATACTGCCGACCCTTGAAGAACTCGGCATCGGCTTCGTTCCTTTCAGTCCGCTGGGGAGAGGTTTCCTGACGGGCACGATTGACGCCAACACGACATTCGACAGCACGGATTTTCGCAGCCTTGTTCCGCGCTTTTCGCCGGAGGCTCGCAAAGCAAATCAGGCTTTGGTGGATTTAATTGGCAAGTTCGCAGAACGAAAGCATGCCACGCCCGCGCAAATCGCGCTCGCCTGGGTGCTTGCACAGAAGCCCTGGATTGTGCCGATTCCGGGAACTACGAAACTGCACCGCCTACAGGAAAATATTGGCGCCGTTGAAGTAGAACTGACGCCCGACGATCTACGCGAAATTGATCGCGCCACCTCGCAGATTACGGTGCAGGGAGCGCGATACCCGGAACATTTACAGAAGATGACCGGACGCTAAACGGTTTGGAACCAAACGACAAGCAAAATAGAAATCTTATTACTGTCTTTGAAAAAATGATCATCAAGGAGCAACAAATGGAAGTAAGAAATATTAAAGCCTTCGGCGCCGAAGCCGCCGATGCGCCATTAAAACAATTGAACATTCAACGCCGAATGGTCACCCCACGAGATGTCGAAATCGAAATCCTTTATTGCGGCATTTGTCATTCGGATTTGCACTCGGCGAGAAACGAATGGCAAAACACCATTTATCCGATTGTTCCCGGTCACGAGATTGTCGGCAGAGTAACCCGGGTCGGCAGTCAGGTGACGAAATTCAAAGTCGGCGAGCTTGCCGCAGTCGGCTGCATGATAGATTCGTGCAGGGAGTGTGAATATTGTCAGCAAGGCTTGGAGCAACTTTGTGAACCGGGCAGTACCTTGACATTCAACTCACCGGACAAATTCTTAGGCGGACAAACCTTCGGCGGCTACTCGGAAAGCATTGTGGTTGATGAAGACTTTGTGCTGCGAGTGCCGGAGAATTTAGACCTCGCGGCTACGGCTCCGTTACTTTGTGCAGGCATCACCACTTATTCGCCGCTCAAGCACTGGCAGGGTGGAGCGGGCAAAAAAGCAGGCATTGTCGGTTTAGGCGGACTGGGGCATATGGCGATCAAACTCGCCAAAGCGATGGGCGCTTACGTTGTGGTTTTCACGACATCACCTTCCAAAACCGAAGCCGCGAAAAAATTGGGAGCGGACGAAGTCGTTTTATCCACTGACGCAGCGCAGATGAATGCCAAGACGAAAAGTCTCCATTTTATTCTCGATGCCGTATCTGCCCCGCATGACATTAACGCTTATCTGAACCTGCTGAAGGCTGACGGCAATTTGGTGCTGGTCGGCGCGCCGATGGAGCCGCTGCCGGTAGCCTCGTTTAATCTCATTTTGGGAAGAAGGAGTTTTTCAGGCTCACCGATTGGCGGCATTGCTGAAACCCAGGAGATGCTGGATTTTTGTTCTGAGCATAACATTACTGCGGATATTGAATTGATCGGAGTTCAGCAGGTGAATGAAGCCTATGAGCGTTTGCTGAAAGGCGATGTGCGGTATCGTTTTGTGATTGATATGGCTTCGCTGAAAAAATAATCCGTCGGCAGGATTCGGCAATTCCGTACAGTCGCCGATTCTGCCTGAGATTGCCAATGCGATTTTCACGGCAACGGGCGAACGCCTTCGCGCGCTGCCGATGACGAAGCAGGGTTTCAGCTTCGCGTGAAAGTATTGTGAAGTAGAGCCGCTTACCATTTTATAAGTGTTCAAAAAAATTCAGCGCGGGCGTATGAGAATACGCCCGCGCTGAATTTTTTTGTGCAAGGCAATGCCGCCGAGTTGTGGCACCCTGAAAGGGCAATGACATTAAGCCAGCCAATTGCCGCGTCGCTGATGAGCGCACGAACGGTTCCGTTGCGGCGCAAGCCCAACGGCTGTAGACAAACTACAGGTTATAGGTGTAGAGTGGGTACATCCTACGATATTTTCAGGAAAGGAACACCGCGATGAAACCTCACAAGAAACGAAGCTACGAAAACCGCATCGAGCTGCTGCAGGGGACGCTTGACCTGCTGATTCTGCAAACCTTGCAATGGGGGCCGCGCCACGGCTACGGCATCAGCCAGGCAATTCGCGCCGGTTCGGGCGAAGTGCTGCAAGTGGACACCGGCTCGCTTTACCCGGCGTTGCACCGGCTGGAACGCAAGAAATGGATCAAGTCCGAATGGACGGTGTCGGAAAACAACCAGAAGGTCAAAAGCTATCAACTGACGGCAACTGGCAAGAAACAACTCACCGCCGAACGCTCCAACTGGGAGCGGCTGACCGCAGCAATGGCGGGCATCTTGAATCCATCAGAAGGGGCGTGAAGTATGCAATTCTGGCGACAACGCAAAGACGAGGAACTCAACATGGAAATCCGCCATCATCTCGATGAAGCGATCCGCGACCGCATCGCGCGCGGCGAAGCGCCTGACGAAGCCCGCGCCAATGCCTTGCGCGAATTCGGCAATGTCGGTTTGGTCAAAGAAGTCACACGCGCAATGTGGGGCTGGGCTTGGCTCGAACAGTTGGGACAAGACTTGCGGTATGGTCTGCGAATGCTGTTCAAACAGAAAGGCTTCACGCTGGTGGCTGTGCTCAGCCTCGCGCTGGGCATCGGGGTAAACACGGGCGTATTCAGCCTGATGGATGCGGTCTTGCTGCGAATGCTGCCGGTCGCAGAGCCGGAGCAACTCTATTTTGTCAACAATGTAGGCGCGCGTGGCGGCGGCGGCGCGCCACCGTATCCGTGCTTTGAGCGATTCCGCGACCAGAGTCAATCTTTTACCGGGCTGGCGGCTTTCACCCGGCGTGATCTGCGTATCAGGATTGATAGCCAACGCGAAGAGATTCAGGGGCAGTTTGTCTCAGGGAATTACTTTGCGGTGCTTGGCGTCAGCCCGGCGCTGGGGCGCGCGCTCAGCCCCGCAGATGATGCAGTGCCGGGAAAAGGCGGGCCGGATGGCTACGTTGCGGTCATCAGTTACAACTACTGGACACGTCGCTTCGGTCGCGACCCGGAGGTCATCGGCAAAGTGGTAGAAATTGGCAACGATCCCGTAACGATCATCGGGGTGTCGCCGCCCGAATTCTATGGCTTGTTTGCCGGCGCTGAAATGGACATTTCGTTGCCGCTGATGTTTGAAGGGCAGCGCCTGCTGGCTTCCAAAAATACCTGGTGGTTCAACGCCGTCGGCAGGCTCAAACCTGATGCTTCCGTCGCCCAGGCGCAGGCGGAGTTGGAGGCGATTTTTCAGCCCTTCATGACAGAAACCACGGTCTCAGCCGAAATGCGGCGCGACGCCTTCGCGCGCATCGAACTTACTCCCGCAGGCAGAGGGCTGGACACCGTGCGGCGGCAGTTTTCCCGCCCACTGCAAACCCTGATGGTGATGGTCGCGCTCGTGCTGGCTGTAGCCTGCGCGAATGTGGCGAACCTGTTGCTGGCGCGCGCTACGGCGCGTCGTAAAGAATTCGGCGTGCGGCTGGCATTGGGCGCGAGTCGAGGGCGAGTGGTGCGCCAGTTGTTGACCGAAAGCCTGTTGCTGGTTTGCTGCGGCGGGTTGCTGGGGCTGTGGTTCGCGCACTGGAGCGGCGACTTTCTGAAGAGTTTCTTTGCTAGTGGCAGTGACCGCCTGTTCATTGATGTGACGCTCAATTACCGCGTCTTGCTCTTCACCACGGGCGTCGCTTTACTGACCGGATTGCTCTTCGGACTTGCCCCTGCCTGGCAGGCGACACATCTTGACCCCGCGCCCGCGCTCAAGGAGAACACCAGTATGAATACGCGGCGGCGTTCGCGCTTTGGCAATTTGCTGGTGGTTACGCAAGTCGCGCTGGCATTGCCCCTGCTGGTCGGAGCGGGATTGTTCCTGCAAACCATGCGCAATCTCAAGCACCTGGATGCGGGTTTCCGCAGCGACGGCGTGGTGACGATGCGCGTGAACCCTTCGGCGGCGCTTTATCGGGACGAGCGATTGTCTGATTTGTGGCAAGACATTTTGGCGCGCGTCACCAGGCTGCCGGGCGTGCGGGCTGCGAGTTTGTCAACCATCACGCCACTGGGCGGGGTTGATGCGGTCAAATCGGTTGAGGTCGCGGGTTTTACTCCCGCCACACCGCAGGAACAGGAAGTTCGGCTCAATCAAGTCTCACAGGGCTTTTTCCAAACCTTCGGCATCAGCCTGTTGCAAGGGCGTAGCTTCAACGAAGGCGATAACGAGGCTGCGCCGCAAGTCGCGTTGCTCAACGAAACCGCAGCACGCTTCTATTTCGGCGACCGCAATCCAATCGGCGCGCACCTCAGCTTCAATCGGGGCGCGAAAGCTGCGCCTGCGGTTTATCAGGTGGTGGGCGTGGTCAGAGACTCGCGCTATAACAACCTGCGCGAACCGGACACGCGGGCGGTTTACCTGCCGATGCGGCAAGCGATTGATCAATTGGGACGATTGATGCTCGCGGTGCGCGGCGAAGGGCGCGCGCTTGACTTGACGACTGCCGTCCGCAATGAAGTGCGCGCGGCGGGCAATGACATTCTGCTTACCCATCTCGCTACGCTTGACGAACAGGTTAACCAATCGCTGTTGCAGGAACGCCTGCTCTCGACGCTCGCGCTGTTTTTCGGGGGGCTGGCGCTGCTGCTGGCATGCATCGGGGTGTACGGCGTGCTGAAGCTCGACGTAGCGCGGCGCACACACGAGATTGGTATTCGGATGGCGCTCGGCGCGAGCGCGGGACGAGTCAGGCGATTGGTTTTGCGTGAAATGCTTGGTTGGGTCGCGCTCGGTGTGGCGATTGGATTAGGCGCTGCGCTGCTTGCCACACAGTGGGCGGAAAGTTTGCTGTTCGGACTGAAACCGAACGATCCGCTGACGATTGGCTTAGCGGTGGCGTTACTGTTAGCAGTCGCGGCGGTCGCCGGGTATTTGCCTGCGCGCCGCGCCGCCAAAGTTGACCCGCTTGTGGCGCTGCGGTGCGAGTAAGCCCGGAATGGAACAGACGCGCGCCGCAGCGAGAGACCGTTTTTATCTGCGATTGCCAATGCGGTGTTTTCATTCACAGGCGAACGCCTTCGCGCGCTGCCGATGACAAAACAGGATTTCAGTTTTGCGTAAACCGAGAGGCAAACTGAGAAGCGTGGGCATCCCTCACGCTTCTCAGTTTGCCTACCTTAACTTTTCCCCAGCAGGGAGCGATGTGCTGAAAGGAATTCTGCTACAGTCACCAGCGCGCCCAGTCAAATCTTCAACGACAGAAGGGCACGGAGGTTTAGGCGAAGGCGTGAAATACCAGCATCAGTCAAGCAGTTGCTTGACAAAGTAAGTTCAGTAGTGTATACACACACTAAGATGTCTAAAGAACTAGATATGTCAGCAATGGAGAATTGCGTGTGCTTCAACCTGCGTTGGGTGACGCGGGCAGTGACGCAGTTTTTTGACGCGGAAATGCGGCGGCATGGCATCCGCCCCACGCAGGGGTCAATTTTGCTTGCCTTGAATTCAAAAGAAAGTTGGACGATGGCGGAATTAAGCGATTGGCTTGGGTTGGAGCGCACGTCACTCGTGCGTAATCTCCGACCCTTGCAGCGGGATGGTTTCGTCAAAGCCGTCGGCGGCGGGCGCGGTAGCCGTGTGGAACTGTCAATTACCGCCAAAGGGCGAAAGAAAATTGAGGAAGCCATGCCAGCCTGGCGATCCGCCCAAAGCGCCGTGGTCAAAACACTCGGTGAAAAACGTTGGTCTGCCATACTCTCTGATCTCGAAACTGCGGCGCTGTCCCTGAACCAATAAACCAATAACCCTGAATGCCACTAAAGGTGGCAAATTGAGAATTAAATTGTGTATATGCACACTTCACTAGCAAACAAAACCACATTCGTCACCGGAGTTTCCTCCGGCATCGGGCGGGAAATCGCCCAGTTACTGGCGGCGCGCGGCGCGCGCGTGTTCGGCACGGTGCGCAATCCGCAGTCGGTCAGTTCGATTCGCGGCGTAGAACTTGTCCGCATGGAGGTCACGGACGACGCCGGCGTGAACGCCGCGGTGCAGAGCGTTGCGCAAAAAGCCGGCCCGATTCAGCTTCTGGTCAATAACGCCGGTTACTCATTTATGGGCGCGCTGGAAGAAACCAGCATCGAAGAGGCCAGGCAGCAGTTTGAAACCAATCTCTTTGGCGTGTTGCGCGTGACGAACGCCGTCCTGCCGGGAATGCGACAACAGGGCTATGGGCGAATCGTCAACATCAGTTCTGTGGTAGGTTTTCTCCCCGCGCCGTATTGGGGAATTTACGCCGCGAGCAAACACGCTGTGGAAGGATATACCGAGACGCTGGATCACGAAATCAGGAGGTTCGGCGTGCGCGCGGTGTTGGTTGAACCGGCATACACGAAGACCAATCTCAGCGGAAACACCAAGTCTGCAAAAATCAATCTCGAAGCTTACGCGGAAGAACGAAAGCGTATGACCGAGATGGCGCTGCAAAGCATCGAACGCGGAGACGATCCTCGCCTGGTGGCGGACGCGGTTTGGACTGCCTTGACCGCGAAGTCGCCCCGGCTGCGTTATCCGGTCGGCAAGGGTATCGCCTTGAGCCGAATGCGCCGCTTTGTTCCCGCTGGCATGTTCGACAAAAGTTTCCGCAAGCAATTTCAACTGGACTGATTTTATGAACACACCATTCAAGGAACATCCCACGGTCAAAGCGCATCAACAAAGACCTGCGCTACAGAAAACATCCGAACCACTGGATGCTGCCTGGCTGCGGCAGTTGTGTCTCGACGCAGGCGCCGATGATGTCGGCTTTGTGGAAATTGACCGTCCGGCGCTGGCAGAGGAACGCCCACACATTCAACGCGCTTTTCCGCACACGCGCAGTCTCATCAGTTTTGTGCTGCGGATGAATCGCGACAATGTTCGCAACCCGGCGCGCTCGGTCGCGAATCTGGAATTTCATCACACCGGCGACGAGGTCAACGATGTGGCGCGACGCATTACGGCGGCTCTGGAAGGCGCGGGGATTCGGGCGCTGAATCCGCCGATGGGGTTTCCGATGGAGGCCAACCGCTGGATGACCGAGCGGATTTGGATGGTGGCGCACAAGCCGGTCGCGGTTGCGGCGGGGCTGGGTCGCATGGGCATTCATCGTAACGTGATTCATCCGCGCTTCGGCAATTTCATTTTGCTCGGCACGATTCTGGTTGGCGCGGAGATCAGCGCATATTCGCACGAACTCGATTACAACCCGTGTCTGGAATGTAAATTGTGCGTAGCCGCGTGTCCGGTTGGCGCGATTGGCGCGGATGGCGCGTTCAATTTCTCCTCGTGCTACACGCACAATTACCGCGAGTTCATGGGCGGGTTTGAAGATTGGGTCGAAACGATTGCCGACAGTAAACACGGGCTGGATTACCGGCGACAGGTGAAGGAGTCGGAATCGGTTTCGGTGTGGCAAAGCCTTTCTTTTGGCGCAAACTACAAGGCTGCGTATTGCATGGCGGTGTGTCCGGCGGGCGAAGACGTGATCGGGCATTACCTCGCATCGAAGAAGGATTTTACCGATGACGTGGTGCGCCCGTTGCAGGCCAAGCGCGAGCCTGTGTATGTGGTGCGCGGCTCGGACGCTGAGACGCACGTGCAGAAGCGTTATCCGCACAAGACCGTGCGACAGGTGCGCAATTCGCTGCGTCCGCGAAGCATCGCCAACCTGCTGTTTGGAATGCCGCTTTCGTTTCAGCGCCACGCCGCCGGCAAACTTGACGCCATTTACCATTTCGTATTCACCGGCAACGAGCCAGCCGAGGCGACAGTAACAATTCGCGCCGGAAAACTGACCGTCGAGGACGGACTGCTGGGCAAGCCGAACATCAAGGTCATTGCCGATTCGGAAACCTGGCTGGGATTTCTGGCAGGCGAACGGAACCTTTTGTGGGCGCTTGTCACGCGCCGCGTCCGGTTGCAAGGAAACCCGAAATGGCTGCTGGCATTCAAACGCTGTTTTCCGTCGTGATGACGAATGGTCGCTGGCGTGACCGTGGTGACAACATTCTGAGGAAGCAAATTGCCAACGCGGTGTTCTCAACGAGTGAACGCCTTCGCGCGCTGCCGATGACAAAGCAGGGTTTCAGCTTCGCGTAAAAATATTTTGAATTACAGGTCGAATCTACGCCCGATGAGCCAGGCGAGTTTGATAGCGCCGCACTGTGGAAGTGAGCGCATCAAGCGCCGGACACCGGTTTATCCAATAAAATATAGATAACCGGACGTTCATAAAGCGCGCCCCTGTTTCAGGTCTGATTTTTTCAGGAAGATGTCCCGACAGAATAGAGTGATTTTCTTAGCAAGCCGCTAAAGTCTCCATCCTGCCGGGTGACAAAATAGGAACGCCCTGATTGGGAAATCGCTTGCTTGATGATGAATTAAATCAATGGGTCATCTTCAACCGCCGGTTGATTTAATTCTTTGAGTTTTTCAATCAACCGCGCCGCTTCCTGATAGGATAATTCTTCACGCGATTGTTTGCCGGTGAACTCCACCAGCAACTGTTTTTGCGCCGGGCGTTGATTGGGTTTTATTGATTCCAGCAGTTCTAAAATTTCATCTTTTTGAATTTCGGTTGCCATACGCTCCGTTTTTGCTGGCGCAGTCGTTGCGGTTTCGGTTGCCACTCGCTCAGGTTTTACCGGCGAGGCTTCTTTCACAGCGGTCACGACTTTTTCACGAAAGGTTTCTGCCATTCGCGTTTGTTTTTCCATCTCTTCGCGGCTGGCGATGCCGCGCTTGACTTCAAATCCGCATAAAGCCAATGCTCTTCCGACACTCGAGGTTTCGCAGACCTCAATATAAGAGGTCTTTTGCACGAATCCCGCATCGCGATATTCATAAGCGTGACCGGTGGCTGCCGGTTGCGCGTCGTCTGCGTTGCGGAAAACCTCGGCGCGCATGAGAATGAATCCGCGTTCGGCGTCGTGTTCCAGAATATGGGTGATGATGCGACCTTGCGGATGTTCGCGATAAAATTTTTCAATGCGTTCGGCAACCGTGACGTAATCCTGCATCGGGTTGCCGCGTTGTGCTCCTTGTTGTGCCATATGGTTCTCCTTTTGTTTTTTCGATAAAGTTGCGCTTTAAATTTACTCTGTCGCGCCTGCGGCTTTCAATAGACCAACAATTTCCTGGTGTCCCTCTTCTTCGGCATAGGCTAACGCGGTTTTACTTTTAGTGTCTTTAACCGTCGCATCGGCATTTGCCGCAAGCAAAGCTTTCACAATATCTGTGCGCCCGCGAAGCGCAGCGGCGATGAGCGCCGTGGTATTTTGGTTATTGCGCGCATTCACATCTGCGCCTTTGGCAAGTAAAAAATTGACAATCTCCGCGCGCCCGAAAGTGGTCGCGTACATCAATGCCTCATCGCCATCATTATCTCTGGCGTTAATCTGCGCGCCTGCCTGAACCAGCAATTTAACGATTCTCATTTGCCCGTCCTGGGCGGCGTACATCAACGCAGAGGTGCGCCCGATGCGGGTTTCATTGGGGTCGCTGCCATTGGCGAGCAATCGCTCTACAGTTGCCGCGCGACCTTCGCGCGCGGCTCTGATTAAAGACATTTCGTTCGACCCGCCGATGTTGACCAGCGAAGAGAAAATCAAATAGGCAAATAAAAGCAGCGGCACGCCTATCCATCCCAGCGTGGCTTTTCCCATGCGGTCTGTCTGGGTTGGGGTTTCGGTTTGCAGGCTATCGGTGGCGGTTTTTTCTATCGCTTCACCGTTTGCCTGCTTGGCTTTGAAATAAAGCAGCGCCATCGGCATTGCCATATAAACCGTGTGCATCAAGGCGAGAATGAACCAGCTATACCCGGCTGTGAAATTGCGAATCATCGGCAAGGTCATCGCCGCGACGGCGTCCGTGCGCGTACCGCCAAACGCATACGCCATGATGGAAGTGATGCTTGGAAAACCGATGACCGCGGCAAGTGTGATGCCGAAATCGCGGGCTGATAATGAACGGGCGATGGGGCGCACCGGTTGCGCCAGTTTTTCGGAACGCGCAAGCGTTTGTAAAGCTGTGTGATTTTCCAAAGCCGCAACCGAAGGCGCAAGTAAAACATCGGTGTATTTTTTAATTCCCGGCAACAGGAGTTTCAGCAGATTTAAAAAGATTAAGCCGACGCTCACCATCATCGTCAACAGGAGTTTGGGCAACCGTTTCAAAAAATTTTTCAATATCGTAGATAGTTTGATTTTTGCGGTCGGTGACAGCCGGGCTTCTTCCATAATCATTGCGCAAAGCGCCGTATTCAAATGCGCGCAAATCATCAGCAACACAAATAACGACGCAAAGAATACAATCGCTGCCCCGAGCTTTTGAGACAGAACAGCATCAAAGGCTAAGCTCAAACCTATCGACAAGGCTGCCATCGGCAGATAGATAAAAATCGATGCGCCAAAAAAAGTTTTTTGCGCTGCATAGTAAAAGGCTTTTGCCTGCCTTAAAACATCGGCTTCACTTTCTGAGCGCACCCGCAAGGCGGTTGCAAAAGATTCGGCGCTTAACGGGCGGTCTTCAGGGTTTTTCGCCAGCGTTGACATGACGAGCGCCGCAAGTGACTCGGGTAAATCCGCGCGCCTGGTTTTTAAATCAGGTGGCATAGCGGTTGAATGCAGATTGATGAGTTCCATCATCGAGCCGGTAAACGGCGTTTCCCCCGCAAGCATTTGATAAACGATGACCCCAAGACTGTAGATGTCCGAACGCGCATCAAGATGTTCGCCGCGACACTGTTCGGGTGACATATAAAGCGGGGTTCCGAGAATGGAACCGAACGCCGTCAATTCAACCGTCGCCGCCGGGTTCATCCGCGTTACATTGCCCTGTGAATTGGTCGCCTGCGTTGCCATTTTCGATTGCGCGTAGCGGGTTGCGGATTTCTGTTGCGAACTTTTCACTGCACTTTGCGAATCCGTCTGAATGAGCGTCGCCTCATCATTGACAATTTGGGTCGCAGAAGCCGGTTTAATCTGCGTTGCGGGTTCCTCTGCGCCGGTATTGCTGATTTGCGTAGCCGCTTCCTGCGTGACCGCCGCTGATTGAATAACCGTTGTGGCTTCAATCTCGGTTGTCGTGGATGGGTATTGAATCAGGGTTGCCGCTTCATCAAGATTTGCGCTCGATGGTTGAATGAGGGTTGCCGCTTCCGGTTCGCTCGATGTCGCGGGTTGAATCAAAGTCGCCGCTTCGATTTCCTCATGCGGGTTTTGAGTTTGCGTCGCGCTTTCACTTACAAATTGCGCCTCGGTGTTGGCGCTTGCGCGAATGGTGTCCGTAGGTTTGACATTGAGTTGGGTTGCCAGTTGCGGCGCATCCGTTTGTACGAGTTCTTCGGCTTCATCGGAAATGGTATCGCGCAATTTGGCAAGCCCGAAATCGAGAACCTTGACGAGATAGCCGCCGCGCCCATCGGGTTGCAACCAGATGTTATCGGGTTTCAAATCGCGATGAATGATGCCGAGTTCATGGGCATTGCCGATGGCGAGACAAACCTGTTCGACAAAATCAACTACCAGCGGCAACGGTAAACGCTTTTCGCGTTTCAACATCTCGCCAAGCGAACAGCCATCCAGATATTCCATCACCAGATAAGCGAGTTGATCTTTGCCGAAAACCGTCACTCCAAAATCCGTGACGTTGACGACATTGGGATGGCGCAAACGACCTGCGGCTTCGGCTTCACGGCGAAAACGTTCGCCGACCTCGGCGTTTGCCATAAATTGCGGGGCGATGACTTTGAGGGCAACGGGTCGCTTGGTTCCAATGTGGGTCGCTAAAAACACTGCGCCCATACCACCTTGACCGAGCAGTTTGTCGAGGTAGTATTTTCCGTCCAGGGTTTGCCCTAATAAATTCGTCAGTTGCATAAATGTTCAGTGTTTATACCACAACCAGGCGAGAAATCCACAAGGCGAGCCGGTTGCAGGAAAATGAATTCCTAAAGATATTCACGAAATATCATTGAGCCAAATTTGCCAGGTACATTCCCAGCGGATGCGACGGATTGAGCGGATTTTCGCGGATAATTTTGAGACATCGGATAGCAATTCTCATTAACACTACTCATTGATAGAAGAAAATCCGTCCTCGTCCGCAATATCCGCCGCATCCGCTGGGAAAGCCAACTTGATGAGCCGAGCAGGGGTTTTCCATCTATTACTTTTGCGTCAGATTGGTTTTGAAAATTCAGCCAGAAAAATCGAATTACTCAATCGGAGATTCAACGCGCGCATCAACCCAGCCGACACAGGTTGCCGCGCCGCATTCGCATTTAAAGAACCACGGTGATGCCGGAATCGGATGATGCAAATAATTAAAGGTGATTTCTTCGCCCGCTTGAATATTCCGCAAGGCAACGAGCATTCCCGTTTCATCAAACTTTCCATTCGCATCGCACGAATGATTCGTCGCATGCATCGGCATAAGCGGTTGAGACCAATAATCGAACGGATAGATTGCCTCGCCGGTTTCGTAGTTGCGTGTTGCAAACAACCCCGCGCCTTTATCGCCCAGGTCGCGAATTTCAAAACGCTCATGGTTGAAAGTGATGGTCGGCGGGTATTCGCTCATGGATTCCTTAAATAAAAGCAGTTTTAAATTATTGCGCTTGCCAGTCGCCGCGCAAAAAAGGCAATGCGGTGGCAATGAACGGCGCGGTCATCTCTAAAAATATGGGACCGTGTCCAGCGTTGGGAACCATCCACAAATAAGCATTGGGCATCGCTTCGTACAGTTCAATGGCGAGTCGCGCCGGATAAAACGGGTCGCGGTCGCCATGCACAATCAAGGTTCGCGCAGTGATGGTTGACAGAAGCGGCGGGGTGAAATTCATATCATCAAAACTGTCTTTGAAATGATGCGCTTGTGTCCACAACGCGCGAATTTGCGCGTCGCCGTGTTTATGCCACTCGCGCATCTGTTGCCATTCGGTTTCGGTGTGGCTGTCGGGCGTCATGGCTTGCATAATGGCGCGGGCTTCATCGGGAAAGTAAGGCGCACAGCTTACAATGACCATCGCTTCAATGCGTGCAGGTTGCTGGGTTGCCATATGCAGCAGGGTTTTTGCGCCGCCGCTTAAACCAATAGCTTTGAATTTTTCGATGTTCAACAGGTCAAGCATTGCAAACAGATCAAGCGCCGATTGCCGGAAAGTAAAGGTATTCGATGGATTGGTGGTGCGTCCGTGCCCGCGCAAATCGGGAATGATGAGTTGATATTCTTTAACGAAATCAGTGACGAACGATTGCCAGTTGCTGCCGCATCCCGAAAAGCCATGCAATAAAACCAGCGGCTCACCCTCGCCATAAATTTCACAATACATTTCGATGTCGTTGATAGATAAGGTTTGTTGGATTGAAGAAGTTGCCATTGCGATTTTAAAAGGAAATAAATGAATTCAAGTTGCCAACCTGGAAATGCCCCGAAGGGGCTTTGGAGATTAGCCTGTGGCAACGCCACAGGAAATCCGGCGACCACAAGTTTCTTCGCTCTGGAAGAGCGATGGATGAAAAACAACTTCCTGCGCCCCGTCAGGGCGCGAGGGTTGGTTGATATGTACATCTCTCCAGTGGCTGCACCACTGGCTAATTTCCTCTGCGCCTCCGGCGCATTTTGAATAACTAAAATTTATTCCCACTCAATCGTCGATGGCGGTTTGGAACTGATGTCATAGACGACGCGGTTGATGCCTTTGACTTCACTGACGATGCGCGAAGAGATGCGTTGCAGTACATCATACGGCAGTCGCACCCAATCCGCTGTCATGCCGTCAACCGAATCGACGGCGCGAATGGCGATGGCGTTTTCATAAGTTCGCAAATCGCCCATCACACCGACACTCGACACCGGCAACAACACCGCGAAACTCTGCCAGATTTTGTCGTACAAATCGGCGCGGCGAATCTCTTCGATGACAATCGCATCGGCTTCCTGCAACAGCGCCACGCGGTCGGCGGTTACTTCGCCGAGTATGCGAACCGCAAGACCGGGACCCGGAAATGGTTGTCGCCCGATAATCTCTTCCGGTAACCCAAGCTCGCGCCCGACTCTTCGCACTTCATCTTTGAAGAGTTCGCGCAACGGTTCAACCAATTTCAAATGCATCTTTTCAGGCAGACCCCCGACGTTGTGATGCGATTTGATGACCGCCGAAGGACCTTTCACGGATACCGATTCGATCACGTCCGGGTAAAGCGTGCCCTGTACGAGAAAATCAACTTTGCCGAGTTTGTTGGCTTCTTCCTGAAAGACTTCGATAAATTCATTGCCGATGATTTTGCGTTTCTGTTCGGGGTCAGTGACGCTCGCAAGTTTCCCTAAAAACCGTTCGCCCGCCGCGACACCGACAACATTGAGGTGCATCTCTTGGTAAGCTTCCAAGACCTGCTCGAATTCATTTTTACGAAGCAAACCGTTATCAACAAAGATGCAGGTTTGCCGGTCGCCAATCGCGTGCGCCACGAGCGCCGCCGCTACCGATGAATCCACGCCGCCCGAAAGCCCGCACACCACCTTGCCGCCGCCTACCTGCTGTTGAATTTGCGCAATGGCGGTTTCAATAAACGATGCCATCGTCCAATCACAGTGCAAGCCGCAGACATTGACCAGAAAATTTTTCAAGACCGCTTTGCCGAGCGGCGTGTGGGCGACTTCGGGGTGAAACTGTATGCCGTAAAGTTTGCGCGAAGGGTCTTCAACCGCGCCGATTGCCGCATCGGTGGCGGCGGTGATGGTGAAGCCTTCGGGCGGCAGGCTCACATAATCGCCGTGACTCATCCAGACTTTTAAGGATTGCGGCAGGTCTTTGAATAACAGGCTTTCGGATTGCTTTTCGATTTCCGCATAGCCGTATTCGCGACGATTCGACGGTTTGACTTCGCCGCCTAAAAAATAGGCGAGCAGTTGCACGCCGTAACAGATGCCAAGCACAGGAACGCCGAGTTCAAGCACGGCGCGGTCAGGATGCGGCGCGCCCGCTTCGTAAACCGAAGACGGACCACCCGAAAAAATGATAGCTTGCGGGTGTTTCGCCTTGAGGGTTTCGATTGATGTGTTAAAGGGAACGATTTCGGAATAGACGCCGATTTCGCGTATGCGACGGGCGATGAGCTGGGTGTACTGGGAACCGAAATCAAGGACGATGACTGTTTCGTGGGTTGTAGTCATAGGTTAAGCGAGGATTATAGGGAGGCGAGTCGCGCAGTGTAAAGCGACAGACTTTTGTGGCTGTAAGAGAAGTTGAATCCAAACCGAGTTCTGATTTCATCGAACATTGATTTATGACAGGATAAAGAAAGATTACGGAACAGACGAAATAAAGCGGAACAAACGGAAAACGACATTGAGGAAAAGGAAAAAGCTAAAAATCTTTTTTATTCCTGCTTCCGTTTGTTCGGTTATTTCCGTTTGCCAGGTATCGCTTGTTTAATTCATCCGACTATCAAGTGATGCGTTAAGGGAACCGTTGGGATTATTTAAAAGCTTGGGCGAATTTTCGCAACCAAACGAGCAGGATTCCCCAGCATTTTTGATGAGCGTGCAAAAATCATTTGCTTTAAGCGGCTCTTGGTTGGAATAGCGATTGCTCTAATGAATTTAATACCAATCCCCCGAAGTGGGAGGTCGCGGTAATGCCTCATCGAAAAATCTTTAACCCTCTCTTCTCTACATTACTGGTTGGTTTATTAATCTTGATGCTCTATCCGTGGACAGGCGCGCAAACCGGTAAAACTAAAAGCCAACCAAAACCGCAAACTCAGGCTACGCCAGCAATCATCATTTTTGATAACTGGAATCGTGGAGCAGTTTCCAATCATCCTTCACAAGCAACCCGGTTTACGATTTCGCAACCTCACCTGATTACGCTCATCCGCAATTATCACTGGAACAATGGCAAAGGCGCGGTGCCGCGAACCATCGGGTTGCGCGATGACAAAGGAAATCGCTTCGGCCCCTGGCAATGTAAACGACCTGCGGGAAAAGCAAGTGTGGCAAGCACCCACTGGGAATGCCAGCCGTATGACATTTTGCCTGCCGGAGTTTATGAAGTCATTGATGCTGAGCCGATGTCCTGGTCATACAATGGCGCATCGCAAGGGAGCGGATTTTCCAGAATCGAAGGCGAACCGCTTGACGAACCGCTTGCCCCGCAAGTCGAAGCTGCATCGGTAAAAACATTTGAGGTCAATAAATCCAAGACCGCGCAAAACATCGGCTATCAAAACCGCGTTACCGTGACCTTGCCGCCGGGATTATTGGGCAGTAAACAGAAAGTGACCATCGGGGAAATTCCCAAAGAGCGATTGTTGATTGGCGATTATGATTATTACTTCATGCCGATTGACGGTTTCGGCATTGCGGTCGGCGATAAACGCGAGTTCAAAGAAGACATCGTTATCGAAATTCCTTACAACCCCGCCGACCTTAACCCCAAATATCGCGCCAGCCAGCAAATTACTGCCTATCATTGGGATGAGCGACAGAAAATGTGGCTGCCGGTTTCCAGCACGGTTGACGAAGCGAATCGCAAAGTCACGATTCGCACACGTCACCTCTCTTTCTTTTCATTTGAATGGACAGCTTGGGGGCTTGCCAAAATTACCGGTGCCATCGCTGCTGGCGCAGCCATTGCCTATGTCGGGCATATCGCATATGAGAAGAAAGCCCTTGACACCTTCTCCTCGTCCAACAGCAACTTCAACATTTTATACAGCGCATCCGATATTAATGGCGCAGCCAGTCCGGTAAATAATGCAAAGTGGAATGTTCAAAATCCCGGTTCGGGCGCTAGCCGCGCGCATCCGCGCTACATCGTTGATTTAGGAGCCTATCTCGAAACGGCGTTCAGTAAATATAAAATTTTGGGCGTGCCAGCAACGCCGATCATCGTCAAAGTCAATTCCTATTACATCAAAGGCTGGAATCAAAACCCGGCATTCTATGAATCCCGCTGGACGGGGCGAATTCATGTGGATTCGGCAAAAACCAATTCGCCGACGCGATTGCAACATAAAATTTCGCATGAACTCTTTCACGCTTTTCAATACGCTTTTCTCAATCAGAATTTGGAACTCTGGTGGAAAGAGAGCACTGCCGACTATGCCGCCTGTCGCTTTGCCGCGAATTTGCGTGACCAGATGGGACACGGATTGAACGACATTCACCCGAAATTATTGACCTTTCCTTTATCGGATACCGGCATCAAAGACCCCCCGGCAACGCTTTCCGAAATCGAATATGACAAAGGCTACTTTATCGAATATCTGGTCGCCAAAGGCGCAGATTTTGCAGCGATGTGCAAAGAGGTAGCAGCGGCTTCAACGCCCGCTACCTTCACGCTCGACCGCTATTTGAGGAAAACGACAGTCGCCGGGCTGGATTCACATTACAGAGGCTTTGCCGGTTATTTTCTCTTGAATGCCGATAGCCCCATCAACCGGCGCGGCGCGGCAACAGTGGCTGATGGTGGTTTGGAAAAAACCGATATATTCAAACTTGGAGCCAATAAAAATACCCCTGCTGCGCCGATTCAATATCAATTTCAACTGGCGCAAGAGTACACCGCAAAAGCCTGGGGCGTAAAAGCCGAAGTTCGTCCGCCTTCTACGACGCGGCAACTCAACGCGCGGTCAGTAGGGCAGGAGCTTGGCGCCTATGTTGATTTGTATGTTCTGAAAAACAATCAGGCAATACAGGGAAACGCCAAGCCTACAGCGACGCTGATTAAAAAAGGCGAGATGGCGGTTATCACACTCGGCGCAAGCGATATGCTTTACGTGGTTGCTGTCAATATCAATCCTTCGCAATCGGGCAGTGCGGCAATTCAAATCAGCGATGCCGACATCGCGCTGGAAATTGAACCCGTTGAAACCAAACTCGGAAAGTTTGATTACAAATTCAAAGCCAAAGCTCAACCGATTCCGCCGACGATGAACAAACTTGCCTACCAGTGGAATTTCGGCGATAAAAGCGACAGCTTCACAGACAAGTACAGCGGCGGTTTTACCAATCAAACCATCGCCTTTTCAAAAGAGCACAAATTTCCCGGCGCTGGGAAATATCTGATTTCAGTCGAACTTTTCGATGTCAGCAAAGGCATTCGTTCATTGATTGCCAAAGCGACTTTGCCGATTACGCTCACCGCTAAACCCGATGTTGAAATCACGCCGGATTTCGTGAGCGGCGACCCGCCGAAAACCGTCACTTTTCGCGCAGTTGTCAAAAACGGACCGGCAAAACCTTACTTCGTCTGGACGATTGATAACGTCAGTCGAAGCAGCGACAAGGAAGAAACCATCGCCACGACCAGCGCGACACTGACAAAAAAATTCATTGATTCGGGTTCCTATGAAGTGAAGGTCAAACTTTACAACAATGAGAACCGCAAACAACAACTCGATGCCGATAGCGCCTATTTGAATTTAATTGCTGCTGCGCCGCCAACGCCAAAGCCACAGCCGCCAACTCCTCAACCAGCGCCACCAAAACCCGCGCCGAAAGAGGAAAAGCGCAGCGGCTATTGGAAATTCATTCGCGAAGAAAAACAATTGCCGGCAATTCATGAAGGCGGCGCGAATATAACCATTACGGCAACGGCAACCTTCGGAAAAATTGCCGGAACCAGAGTGGACGTCTGGAACGATGGAGTGAATAAAAATTTTATCAACGGCTGGTTTAGCTGGACAGTGGCGGGCGGTGTTGATGTGTTACTGCCGGGACAACAAATCAATGCGACGGGAAATTGCAGTTATGACTGGACGAGTACGCAAAACGCCAAATCATCGGGAAGAGGCAATGCAGGCTTGGGATTTGAACGACCGGGAACGCCCAGAGGCGTCGCCTTTTTGCTAGCTCCGGCGATTATCAGCGATTGGTGCCCTGCCGCCAAAATAACGCCGTTAAAAGGCGTCAGCACGGTTCCTTACCCAAGCGAAAAGTTGAAATTCCCTGATGGCAAATATCGCCTGGCACTGCGCGGCGAATTTTGGTTAAGTCCGACGATAGTTATTGACCGCATCTATGAATGGGTGCAATAGCCAACGCCGATTTAAAACCGAAGGGCGCGGATAACTATATGCTATCCGCGCCCTTCGGTTTTTTAGTTATTGAATGGAATTGATAGTCTCAATCGCCGCTTTCGGCGGTGACTTCGAGTTTCTCTTTTTCGGCGCGGGCTTTTTGCCGTTTCGCAAACAATGCTTTGATGGGATGGAGAACCGGCGCAGCAACGCTTGCGAATTTATGCGCCCACGCGGTTTCGGCTAAATCATCAAGCAGAGAATACGCGACCGGCGTGACCAGCAAGGTCAATAATAGACAAAGCGTCTGCCCGCCAATGACCACAACCGCAATCGCCCGTCGTTCATCTGACCCGGGACCTGTGCCCAGGGCGAGCGGCAACATACCGGCAACCAATGCGAGCGTAGTCATCAGAATCGGTCGGAAACGGTCGCGGTTCGCCTGAATGATGGCGTTGAAGCGTTCCATCCCCTGCGCCCGTAAATTATTCATATGGTCAATCTGCAAAATTGAATTTTTCTTGACCACCCCGAAGAGTACGAGAATGCCAAGCGCCGAATAGAGATTCAAAGTATTATTGGTTACCCATAATGAGATGAGCGCAAACGGCACCGACAGCGGCAATGAAAGCAGAATCGTAAACGGATGGACGAGGCTTTCAAATTGCGATGCCAGAATCATGTACATAAAAATAATCGACAGCAAAAACGCCCAGATGAATTCCTGAAACGTCACTTCCAGTTCTTTGGCGCGACCCGACACGGCGGTTGTATAACCGGCTGGCAGATTCATCCGTTCGACTTCTTGTCTGAGGGCTTCGATGCGGTCGGCAAGCGCATAGCCGGGCGCAACCGAGGCGCGCAAACTGATCTGCCGTTGACGGTCGAGCCGGTCAATACGCGAAGGCGCGCGGTCAGGTTTCAGTTCGACAAGGTTATCAAGTCGCGCCAACCCGCCACCCTGACGCGGCACATAGAGTCTCGAAATCGTATCGATGTTATTGCGCTCGCCGTTTTTGACGCGCAATTGCACATCATAATCATCGTTCACCACATTATCGTGAAAACGTGACACCTGCTGATCGCCGCCAACCATCAAACGCAAAGCGGTGGCAATGTCGGATGTTGCGACACCCAAATCGGCAGCGCGCTCGCGATTGATCTGCACACGCAATTCCGGCTTGTCGAGTTTCAAGGTCGTATCGGCATCAACGATACCGAGTTCAGTCGATTTTTTGCGGAGTTCTTCGGCGTAATTGTAAAGTGATTCGATGTCAGGTCCGCGCAAGGCGAAATCGATTTCCGCATTGCCGCCGCCGAGGTTGATGGTTTGTCCGTTGCGCACAGAGGAGCGCAAATCTTTATATTTGCGCAAACGACCGCGCAATTCATTCATCACATCGCGTTGCGAATAATTGCCTTTGAAAGCGTCAAACGGCGCGCCTTTCAAGACGCTCTTCCACAATCGCGTCAGTGAAAAAGTGCGTTCTTCAATCGGCACAATGCGAACATAGGCATTGCCGTTGTTGACGCCGCCGCCGAAACCGCCGCCGGCGTTTGCCAGAACCAGTTGCACGCCGGGGGTTTCCATAATCTCTTTTTCGATGACCTTCATGGTTTCGTTCATTGCGGCAACCGTGGTGCCTTCGCGGGCAGTGACGCCGACATCAAATTCGGCTTCATCAACATCGGACGGGATGTAATCCTGGCGCACGATTTTATAAAGCGGAACCGAAGAAAAGATGACCGCGAGTCCGACGGTTGCAACCACCAGCCGATGGCGCATCGAGAAAGTGAGCATGCGCGTGTAAATTCTATCGAGTAAACCGTAAAAACCTTGTCGCGATTTGGCTTCGTTATGTCTGCTGGCTTCGATGTCTTCGGTTCTCAGGAGTCTGGCGCTCATCATCGGGGTGAGCGTAAAAGAAACCAGCAAACTCACCATAATCGCAACCGCCGCGGTGATGCCGAATTGATAAAGGAAACGCCCCGAAATACTCGACATAAACGAAACCGGCAAAAAGATGACCACCAGACTGAGCGTGGTTGCCATAACCGCAAGTCCGATTTCTGCGGTCGCTTCTTTGGCAGCTTGGAATGGGCGCATCTTCTTTTCTTCGACAAAGCGGTAGATGTTTTCCAGAACCACGATGGCATCGTCGATGACCACCCCGACCATTAACACCAATGCCAGCATGGTGACGGAATTGAGGGTGAAATCCAAAGCGCGCATCATGCCGAATGTCGATATAACCGACGCAGGAATGGCGATGCCGGCAATGATGGTCGAACGCCAACTGCGCATAAACAGCAAGACGACAATGCAGGCGAGGATACTGCCAAGAATCAGGTGCAGATTGATTTCATGAAGCGCCGCGTCAATGTAACGCGACTGGTCGCGGATAATTTCCATCTTCATATCCGCAGGAATTTGCCCTGTAACCCGCGAGAGATTTTGTTTGACTGAGCTGATGACTTCGATGGTGTTGGCGCCGGTTTGACGACGTATATCGAGAGTCACGGTCGGCACGCCGTTCAACCTTGCCAGTGTGCGTTGTTCTTTGGTGCCGTCTTCAACTGTGCCAATATCGCGAATACGAATCGGCGCGCCGTTCACGGTTGCGACGACAATATCATTGAAGGCTTCGGCGCTATCCAATCGCCCAAGGGTGCGCAATGTCTGTTCAACATTCGCGCCGGTGACGTTACCACCCGGCACATCAGTGTTTTGTCTGCGAATCGCATCACGAACCGTAGTGACGGGAACTTGATAAGCCGCCAGGCGGTCGGCATCAATCCACACATTGATGGCGCGATTGAGGCCGCCGAGAATTTGCACTTCGCCGACGCCGGTGGCGCGTTCGAGTTGCGGACGGACGACTTTATCGGCGATTTCCGTGAGTTCGCGCACCGAACGGTTGCCCGAAAGCGCGATGCTCATCACTGCGCCGGAATCGCTGTTGAATTTGGAAACAATCGGCGGGTCGGTATCTTCGGGCAATTGACGAACCACACTGGCAACCCGGTCGCGCACATCCTGAGCGGCGGTTTCAATATCGGTTTCAAGGCTGAAGGTCGCGATGACGAACGAGTTTCCGGCGTTGGAAATAGACCGCAGTTCCTGAACCCCTGCGACGGTGTTGACGGTCTCTTCGATTTTGTCGGAGATTTCCGTTTCGACCTCTTCGGGCGAGGCTCCCGGAAGACTGGTGCGAATGGTAACCGATGGGCGGTCAAAAGCAGGGAAGCGGTCAATGCCTAATCGATAATAACTGGCTGCGCCGACGACGACGAGCGCGAGAATAATCATCGCGGCAAATACCGGACGTTTGATACATATATCTGCGAGCTTCTGCATAAATAATCCAAGTTACGAGTGATGAGTAATGAGTGATGAGTGATGAGTACGTATGCAACTCATCACTCATCACTCATTACTCATCACTGTTGAACGACAACCGGTTGACCGGTTTGTAAATTGCCGGGTTTCAGAACAATCGTTTCGCCTGCTTTAATGCCGTTTAGAATCTCAACCCACTGTTCGTTGCGACGACCGAGGGTGACAGGTTTTTCCTGAGCCTTACCATCTTGAATGGTAATCACCTTATCGATACCTGCAAACGTGACAACCGCATCCGCCGGAACCGCGACGACCATATTATTGGGGTTGATGATGATGGCGGCGTTGGCAAAAGCGCCCGGTTTCAAACTGCCGTTATTGCGCACTTCGGCTTCGACGATGAGCACACGGTTTTGCGCCGAAATCGCCGGGCTGATGCGTTTAATCACGCCGCTGTAAACATTGGTGTCGCCTTCGACGGTGACGCGCACCAGTTGACCTTGTTTAACATCGCGCGAATCGCGTTCAGGCACTTCTGCCTGTAAACGCAGCGGGTCGATCTTAACCATTTTAACTACAGGCGCGCCCGCTGCGACATATTCGCCGAGGCTGGCAATGCGTTCCTGCACCATGCCGTCAAAAGCCGCTTTGATAGTGGTATCGGCGAGTTGTTGCCGGGCTATATCGACTTCGGATTTGCGTTGCAGCAAAACGCCCTGTCGATTGCGAATCTCTTCTTCGGCATCCTGATAACGACTGAGCGCGACTTTATAATCGGCTTCGGCTTGATCCATTTGGGATTTTGAAATGACGCCTTGCTGCAAGAGTTTCGCGAGTCGTTGACGATTGGCTTCAGCCTGTTCGAGCAGGGCTTTTGCCTGACGAACCGTGGCGGTGTCTTCAATGCGCAAATTTTCGTTGGCATTTGCAGGGTCGAGTCCCAGTCGGGCGCGCGCCTGGGCAAGCGCCGCTTCAGCCTGTTGTAACCTCAGTTGGGCATCGCGTTTTTCGAGTTCGGCAATCACCTGTCCTTTGCTGACGCGACTGCCGAGATCGACATTGAGTGAATTGATGCGTCCGGCAACTTTGGCGCTGATGGTGGCTTCTTCGTAAGCCGCAAGCGTTCCGGTGACGGTGATGAGATTTTCCATCGAGGTTTCCGCCACTTTAGCCACCGCCACCGGACGGGGTTCGCCGCCGCCACCTTGTCTGGCGGAAACCGGGTAGCCGCTCTTGCAGGCTGAAGTCGTCAAAAGGGCAATCAATAATCCGAAAACGGGTAATACGGACAGCTGAAGAGGATTAAAAGTTTTATAAAATGATTTCATCATGCTCAAAAAAAATTAAGATTTAAATAGCTGATTTAAGGTTATTAACGTCATCTATCAAAAAACTGTTACAGATTCAGATACGTCCCCTCGCTTGCAGGCGTTACAGACAATTCAGCGAATCTTCAACGAACCTGTCAAAGCACAGATTATTCCGCTATCGTTTGCCCGGGTTAATGAGGTGGCGTTCAAAAACGCTGGCGAAATGCCCGCTCACTTTTTGCGCAACTTCCGATAAATCGACTGGCCTGCCCAGTAATTTTTCGATAGACGTTACGCCTTTATCGGTTATTCCGCAAGGCACAATCATTTTGAAATAGTTCAAATCGGTGTTCACATTCAATGCGAAACCGTGACTGGTTATCCAGCGGGCAATCCGCACGCCAATTGCTGCAATCTTTTTATCGCCAACCCAGACGCCCGTGAGTCCGCGAATGCGCGCGCCTTCAATGCCATATTCGGCAATCGCGCGAATCAAGACTTCTTCAAGGTCGCGCACATAACGATGGACATCCTGACGGTCGGGTTTGAGATTGATAATCGGATAGCCGACGAGTTGCCCTTCGCCGTGATAGGTGACATCGCCGCCGCGCCCGATCTCGAACACTTCGATGCCTCTTGAATTAAGGGTTTCCTGATTTAATAAAATATGCGAAGCCTTGGCGCTGCGTCCGAGCGTGAAGACGTGATTATGTTCAAGCAGAAAAAGCCTTTCATTGCCTGAGTTCTCTTTCAGTTCTTCGACGGCGCGTTCCTGCAACCCGAGTCCTTCGCTGTATGGCACGCGACCGAGATATTGCGCCTCGCATTCGCGAAGCTGTGCTTTAACTAAATGCATTGATGATTCCATCACCGAAATTTTAACTGGCAAGTGGCAAAGAAGAAATAGTAGAAGCGTCAAGGCGGGTTGATGGGGGGTATCAAAAAGGCGCGATTAAAAATGGGACTTGCTTTGGCGCGCTGCGACAGTAAAGTCGTACCCCGGTAGAGTCATACTCTCTCGTAGTGTCATAGTCTGTCGTAGCGTCATACTCTGCGTCGCAGTTTTTGCGCAATCGCGGTAATCGTCGCCGACTGGGGTTTGATAATCGCTTCACTGAGCAGTTTGCTTTGCGAATCCAAAACGGCAACGTTGATGCTTGATGGACATCCAGTCCGCCATACCCCATCGGTCACTCCTTTCCCTAATAAATTGGGTTTTTGCTAACTCCAAAATATCACCAAGGGGCGACCTTATTCATATTACGTTAGGCGCTTTCCTTAAAATTCATAGATTCTTCGTTCTGAAGATACTTGGGGCAAATCCAATATCAGCCATTGGTACTGTTCATCGTAACCCTGAACTCTTGCTGTTACAAAATGCCCTTTGCCCATGACAAAACTCTCTCTTGTGGAGGCTTTGCAAGCGTGATAATCCGCTACACCCAAAATGCTGTTGCCTAAATCTATGATTGCTCCTTGAGGGAGGAATACTTCGATATAGCCGCGTACTTGATCACCTGGTGAGTATGCAAGTTTGGTCAAGTGCCAACGCCCAGCATTATTTTTCAAGTGTCGCTCCCAGTAGTGAGTAAACTCACTCAAGTCAATCTTCTGGACTTCCTCGATTGAATCATAGGCACAATCACCCTCTGCAAGCATTACGCCCCACTTCGGGTATTTAATATTTGAAGCAATAATGGCATCATCGTTGACAATGATTTCTCGAATAGCAACGACATTGAGAGCTTCCACATAACGCATCCCAGAAAACAAATCGCTGTCATTATAATATTTGTAATATCTATGAGTCATTGCGGTTTCCTGATGCCCAACGCCCCGCTGGACGCATTGGTTATGCTGCGCCCGCCTTCGACATCCTCATTTGGTACCATTTCACCGCTTCCTCTAACCCTTCGGCCAAATTATCATCACCACAATCATCGGCGCTGCAGCCAATAATACTGAGAATAATAAGCCTGCACTTGCTTCCCCTCGTCGCTCCGCACGCACATTCATTACTATGCCTATTAACGTCAGTATCAGGCTCGATAGCCCCTCACTGGCATATAGACTGAATGTTGCATACCCGATGTGGATACCCAATGCCCCTCCTATAACTGTCAAAGCGAACAAGATGAAGAGGAGCGCAGACCCGGCAAGGAAGCCCGTTTTTGCATTGTAGATACGTGCGAGGAGTATGAGCAGGAGTTGAGGCAAGGCTAGAGGGAGGATAATAATTACCCAAGCTGTAGTAAGGCTGATTAAAATTGTCCTCTCCATAGTAGATCACCGATTTGCACAGATATCCAGCGGGCTAACGTTCGACATCACCGGGCGCGAACGACGCTGATTTCAGGTGAACCAGGGTTCGCGCGCTCCACGGCATTGACCGGTGAGGCGCGGCTTCAAACATGAAAGATGACTGCTTTTCGATCCATCTCGATGAAATCAAAAATCGCAAATCCTTCTGCTAATTTTTCAAGGTTCGCCAAAAAAAAGGTGTGCAACTCTTGGTTCTTGATATTCCCTGTCGATACCAACAACAGTTTGTATGGCTTATGATTCAAGTGAAAAGAGTTGACGAAATCCGCATCTTTCCTAATGACGATGTATCCTTCGCGGATCGAAAGCTCATTGATAACAGAATCCGGCGTGCGGTTGCCAAGCGGCAAATCAAGCGTGTGAATTGCCTCAAACCCTTCCTCAATGAGTGATTGAGCAAGACGACGCGGCAATTGGGCATCAATCAGAAACTTCATACCAAAGCCGGTTCGATTCGTTTGATTTGACTGAGTTTCGTGGCAAAGGATAAAGCGGCAAGAATATCCTCTCGTTCAAGATCCTCATAGTCAGCCAGGATTTCTTCTGGAGTCATTCCGGAACTGAGTAACTCAAGCAGCATTTCAACGGGATAGCGTAGCCCCCGGATGCAGGGTTTGCCGTGACAAATATCTGGATCAATGGTGATTCGTTGAGCAAGTTCCATACGATACCTCCTGAGCAAAATCATATCACAGGCTGGTCGCTTTCGATTTGCGCTTCGAGTGATAAGCGCCTAACGGTTGGGATGACGCGGCGCACGCCGAACACTGAAAGAAATCATACAAAACTCGCTTCGCGCGCGCGCGTCGAACCGATTATTATGCCGATTAAAAGGGCGCGTTAACGCTCCCGTTCAGCGGGCGCGCGAACGGCCTCACAAGTATAGATGAGAACCGCGCGGCGCGCGCTCCGCTGCAACGGGTTGTTAGACCCCTTTCAGGAAGGCCAGTCTTGTTGTGCTCTCCACAACTCATACTTTTCCCATTTGCTCTTCAGCCTCATTATGTCTGCATCAATGCATTGGTTTAGAAACAGTTTTGCTCTGACCCCATTCACTCTGTAACGAAAAGTATAGGTGTTAGGGTAAAGTGGGTTGTGGCTCCGAAGGCGATATATGCCTGCCTTATCTGTCCGAGCCGTCGGGTAGTTTTCATCAAAGAAATCTCGAATCCACGCCAGAATATCTTCTGATCCGCTAGTGAAAGTTATACTGACGTAAGGCTGTTTTCTATCCTTATCAAATAGATTAATGCATCCGTCGCCGTCGAGGTATCCAACGACGAATGCCAGGATGCAATCGTTATCGGCTAAGGTCGGAGGTTGTAGGGTGTGGGACTTCTTGGGGGTTACGTTGAAATTCAATTCTAAGTCTCTAAGCCATTCCGAAACTCCGCAGATTTGCAGACCGGCAAGAGAAGAATAGCTTTGGAAAGCACTCTTATTCTTCTTCATCTCGACTATTGGTCCATCATACTGGACAGCAGACGCAAAGCGGCGAAGGTGATCCCTGTGCTTTTGGGCTGTATATAGCAAGAGCTGGTTTTTCTTTGCATAGAGACACCCATCAGCCGCTATGAACCCAGCCCAATATGAGTTTTCAGGGTTCGGAAGCTTAAAGTATGAACTGTCTTTGTTATAAATGGCTCTGTTCTTCATTGAGCGGAACCTCGTTAAGGGGTCTAACGACCCGATTGACCGGGCGCGATAAACATTGATTGAACGAGAACCGACAAGTTCGCGCTCCGGTCGAATCGCTGGTTAGATGTTCGGCTTGCGGACGATAGGCTTGTCTCCTAAGGGGGATTTCTTTAGCTTCTCAAGCTCCTGCCGCTGTAATTCCAGGTTGGATGGCCGCTCTCGGTTGGTGTTATCAACGACCTCACGTTTCAGGATTTTCCCCGCCTTGACCTCAAACAGTATGTCCCGCTCGTACACCGACCCGTAGCCCATGTGGACGTACTCTAGCTCTTTGCCGTCTGGGACGCGCAACTCCCCCGAGAACCATGACGCTAACACCATTCCGTTAACGACCCTCTTCCCGAACAATTCGCGCAACGTGACCCGGTGGCATCCATTATTCCTACGCGACTTGGAACGACCGCCGCAGAACCAGGAATCGATCTTGCTCAGGTACAGTTTGTCGCCGATGATTTCCCACGTAGCGACATAGCCACGCCAGTTACCGCTGCTCATCGTGCCTGGTCTCACCCAAAACTGCGGCCGTTTGTCCTCGTCCGGGTAATAATCTTCTAACGGATTGGAGAACAGGTCGTAAGTTTTCCCGGCGTAGACGAGCACGTCGGCCTGCTGCCCAGTGGCGAAGGCATGCATGGGAAACAGCATTAAGAGAAATAAGCTAATAAGCGCTTTTTGTATATTCATAATCCAATCTCTCAACAGAAAGAACATCTAACGCTCCACATCACCGGGCGCGCGAACGGCATTGGTGGAACGATATGAACTACGCTTCGCGCGCTCCGGTGCATGTGGTTGTTAGACGGCGGCTTGTTCACTATGCGCTTCTTGTTACGGCTTAACTCAATATGGCTATCCGCTGCCAACGGGGTTAGCCGCTCAATATGCCAAGAGGATTCTATTTCCATTTGACATTGAGGACTTGGACAATAGCTTCCATTTCAGTCCTTAGGATATTCATTCGTTGTTTAACTCTTTCCGTCTTGCTTTCTATCTCATGAAGCTTCACACGGAATTCCTGGTCAACATCCGACATACGCCTGAGGTAGGTAGCATCTCTTGCTCGCTCCCAATTTACAAGGGTTTGAGATTCTTCGCGCTTCAAGTCAGATAGCTCTTGCTGAAGGTTGGAGACCTCGTTTTGTCTTCGCTCGTATTCAAACCGAAGCCTGTCCACAGGATATTCATCGAATTCACTCATGGCTCTCCTCCCACAATAATATTACTGTTCATACTTCGCTAAGGCTCGTTGAGAAGCCGTCTAACATGAATTCGGCGAATTAACGCCATCTACTAATGGATGGATCTGGCTAAATATGTAAAGTTCCATCTACTAATAGAAATTTCAGACCATATAAATCCATATGGTGTTCTTCCCGGCAATCCGTTGCCTTAATCGCAATTGTGAGGCTGCGCTATCATGCATTGTCCCTGCCTTTGCCGCGTGGCTCAAAAAAATTTACTGCCGTGTTGACCCGGTTGATGCTTCATTTTGCAGCATCAGCTTTCCGAATTGGATTGCTTGAAAGGGATAGCTTAAAACTTCGCCATCATACGCCTGAGTCTTTCATCGCGCAAGTTGACGGGTTCAGTTTTTCTACCAGTGGCGCAAAAAGAAAAGCAGCAAACGACAAATTATGTTATCGCTTGCTGCCTCGGTTACGAAAAATTACCGTTTGACTGACGAAGTGAATGCGCCTCTTATTTACAAAACGCCTTCGCCTTTTTTCTATAAAATTCAAGTTGCCAGTTGCGCAAAGCCCTCTGGAAAAACGCCATTGCCCCAAAGGGGCAATGGAAATTAGCCTGTGGTAAAGCCACAGGTTAGTGAGCCAGTCAAAACTTTCGTGCCCTGAAGGGGCGCAGGAAGTTCATTGAATCCTGCGCCCCTTCAGGGCACTGCCTTTGATAGCGCCCCTTGCGATCCAGCGGCTGCACCGCAGGCTAATCTCCACAGCGCCTCCGGCGCAGATTAAGGAACGAGCAACTTGGATTATGAAGTGAATTCGCCTTTTTCGATGATGTCGCGCACATAAGCCAAAAATTGGTCAGCGTCTGCGCCATCCACTACGCGATGGTCATAACTCAAACTCAGCATGCCAATCTGGCGAATGGCAATCGCATCATCAACCACCACCGGACGTTTTTTGATACCGCCAACCCCCAAAATCGCCACTTGCGGTTGATTGATAATCGGCAAGCCGATCAACCCACCAAATACGCCCGGATTGGTGATGGTAAAGGTGCCGCCCTGCACTTCATCGGGCTTGAGCTTTTTATTGCGCGCTCTATCGCCCAAATCATTTACCGCGCGGGCAATCCCAAGCAGCGATTTTTCATCGGCATTGCGAACCACAGGCACAATCAAACCCCAATCGAGCGCCACCGCGACACCGATGTTGTAATCTTTTTTGTACACAATCTGATCGCCCCACACCGACGAATTGACGATGGGGAATTTCTTCAAGCCTTCAATCACCGCTTTGATGATGAACGGCATGTAGGTGAGTTTGACGCCATCGCGTTCCAAAAATTCTTTCTTGAGTTTATCGCGCAACGCCGATGTCTTGCTGTAATCGACTTCAATCAGCGAATAGACATGCGCCGAAGTATGTTTGCTTTCGACCATGCGTTCGGCAATCTTGCGTCGCATGATGCTCATCGGTTCGATTTCGACGCGGTCTTTATCGCTGAACGGCTGCGCGCCATATTCGACTGTCGCCGGCGGTTTCGCTTGCGGTGGCGGAATCGGAATAGATGGCGTAGCTGCCGGGGTCGCCGGCGCAGTCACCGCAGGCGCTTGAACCTGTGCGCTCACTTGCGCGGTTGCGGCTTTAGCTGCGCCGCCCGATTCGATGAATTGCAGAATATCGTTTTTGGTGACGCGCCCGCCCGCGCCTGTGCCTTGAACCTGGGCGATGTCAACCTTGTGTTCTTCGGCAATTTTGCGAACCACCGGCGACGATTTCACTTTGCGTAAATCCTCGGCGCTCATTTCGGCAGCAGGCTGTTCGGCAACCGGAGTTGGCGGCGTCGGTGGCGCAACCGGAGTTGGCGGCGGCGCGACTGCCGCAGGCGGTGTAGGTTGAACAGGCTCAGGCGTAGAAGTGGCTACCGGAGCCGGTTTGGCGTCACCACTGCCGATGATGGCGACCACTGTGCCGACCGCAACCGTCTGGCTCTCCTGAACTTTGATTTCGAGAAGCGTGCCCGATACCGGCGCGGGGATTTCCGCATCAACCTTGTCCGTCGAAATTTCAAACAGCGGCTCATCGCGTTTGACGCTTTCGCCGACCTGCTTGAGCCAGCGCACGATGGTGCCTTCGGTGATGGATTCGCCCATCTGCGGCATCTTCACTTCTTCACCGGTTGCGCCGTTTGTTGCAGCCGGAGGCGGCGCGGTCTGCGCCGGAGGCGTTGGCGGTTGAACTGCTGCCGCAGGCGGCGCAGGTTGCCCGTTTGGTTGTGGCGCAGGTGGCGCGGCAACCTCAGCGGGCTTGGAATCGGCTACCGGAGCCGGTTTGGCGTCGCCGTCACCGATGATGGCGACCACTGTGCCGACGGCGACGGTTTCGCCTTCCTGCACTTTAATTTCCGTCAATGTGCCTGAGACCGATGAAGGGATTTCCGCATCGACCTTATCGGTAGAAATTTCAAAAAGCGGCTCGTCGCGTTTAACCGTCTCACCCACTTTTTTGAGCCATCGAACAATCGTTCCTTCCGCGATGGATTCGCCCATCTGCGGCATCTTCACTTCTTCTGCCATCTCTTCTCCTCTTATTTAGTCTTGCGAGTCTTGCCAGTCTAGCAAGTCTTACGAGACTAAATACTTTCAAGACTCGCAAGACTCGCCGAACTCGCCAGACTCTTTAATACTTTGCCAGCGAACGCGCGGCTTCGACGACGTCTTTCACTTGCGGCAAGAAAAATTCTTCAAGCGGCGGCGCATAAGGCACCGGCGTATCAATCGAGGTGACGCGCACCACCGGCGCATCAAGATATTCAAACACCTCTTCGTTGATGACGGCGGTGAGTTCACCAGCCATCCCGCCGGTGCGCGTCGCTTCGTGTAACAAAATAACTTTGCTGGTCTTTTTAACCGATTCGCAAACGCTCACGCGGTCAAACGGCGCAAGCGTGCGCAGGTCGATGACTTCCGCTTCGATGCCGGCTTTGGCTAATTCATCGGCGGCATCGAGCGCCGTATAAACCATCGCGCCGTAGGTGATGATTGACAGATCGCGCCCTTGGCGACGGGTCGCCGCTTTGCCAATTGGCACGATGTAATCGGTGTCGGGCACTTCCTGTTTGATGCGCGGATTGCGATAGAGCAGCTTGTGTTCAAAGAACAACACCGGGTCATCATCGCGTATGGCGGCTTTGATTAAGCCTTTCGCATCATACGGGGTCGAAGGCTCAACCATTTTCAGCCCCGGCGTGTTCAAGAAAAAGGCTTCGACGTTCTGCGAATGGAAAGGTCCGGCATGTACGCCGCCACCACACGGACCACGCACCACCATCGGAATGCCTATGCCCTGACGATAGCGGCTTTTGGCGACGTAATTCGTCAGAATATCAAAACAGCATGAAATAAAATCAATGAACTGCATTTCGGCGACCGGACGCATGCCCATCATTGCCGCGCCGCTCGCCGCGCCGATAATTGCCGATTCCGAAATCGGCGTATCAATCACCCGGTCAGCGCCGAAATGCGCTAAAAACCCTTCGGTAACTTTAAACGCGCCGCCATAAGCGCCGATGTCTTCACCTAAAATGAACACGCTCTTGTCGCGTTCCATCTCTTGCCAAATTCCTTGTCGTACCGCTTCCAGTAATGTAATCGCTGCCATAAATTTTTGTTAGTTACTCTCTTCTTCGTTTGCTTCTTCTCCGCTCAATATCTTGATACCCATCGTCAGCATCACACAGCCTTCAATGGTTTCCAGCGTCTCTCTTTTTAACGTCCCAAGTTTCTGTAACAATCGCGTCTTATCTATTGCGCGCAATTGATAGCACAACGCTACAGAATCGCTCTTGAGTCCGCCTTCACCTTTCGAGACTTGAACACAAGAGGGCAATGCGGCGCGGCGTAGGTTCGTAGTAAAGGGTATAGCCAGCACCGTAGTCGTAAATTGGTTTATCAAATCATCTTGAAAGATCAGCACAGGTCTGATTCCTGCCTGTTCGGAACCTTGAATCGGATTCAGGTTTGCCAACCAGATTTCGCCGCGCTTAACGACCATCAACTATCCTCTCTGGCTAATGCCTCTGCATAATCAGCCATCCCTTCTTCGGCAAGCTGGCGGTCTTCTTCGGCAAACTCCGCGTAGAGCGCCGCCAATTGCTTTTCATCTACAACCGGATGTGATTTGAGCCGTGATTGATATTTTAAAAACGCAAGGTACTGTGCCACTTGTTCAAGTTCATTCGGACTCAAACGGTTAAGTTCTTGCGCGATTTGTTCCCTTGTAGTCATTGCTTGATTCTCCCAATTGAATCATCCCCGCAAGCGCAAAATGAACACGCTCTTGTCGCGTTCCATCTCTTGCCAAATTCCTTGTCGTACCGCTTCCAGTAATGTAATCGCTGCCATAGAATTATTGCGTATCCTCTTCAAAGCATCTGCATAATCTTGCATTTCCTGTTCGGCAAGTTCGAGGTCTTCCTTTCCCAACTCTCCATAGAGTATAGCCAGACAATAGCTTCATCCATGAGGCGTTGCCTTTGCTATTCATTCGCCAAATCCAAGACGCGCTGACGAACACTTGCTGAAATCCACATCCCTGAGTTTTGTAACTCGTCGAGATGTGGAGCAACCGCACTGGTTAAACCTTGCAATTTGGCTTCAAGTAAAACTCTCAAGGTTCCCCAAACCGTCAGTCCCGCAGCTTGAGCGATTTGTCTGGCAAGCGCATCGTCCAATAAAACCACTCGACTCGGATTTTCCAGCGCCAATGCCATTACGGCAATCTCGCCTGCGCCCAAATCCGAAGCTAACCATTCAGAAGGTAAAGCCCTCGGGTCAACGATTTGCAGCCAAGTATAATCATTTGGACTGGGAACATCATGACCTCTTTGTTGACCTTCCAACAACTCATTCAATGCTGCATTGGGACACCAGATTTCATTGAATAATTGCGGTAACCAGTTCACCGCACCAATACGGTATAAATAAAGTAAAGGTGAGGTATTGGTAATCGCTTCAGGCATTCTGTTTTTCCAGGTCGCGCAGTTCGGCTTCAAAGGGGAATACTTTGTAACGCCCAAGCGTCAACAGAAACTCCACTCGTGGCATTCCTGCAAGTTCAGCCGCCCGCCCCGAAGACAAACGACCCAATTCATAAAGTTTGATTGCCGCAAGCAAGCGCACTTCATTGGCAAAGGAAACTTCGTCAGCCTTTTCCGCTAGCAAAATTTTTTCTGGTATATCGATTACAATTTGTCGGGACGGCATGATTTCCCCTTTCATTAAACAATCTTAAACGCGCCGATGTCTTCACCTAAAATGAACACGCTTGTATCGCGTTCCATCTCTTGCCAAATTCCTTGTCGTACCGCTTCCAGTAATGTAATCGCTGCCATGTTCCGCGTTTGGTTGTCCCTTTAATTTTAAGCTGCTCACAGAAACTCAGAAGGCTTGGCATCACGCCAGGATGGCAATCTTGCGCTAACTGTGACTTGAGATTGTAACGGATGAACCAAACATTGCCAAAACGATTCCTAAAAATGCTGCTCCCCCGGCGACTTCGCTGCTTGATGAGCGTGGCTTGCGCCTGAAGGTTTGGAAATCGTCAGGGTAAGCCTTAACCCAGACGCCGGACTTGGTTGTTATCGCCTTGCCTTTACGAACTCGTCTCTCAGTGACCGCTGTAAAAATCTGGCAATGTGACATTATGAAATTTGAAATCGTAAAACCGCATCACCATTTTCCAGGTTAAATTGCGGCTGAGAAATTACCGCAGAAGAGGGTTGCGTTTATGTGGAAAATCCGGCGACGCATCGTCGGCTGAACGGCGATCCAGTTCCCAGCGGTTAAGGTCGCGTTTGTCGAGCACCTCTGAAGAGGCATGCAATTCCTGATTGTCTTGAAATTCCAAACCGACAGCGCGACCAATCTGATCAACCTGATCCTGATCAGGCGTTGGCGACGAACCACCGACAGACTCTTCACCGTTTTCTTCAGCCTCCTGCCACGCCGCATCCACATCGCCGCCCGATAACCCAGGACTGACGGCAGGGTATTCTTCGCGCTCGGCTTCCATCATTCTTGTACCGGTTGAAAGATGGTGTTCTTCAAGCGGCGTTCCATATCTGACTTCACGGTCATAAGCATTTAAATTCTCAGCGTTCGCTTCATCCGCAGGCGGCTGATCGAGAGATTCAAAATCTTCATCCGTTGGTTCGGGCAATTTGTCTGCCCACCCTGCCTCTATATTTTTCGCGATTTTGTCATCCAATATTTTATTTGTGAATTTATGTTTAGCCATAACCTTCTCCTATGATTCCCTGAATTATTGGCGAGTTCCGTACCACTTGCGGATTGCTGCGGATAGCGCCTTATTGCCGGATGGTGTTCGCTTTCATAACAGCCAAAAAATAGGCGAATCATACGAAGTGTCACATAAACATTCATCTGCTTTTTAGCCGTAATCCTGTGCCGTTAATGAATCTCAATCTGAATGGGCTGACTGAAAAGAAGTTTTGCAGTGAAAGGATTCAACGAACGCTGGTTGAGGTTAATTCCATCATAAGGCGCTCAACTCCACACAACGAGCGGTCGGGAATAAATAGCGCAGAATCAGTTTACCGGCTATTTAAAAATGATTTGCACATCAACGGTTAAGTTTTGCTCACTGGGGATTGCCCGGATACCGGCAAGCCGAGCGTTCAGTTTCGGGTCGAGGTCTTTATTCAAAAAATCGTCGAGATAAGTGGTATCAAATATTTCTCCGGTTTTTAATCGCCAACGCTTCTGCAATTTTTCCGCCTCACCCATCGGCAAACCATTAAAGCTGATGAGACCCATGTGATATTGCGCGCCTTCTTTGACGGTGATGTGAGAAGCAGCGCGTTTGCTCTCTTCGTCGAAGGTCGTCGCGATATTGAATTGCGCTCTGATGAAGCCTTTTTTACCGTAAGCGGCTTTGATGGTTTTAAGACCATTATCGAATTTTACGCCGTTCGCTACTTCGCCCGGTTTCATGGCTAACAGGCTATCCAACTCTTTGGTCGAAAGGGTGAGATTATCCGACCACTCGATTTTATCCAGAGTGTAGCTCGCGCCTTCATCTATCAATATGGAAACATCCACTCCGTTTTTGCAATTGGCATCGGCAAGCAACCGGGCATCGATGCTTTGAAAACGGGCTTTGAGATAACCCTGCTCGCGATAGAGTTGAAAGAGATGGTTTCTGGCAAAATCACTCAGGGCGCTTTTGGAATACTGTCCACCGGAGGTGGTTTTTACGGCGTTGAT
Organism: Acidobacteriota bacterium; assembly: GCA_040754075.1. Classification (NCBI taxonomy): domain Bacteria; kingdom Pseudomonadati; phylum Acidobacteriota; species Acidobacteriota bacterium. The sequence goes on from JBFMDH010000001.1 coordinate 277,255, forward strand.
TAAGACATTTTCTTTAATCCCTGAAGCTTTAGGGAAATGCAGCGCACATACCGGCAGATTGAGATTTTTTACCACAAAGACATGCTCAAAATGGTTGCCGGTGAGTTCCGAAGACGAAAGATATTCAACCGCACCGGCGATCTGGCGGGCGCTTAATAATTGTTCCAGAGTTTGCGCAATCAAACTGGTCAGGTTGCCGGATTTAGGCGCCGTGCCGTCAAAACTGGGAACCGTCTGGGCAATGGCTTTGATGAGTTCTTCATCGGTAAACCAGACAAAATTATCGAAGATGACCGGGGTGTCCCAGACCGCCTCTTCAATTTTAAAAGTGACTGTCAACTGGTCATTTTGATAGCGGTATCCATAAGTCACCTGGTTAAACAAACCGGTGTCGCGCAACCTGAGAGTTGCCGCATCAAGAATTGCCAGATCAACTTTCTGTCCGAGAGTCAGGTTAGTTAATTTCGCAACCTGCTCGACGGTGTAGCGGGACAAACCGGTCGCCGCGATTTTAGTTAATTTCCATTCCTGCGGCTGAGTCGCGCTTTGTTGCGCGTCCGTTGTCAGGGTGCAAACAAACAGGAAAGTGATTGCCAGCCAAATAACCATTGGATAAGGTTGCTTGGATATTTTCAGTTGCTTTCCGCCGCCAGGTGTCATCAAGATAAACTCTCTCCTTTAGTTACGCGCGCCTCCTGCACTGCGCTTAGGAGGCTGCGAAATGATGCTGCCGGCAATTGTTTAGGACTGTAACAAAGTCGGAAGCCGTGACACTGGGAACGCGGACGTCCACGTCCGCAGCCGTGAAGTCGGCGGACGTGGACGTCCGCGTTCCCAGTTAAAAAGTTTTCTGATTCCTCATAGAGAAGCACTTTTGGATTTGCCCCAGACTTTGTTACAGCCCTGGCAATGGTTGCGATTATAGTGAAAGCGTCTAAAATGGCGATTTAAAATCGCAAAACGATGCCGCCGGTGACAAAAATATTGTGCTGACGTTTCTCGAACAGATTGGTTCTGAAATGTGGCGTGCTACTGCGAAAATCGCGCACTTCGCCACGAATGCTCAAAAATTTATTTGCCTTGAGGTCAACCCCGCCGCCGAAACTAAACGCATCATCGGTTTGCGGATTATCGCCTACACTGGGATTGCCGTTGATTCGATTATCGCTGGGGCTGAGCCTTGAAATCCCAACGCCCGCAACAATATAAGGAGAGATTGACGCCTCTGGCAACAGTTTGAGCTTTAATCCGGGTGTGAAAAAAAGCGAAGAATAGCTTCGTAAAAAAAATGCATTAGCGGTATTGAATTTACTCTTAGGGGTGACGGCGAGCGGCATATCAAGGTAAAGACCTGCTACCCTGGCATTCACCAATCGATAACCATAATTAATTTGCAATGCGAAACTGCTGTCGGCGGTTACGTTGAACGGAATGGCTGAAAATTCATAATTCGAGTCCAGCGTGGATTTCATCGCGCCGATTTGCATGCCGAGTTCATGTTTTTGTGCCAGAGCGGTGCTGCAAAATAAACCCATCCCCATTAATAAAACAACGATACTGAGCTTCATGTTCTTACTCCGCGATTGAATTATCAGCACGGGGATTTTTAACTTATCATTTTGCGAATACCCCTTCAATTGCATCTTCGCCCTTGAAGATGGGCTGGCTTTCCGCCCATGCCAAATCTGCTGCTAAAGACGCATCAATTTTTCGATCAATTGATTCAATGTCGTCTTGAGTGGCGAAATGATTTTCGAGTAAATGGCGAATGAATCGATCAATCGGGTCTTTTCTGCGCCATTCGTCGAGCAATTCTTTCGGCACATAAGACTGGTTATCGTGCGCCGCGTGTCCGCGCATCCGAAAAGTTTTGGCTTCGATAAACGATGGTCCGCCGCCATTGCGCGCGCGTTCAATCGCCCGTCTTGCGGCTTCATAAACCGCCAGGACATCGTTGCCGTCCACGATTTCGGTGGGCAAGCCGTAAGCTTTGACTCTATCGGCTAAGTTTTCAACCCGCGATTGTTTCGCGGTCGGCGTTGAATAAGCGAAGCCATTGAATTCGCCGATAATCACCAGCGGCAAATTTTGCACGGCGGCGAAATTCGCGGCTTCATGAAACATTCCCGTGCTCATCGCGCCATCGCCGATGTAAACCATGCCAACGGTTTTTTTGCCCTGTAATTTCGCGGCAAGCGTCACCCCGTTCATCACTCCGATCATGGTGCCGAGCGGCGAAATCGTTCCGATAAAGCCGCGCTGCATATCGGTAAAGTGGATGTTCTGGTCGCGCCCGCGATTTGGCGAAGTGATTTTCGCAAGGTAGGAACTGAAGACCTCGCGCGGCGTTGCGCCCATCACCATCATTGCGCCCATATCGCGGGTGAGCGGCGAAATAATATCGTTATGCGATTTGTCTAAGGCATAAGCCGAGCCAACCGCTGTGCCTTCCTGTCCGAGACTGCGAAACAATCCGCCTTTGATTTTGCCCTGCTTGAGCAAATTCTCCAGCTTTTCTTCAAGCGAACGAGTCAGGCGCAGGTAGTAATAGATTTCGTGGAGTTGTTCTTTGTTCATTAGGATTCAGGATACAGGATTCAGGACTCAGAGCAGAAGAAACGATGAAGGTGGAATGTTAAACGATGAATAATTGTAATCCGCTTTCTGTTCATCGTTCATCGTTCCTACTTCATACTTTCCTTTCCCTGAATCCTGAATCCTAGAAATGTACCATCATGCCGTGGACGTCTTCGGCGGCTTCTTTAATGCTTTCGGAGACCGTCGGATGGGCGTGCATGGTTTCAATCATCTCTTCAACCGTCGATTCCAGGTGCAACGCGATACCGGCTTCGGCAATCAGTTCGGTTGCGTGCGGCCCGATGATGTGAACGCCGAGAATTTCATCATACCGGGCATCGGCAACGATTTTCATCAAGCCTTCACTGGCGCCGAGTATTTGCGCTTTGGCGATGACCGGCACAGGGAATTTGCCGACCTTGACTTCGTAACCGCGCTCTTTGGCTTTGGCTTCCGTCAGTCCTACGCTTGCGACTTCGGGCGCGCAATAAGTACAACTCGGAACGTGGTCGTAATTAATCGGGCGCGCGGGTTTTCCAGCGATGGTTTCGGCGGCAATGATGCCTTCGCTTGAAGCCACGTGCGCCAGCCACGGCGTCGGAATGCAATCGCCAATCGCGTAGACATTCGGCGCGGAAGTGCGCATATAGGCATCCACTTTGATGTAGCCGCGTCCGTCCATTTCGACATTGAGATTTTCCAGTCCAAGTCCTTCGGTGAAGGCTTTACGACCAACGGCGACCAGCAATTTTTCAGCGGTGAATTCGCGCTCCTGGTCGCCGATTTTGGCAATCGCTTTGACCTGTCCGTTTTCAACCCTGGCAGTTTGAAAACTCGCGCCGGTGAACACTTTGATGCCCTGACGCTTGAATGATTTCGCGAGTTCGGCGCTGATCTCTTCATCTTCAATCGGCAACAGTCGCGGCAACAGTTCCATAATCGTTACGTCTGCGCCGAAGCGCGCATAAACCGAAGCGAATTCGACGCCGACCGCGCCCGCCCCCAAAACGATTAAGGATTTCGGCACTTCTGTAAGTTCGAGGATGTCATCGCTGCTGATGATGTGCGTGCCATCGAAGGGCAGATGCGGCAAAGGTTTTACGACCGAACCGGTGGCGATAATGATATTTTTGGTCTGGACAGTTTGCGTCGCGCCGTCGTTTAAGGTGACGGTGAGGCGTCCCGGCGCGTCGATTTTGCCAAAGCCTTTGAAGACCTGAATCTTGTTTTTCTTCATCAGGAATTCGACGCCTTTGGAAAGTTTGGTGACGACTTTATTTTTATATTTGTGGGTTTGGGCAAAATCCAGACTGATGGAACCGGCAACAATGCCAATATCTTTCGAGTGTTTGAATTCTTCAAAAACATCTGCGGTGTGCAACAAGGCTTTCGTGGGGATACAACCGCGCAGCAAACAAGTACCGCCCAGTCCTTTTTTATCTTTTTCAATGATGGCGGTACGCAATCCCAGTTGAGCCGCGCGAATGGCTGCGACATACCCGCCGGGACCTGACCCGATGACAACGACATCAAAAATTTCTGTACTCAATGATTTCCTCCTAACTCAGAAACAACAGCGAATTCAAATTAAGGCATAACCCTCGCCCGACGTTTAGTCAATTTCGACGTGGATTTCATCGCCTTCGACTTTGACGGCAAACTTCTGCACCCGGGCATTGGGGATGTTGGACGATTCGCCGGATGTACAATTAAATGTCCAGCCATGCCAGGGGCATTGCACAGTCAGGCGCGCGAGGTCAATGAATCCTTCGCTTAACGGCCCGCCGCGATGCGGGCAGGAATTGTCAATCGCACAATATTCGCCGTTCAGATTGAACAGCGCGATTTGATTGCCCGCGACCTCCGCACAGAGGCTTTCGCCGCTCGCAAGGTCAGATACTTTTGCAATTTTTACAAACATTTCACACTCCGATTGATGATGGCATCGCACAGCGCCGGTTCAGGCTCGTGCGCGAACTGAGCATCTTAGCAACCGACTCCGTAGCCTATCAAGCTTGCATAGGTTTAGGCATCGCGCTAGTCTGCTTTTTCCCTCTGAACGAAATCTCAAAACCTGACGGAGATTTATGACTTCTTTAACTTTGCGATTACGTCGTCATTTTAAGTTTACGGCATCACTTTTCATCATCACTGTTTTGATTTTTTTAGTAACCAGCTCAAATATGGCAAGCCATACGCAACAATCAAAGGCTGGCAGCCAATCCGCAATCCGCGAGAGGCTAAAGCCTGCCCCGCAATCCGCAATTGAATCGTCCGCAATCCGCGAGAGGCTAAAGCCTGCCCCGCAATCCGCAATTAAACAGCCTTTGCTCGTCGCCCATCGCGGCGCTTCGGGGTATGCGCCGGAACATACGCTTGCCGCTTACGACCTGGCAATCAGGCAAGGCGCGGATTTTGTTGAGCAGGATTTGCAAATCACCAAAGATGGCGTGCTCATTTGTATGCACGACCCGGAGATGTCACGCACCACCAATGTCAAAGAGGTCTTTCCCGACCGCATTACCGCGCGCGATATTGAAGGGCAGGGAAATGCTAAAAATGGCTGGTACGTCGCGGATTTTACGCTTGCGGAAATCAAACGACTGGATGCCGGCAGATGGTTTAACAAATCAAATGCCTTTGCCGCAAAGCCCGAATATGCAGGGCAAAAAGTGCCGACGCTTGCAGAGGCGATTAACTTCATCGGCAATCGCGCAGGGCTTTATATCGAACTCAAACACTTTGAGTTTTATCAATCGCTCGGATTCGATGCTGCTAAAAAATTAGCAGCGGTTTTGAAAAAAGCAGGCTACGCCGGTAAAGCGAAAAGCCAGCGTCTTTTCATTCAATCGTTCTCAAAAGCCTGTCTGTTGCATATGCGCGAGCTTGCGCCGCAGTACCGTAGAGTGCAACTGCTGCCGATGGATGATGCGAAACGCGAAGACAGCAAAAAAGTTACCGCCGAACTTGCCAGAGAGATTGCTGAATATGCACAAGGCGCTGGACCCAGTAAAACCATGCTCACAGGCAAAGCCGACGTTGACGTCTTTCATCAAGCGGGATTGGTCATTCACCCTTATACGTTTAGAGGCGCGACCAGTCCTGTGCTTCGTCGCCCGCTTGATGAACCCCAGGCTAATAATCAAACGACTGGTGAACTCATCAAGGCGGATATCGCGCGTTTTCTGGCGTTTGGCATCGACGGCGGGTTCACCGATTATCCTGCTTTATGGCGTGAACTCATTCCTAAAAAATAGGCTTGTGTAGCTTACCTGAATTTCAATTGAGGCGGTTGCCAGCAGCGCGGGCATGCTTGTCCGCCTCCGCCTATAAGCCTTTACAAAATGGTTATGGCTGCTTGCTTGCGACTCTTGGTTGCGCAGTCTGAACCGTTCAGAAATCAAGTGTAATATTTTACTCGCGGCTTCGTTTTGAATTGATGCGTAGTGTATGCGCATCTATCAATTCCTGATAAAACTCCCTTGATATTCCTGACTTTTTAAACCTTTTTTGGGGGCACAGTGATTGCTTTTATCGCATAGGACGATGACATCCGGTTTTTACTCGAAGACGAACAATCGATCAGGGGGGTGGGTTTTCAATGACCGGATGCAAAGTTTGCTGTTGATAATCAAAATGGCAAAACGAATTTCGTTTTTCGCTGTGAGGCATTAACCAACTGTAAAGATATTTGGTAATGGGAAAGGAATAACAATCATGGCTAACTCCAAAAATCAGTCTAAAGAACAGCGGCAGCAAGACAGAACGGGCAACCAACCGGGCAACCGCATGGGTGACAATCCTTCTAAACAACAAACCGCTCAACGCGGTCAACAGGGCAGCCAAAATATGGGACAAAGCCAGCAAGGAACGGCTCCTCGAACCAAACGCTCAGATGAGGATTTTGATGAGAATGAATTTTAGCTTGTGACCTTTGATGGGGAACGGATTCTAATGCCGATAGAATCCGTTTCCCTGATTTAACTACAGGTAAAAAAGTAATACGATGCCCAACAATCAAGCTACAAAACCGGCAAGCCACCGCAAACCGAAGCCTCCATTTCCCGAACCGCGCCAGAAACGTCCGGGTTTGGAAATCAAAGTAAAACTCCGTCCTCAATATGAAGCCTCTGAATACAAGGCGGCGGGCAAACTGGAAGGGAAAGTGGCATTAATCACCGGCAGCGAAGCCACCGCAGGGTAATTATTTTTTTGAGTTCGCAAGCGTAGGAGTGGGTGAGAGTGAGGCAACATTCTTACGTTTCGATAAGGAGATTCTAAGGATGACAACAACGCGTGAACTTTATAAAAAATTGCAACGCGGTACACCGCCAATGCAAAAGCTGTATGCAAAAAAACGCGAACGCGAAAGTAAAGTGAATATCAGCGGAACCGACCGCCTGGTGTCGGCGGTTACAGGTGGCGCGCTGGCGGTTCTCGCGTATAAAAAAGGCGGCTTGATGGGCGCGTCTCTGGGGCTATTAAGCGCAATGATGTTGAAATGGGGATTGACCGGACATTGTGAAGTTTATCAGGCATTGAAAATCAACACCGCGAACGGCAAAGCCAAACGCGCCAGCGTCAAACATGGCGAAGGCACAAAGACCGAATATCGGGTGACGATTAATAAACCGGCTGCGGAACTTTACCGTTTCTGGCGCAATTTTGAAAATCTGCCGCGCTTCATGGAACACCTTGAAGCGGTTCAGGCGCTCGATAAAAATCTCTCGCATTGGGTCGCCAAAGCGCCTGCCGGAATGAGCGTTGAATGGGATGCTGAAATTATCAATGAAAAAGAGAACGAACTGATTGCCTGGCGTTCGCTCGAAGGCGCGGAAATTAACCATGCCGGGTCGGTGCAATTTATCGAAATGCCAGAAGGGCGCGGCACCCTTGTCAAGGTGGTGATTAATTATCAAGCGCCCGCCGGAGTGCTCGGAACCACGCTTGCCAAATTGTTTGGCGAAGAACCAGGTCAACAAATCGAAGATGATTTGAAACATTTCAAACAATTAGTGGAAACCGGAGAAATTGCTTCAATCGCAGGACAGACATCAGGAAGAGAAACCGATAACGAAAAATCCAAATCAAAGGCGGCGGTTGCCATCAGCAGTTCAAAGAGTCAAACCCCATCGCAACCTTCTCGTGTTCATGAAGAGATTCCCGGAGAAAAAATTCTCTCTCATGGCCGTTAATAGAGCGTCTCGGTGCAGCAGGCATCCGGGAGTTTGAGAGAGAGCCTGCTGCACTTAAATCGCCACGAACGGTTGACAATGAATATAAAGACTTTCGGGTCTGTCGATTTTTTCTCAATGCAAACTGCTCAGCAGGTTAAAGAGGAACTATGAAAGCCCTTTGCTGGTATGGAAAGTATGATGTGCGGGTGCAGGATGTGCCTGAACCGAAAATCATCAATCCTCACGATGCGATTATCAAAATCACTGCCACCGCAATTTGCGGTTCCGATTTACACCTTTATGACGGCTACATCCCGACGATGGAGAAAGGCGACATCCTCGGTCACGAATTTATGGGCACGGTCGTTGAAGTCGGCAAAGATGTAACAAGTTTAAAAGTTGGTGATCGCGTGGTCGTGCCCTTTACGATTTCCTGCGGGCGATGTTTTTTCTGTCAGCGCCAACTGTTTTCCTTGTGTGATAACTCGAACCCCAATGCGAAAATGGCTGAAACCCTTTACGGATTTTCGCCAGCGGGGCTTTACGGGTATTCGCATATGATGGGTGGGTACGCGGGCGGACAAGCCGAATACGCCCGCGTGCCTTTTGCTGATGTCGGCGCGCTAAAAATTCCCGATTCACTTTCAGATGAACAGGTGTTATTTCTTTCAGATATTTTCCCCACCGGTTACATGGCGGCGGAAAATTGCAACATCCAACCGGGCGATACCCTTGCCGTGTGGGGGTGCGGTCCCGTCGGGCAATTCGCCATCAAAAGTGCCTACCTGCTTGGCGCAGCGCGCGTCATTGCCATTGACCATATTCCCGAACGGTTGCGCATGGCGGAAATCGAAGGCAAAGCCGAAACCCTGAATTTCGATGATGAAGATATATTCGACAAGTTGAAAGAGATGACTGGCGGACTGGGCGCTGATGCCTGCATTGATGCCGTAGGGCTGGAAGCGCACGGCACCACCCCTGATGCGATTTATGACCGCGTGAAAGCGGCGATGTTTATGGCAACCGATAGACCGCACGCGCTCAGACAGGCGATTCACAGTTGTCGCAAAGGCGGTACGGTTTCGATTCCCGGCGTTTATGGCGGCTTTCTTGATAAAGTTCCGCTGGGCGCGGCATTCAATAAAGGCTTGACCCTTAAAATGGGGCAGACCCATGTGCAACGCTATATGCGCCCGTTGCTTGAACGCATTGAAAAAGGCGACATTGACCCGTCGTTTGTGATTACCCATCGCTTGTATCTCGAAGACGCTGCCAAAGGCTACAGCGTTTTCAGCGATAAAAAAGATAGCTGTATCAAAATTGTGTTAAAGCCATAAAGGTGAACCATGAATTTGAAAAGTCTGGTCATTCGCAAAGTGCTGAAAGATTATCTGGTGCCCGATTGGGCGCGAAAGAAAAAACGGAGCAAGGCGATATTGTGGACTGCTGCCGGGGTAGGCGCAGTCCTTGCGGCGCGCGCTTTAACCAAAAAAATTATGGAATATGACCTTCGCGGTAAGAATGTACTGATCACCGGAGGCTCGCGCGGACTTGGGTTGGTGATGGCGCGCGAATTCTTACGCGAGGGGGCGCGCGTCGCCATTTGCGCTCGTGACCCGGAGGAACTCGAACGGGCTTATGATGACCTGATGAAATACGGCTCGACGGTTTTCACCGTCACCTGTGATGTGACTGACCAGACCCAGGTTTTCGGAATGGTGCAGACGATTAAAAATCTTTACGGGGATATTGATGTGCTGGTCAATAATGCGGGCACCATCAGCGTTGGTCCCATCGAAGAGATGACCCTTGATGATTATGAAAAAGCCATGAATACGAATTACTGGTCGGCGCTTTATTGCATTCTTGCCGTCATGCCGAATATGCGCCGTCGCCGCGATGGGCGCATCGTCAATATCACTTCGATTGGCGGAAAAATCAGTGTGCCGCATCTGGTGCCCTATTCGGCGAGCAAGTTCGCGCTCGTCGGACTTTCATCAGGGCTGAATGCGGAACTCAAAAAAGACCAGGTGATTGTGACCACTGTTGTGCCCGGACTGATGCGCACCGGCAGCCCGCGCAATGCCAATTTCAAGGGCCAGCATCGCGCCGAATATAGCTGGTTTGTGATTAGCGATTCATCGCCGCTCACCTCCATCAGCGCCGAAAGCGCGGCGCGGCAAATCATTGCCGCTTGTAAACGCGGCGATGCGGAAATCGTCCTCTCCCCGCAGGCAAAAGTAGCCGTAAAATTCGCAAGCTGGTTTCCCGGTCTGACGGCAGATTGTTTGAGTCTGGTGAGCCGATTGTTGCCGGCACCGGGCGGCATCGGAACTCAAACCGCCAAGGGCAGAGAAAGCGCTTCGGAAATTGCGCCTTCCGTATTAACGACTTTGGATGAAAAAGCGGCGCGGGAAAATAATCAAATTCATTGATGGTTGCAATCTCATACCTGATGCCGGCAACTACATTCAACGCGGGATTGTTTTCGATAAACTCACAAAAATATCAGAAGTAAGTGATGAGCGTTATTGGCGATTGATTTTAATTTGAATCGGTTGAGGAAGGGCTAATGACCGCTTCCTCAACTTCAGTAAATCAATGTGCACGCCGCTCTATTTTGCGGGAGTCAATTTCGCGCCGACTTTAGCTGCCGTATCACGCGCCATTTTTTGATGTTCGCGCAACGTCGGAAGGGTTTTATCTGCCCAGGCTTTCAACTCGACATCTTTTCCGCTGGTCGCTTGTTTTTCAAAAAGCGCCACTGCTTTGTCATGGTCTTTAACCATCATCTCCATGTATTTTCGGTCAAAATCCGCGCCCGACAACTTCGACAAATCATCGACCATTTTTTTCCCTGTGGCGTCTAAAGCGGTCGGCAAGGTGATGCCTTTGGTAGCAGCAAGATTTTTCAACTCATCATTGGCTTTGGAATGGTCATCCACCATTCGCTGAGCAAAGGTTTTGACATCGTCGTTTGACGCTTTGGTTGTCGCCAGTTGTCCCAACTCGACTTCCGCCATGCCATCTTTTGCAGCCTTCATCGCAAATTCATGATCAAGCGGTTTGCTCATTTGATCATGATGGGTTGTTTGCGTTTTATCGGCTTTTGTCGATTTATCCTGGGTCTGCGGTTTATCTGTGGGTTTGGGATTTTCCTGTGCGAAGCCAGCGACGAATAAAGCTAAAACACTTAACATCACCAAAAGCATTTTTACGGCCTGTGGTTTCATAATCTCTTACTCTCCTTCTAATGTAAATTTGGTATTGCTTAAAATTGATGAGCCGGAATCGTACATTTGATTGAACCGAACCCAATCAAAAAAGCTTGCGAGGTGAAATTAGTGTGCAAGTGCTATGCCCGTAAAATCAGGGGAAACTGTGAAGAATTTGTGTATGAATTCCACAACGGTGAACCAAGAACGTGCAAACTTTTTACCATCCGCTATGTAAAAATAGGGATAAAAAAAAGACTATGCGTTCATAAAAATGCATAGTCTCGGTTAATTTGAAAATTTAAATTTTCTTTGAATCTTTCTATGGTTTCGGCATCTCAAATTTCGTATCGGCGACCGGAACATTCTGCTTGATCTCTTTGAACTGACGAGCGCCGGAAAACGCAAACTCGGCGTAATAGACGCTGATGGTCATCGGTAACATCACTCCATCAACTTTTTTATAATCGGCAAAATCAATCTGTGTCGGGTCAGTGCCCACCGGGGTGTTCGCCAGAATCTGTTTGCGCAACAACAATCCGGTTTTAATGTCGAAATAGAGTCGCAGGCGGCGACGGTCGGGCGTCGCGCCGGTCAGCACATAGACTTCGTTTGCGCCGATTTTATCTTTGCCCCGGAAAGCGAAACGCGGATAAGGCTCTTTGATTTTCAACGCATCGAAAGCGTCAAGCCAGTCTTTCATCATCGTGAGTTCGCCCTTCTCCATTTCATGTGTCTGATTGCCTTGTTGACTCCAACCCGTCGTGCCATTAAAACCGCGCACATTTGTGCCCTGCGGCGTGGTGACCGTGAGCAGCAATTTGCCCGGCGTTTGCAAAACTTCATATGGCAAGGGCTGTCCGCCTTGTCGCGTATAGGTGCCTTTCATCTGGCGGGATTGCACTTTTTCAATCGCCGCTTTGCCGCCTACGGCTTCGACATATTTTTGCAAAATTTGATCGGGCGTCGGCATTCCCGCAGGCGTCGCGCCGGGCGTCGGTTGAGTTCCGGGCGTAGGCTGAGCATTGGGCGCAGGTCGTGCAGCAGGCGGTTGCACAGCGACGACGGCAACGGGCAAGGCAGGCGGATTGGCGGGGTGTTCGTGACCTTGATGACAGGTATAACAACTGACTTCCGGGCGGTTGTTGAAACTGGTTTTATTGATGTCGAGGGTCATTTGAATCATCTTGCGCGCGACCTTTTTGGCTTGCTTGTCATCTTTATCCCATTCCCATTTATCGCCCGTGCGAACGTGGCAAAAATCACAGCGAACACCGAGCGAACCGTTGAACAGGTGCATCACCTGTTCCAATTGCCAGGCGGGCATCCCCTTTAAGGCTTGAATATTTTTGTATTCCTGTTCGGCAGGTTTTTCAGTTGATGCAGCGGGTTGACCTTGCGATTGGTTGATATTTTTCACGACCGCAGCCCAGATGGCTTGCGGGTCTTGCGCTTCCGAATTTTGCGAGTTGGCGCTGCTTTTATGGTTGATTGAAAAAGCGATTATTAAACCAAGCGTCGTCAAAGTGACGACCCGCTTGATGATGGTTCCGGTCATTGATGGTTAGCCTCCATTAAATTATTGAATGAGGCTTAGATTGTAGGTTTGACTTGGGACTCTGGCAACCTCGAAATTATTAAAGGGTTCGCGAAAAAACTTTTCGTTTGCTCGCTTCAGCGCGTTGCAAATAAGCGTCAAAAACCATCGCCACATTGCGCAAAAAGATGCGACCGAGCGGTTCAATAATAATTTCATCAGCGGTCAGTCGAACCAGGTTATCGACTGTGAGGGCTTCGAGTTCGGCAAGTTCACTGGCAAAAAAATCATCGAAGCGAATATTGAAATCGCCTTCGACTTCGCTTTTTACGACTTTGCAATGGCAGAGAATGCGATTGATGACCGAACGGCGTAATTTGTCTTCTTCAGTGACCCGAACGCCGCGCATGGTCGGAAGTTCGTGGCGATTGATGGCATCGTAATAGTGCGGCAAATCGCGCCAGTTTTGCGCGTAAGCATCGGCAAAACCGCTGATCGAACTCACCCCCATCGCATACAAATCGCAACCGGCTTTGGTGGTGTATCCTTGAAAATTCCGATGCAGGGTGCGGTCGTCTTGCGCCGCCGAGATTTCATCATCGGGACGGGCGAAGTGGTCGAGTCCAATGTAGCGGTAACCGGCTTCGCTGAATTTAGCGATTGCCTCGGCGAAGATGCGGAATTTTTCAAACCCCGTGGGCAAGAATTTTGCAAAACTGCCTTGTTGTTTTTTCATCCACGGCACATGCGCATAACTGAATACCGCGATGCGGTCGGGATTCATCTCGATAATTTTATCAATCGTATCCGTGAAACTTTCCTGCGTCTGGTGCGGCAAGCCGTAAATCAAATCAACGTTGATGCTCTCGAATCCGAGTTCGCGGGCGTAATCGAAAAGCTGGCGCGTCTCTTCATAAGGTTGAATGCGATGAATGGTTTTTTGCACCAGCGGATTGAAATCCTGAATGCCCAGACTGAGCCGGTTGAATCCCACACGTCGCAGCGCGCGAAAGTGTTCGGCGGTGGTGACGCGCGGGTCAACCTCGATGCTGATTTCCGCATTGTCCGAAATCGAAAAATGCGAAGCGATATGCGAATAGAGAATTTCGATTTGTGCGGGTGACAGATAAGTCGGCGTGCCGCCGCCCCAGTGCAATTGTTCAACCGGGCGCGTCAAAGCGACCTCTTGAGAGATTAAATCAATCTCGCGTTTGAGGCTTTCGATGTAAGGCACCGCGACTTCATGATTTTTATTAATCACGACATTGCAGCCGCAATAGAGACAAAGCGATTCGCAAAACGGCAGATGAAAATATAAAGACAAAGGCGTGGGCTGCGGTTTTTCGTTAGCCTGTTTTAAGACTTGCCGATAATCTCCGGCGTTGAAATTATCGTCCCATTCGGGTGCGGTCGGGTAACTCGTATAACGCGGACCCGGCTGGTCATATTTGATTAAGGTTTCAGGTGAAAGGGTTAAACAGGTGCCCGCAATGGTTAATTCTAAATTCTCGTTCATTTTCGTTTCTACTCTCCGCAATAGGTTTCAGTCGTAGGTAGTGCAACCGCTGTTCCGCTAAAAATTGCGGAATCTTTCGCGATTTCAGCTATAACAAGGCAGTTTGCGAGTAAAAAACCGGATGAGCAAGCGGATTGGTTTAAAATCAAGGGGCGTGAAATTACCCAATCCCGGTCAAGCGGTCAATTTTTTCGTCGCGTCAAAAATCCGAGCACCGCAACAAAAAGCGCCGAGCCAATGATTGACCAGATAATCGGAAAGGGTTCGCCGCCGATGCGAATGACCCACATTTTCGGCAAATCGAGTTGACCGGCAAGCCATACGCCAAGCAGCGCGCCGATAAACCCCAGCGCAATTGATGCAAGACATCCCCCGCGATCATAACCGGCGATGGATTTGCCTATCGCGCCGCAAACGCCTGCAATAATCAATAACAAAATCAATGAACTGAAGGTCATAAATTTTCCTCCGAACTAAATTTAGGTAGCAGTCGTCAATGGATTTTACGCTAAAAATTTAAAGTGAGTTGCATTGGCAAGCTAACTTGATGGTTGATTATGAATCGTCGCGGCATGGAGTTCATCGTTGAGCCAGCGGTCAAAGACTGCGCGCTTTCAATTGTCGGAAACTGAAAATCAAGATGTCATCAGATGAGCGCAAATTTTATAATCAGCAGGTGAGCGATAAACAAAAGCCTGAGCGGTTAATCAACCTCAATGTCATCGAGCCGAAATCGGTGCTCAACGTTTCGGCAATGGGCGGCTTTACGCTCAACCCTTATGCCGGTTGTACGGTGGGCTGCGCCTATTGCTACGTTCCGCATATGCGTCACAAACAACTGGAAGCGAGAAAATGGGGAGGCTATGTTGATGTCAAATCCGGCGCAGTCGAACTGCTCGACCGGCAACTCGCAAAATTAAAAAAGCCGACGAAGGTTTTTATGTCAACCGCGACCGACCCTTACCAGCCGGTTGAAGCGCAATACAAAATCACCAGACGAATGCTCGAAATTTTCGCGCGCCATCCGCAACACGCGTTATTTATTTTAACCAAGCAACCGCTGGTTGAACGCGATGTCGATATTCTTGTGCGACTTCCGCGTGTGGCGGTCGGCATGAGCTTTTCGGTGATGACTGACGGGCTTGCGCGACTCCTTGAACCGTGGGCACCGGTGACCAGCGAACGACTGGCAATCATCAAGCGTTTAACCAGTCACGGCATTGCAACTTATTTTCTCTGGGCGCCGGTGATTGTGCCTGCGCCAATGACCGAAGCGTTTGTGGTTGATTCGGTTGGAGCAATCATTGAGACCGGCACCGGCGCACTCTCACTCGATACTTTGAATTACCGCTCGAAACAATCCCCTGGTTTTTTTCGCAGACTGCGTCGCGAAAACCACGCGCCTGCAAGTGACGCGCAGGTTAAATTGCTTCGCGCTGAAGTCGACCGTCAAGGGCTTGGTCACAGGTTGGCGTCGGTTGAACCCGCAACCGATGAAGACCGGGCACCGATGTTACCGTTTTAAATTACTGAACCAATAGTAGAGGCGGATGAGGAAACGTGACATGATTTTTAAGCGTCACGCCACTTCACTCATTTCTCCTTCTTCGATTGCCTCTTGATTCAATTGTTCGCGATTTTCCTGTTGACGCAGGCGGGAAATTTTTTCGACGCTGGCGCGAAGCTCCGGCAGGTGCGCGGCAAGCATCGAAAATTCGCCTTTGGGAATGCTCAAGGTATTCATCGCTTCAAGGCAGCGCACTGTAGCGTTGCGCGAGGTTTTTTCAACCAGCGCCATCTCGCCGAAATACTGACCGGCGCGAATTTCTGCCAGGCGAATTTCTTTACTCTGTTCCTGGCGCACCACTTCGGCAGCCCCGCTCAAGATGATGTACATCCTGTCGCCCAAATCGCCTTGATGAAAAACCGTTTGCCCTGGCTCGAAATGTTCCTGCAATAAACCCGCAGATTGCATGAGTTTGAGTTGAATGAGTTCGGGCGGTAAAAATAAATCAAGCGTCCACGACGTGACGATTTTCAAACGCCTGCCCCAGCCGGGAATCTTCATCAGGTAAATCGTGCGCCACATCCACCAGGCGAAAAACCCTGAGATATTGATGCCGAAAATTTCCGCGACTGCCGAGCGATGTCCGAGCGCCCCCATTTTACCAAGACCTTTGAAAGCGAATTTGCCTGGCTTGCCGCCGCGAATTTTAGCCATGAGATTTTGCGCTAAGGCTTTTGCCTGACGGATTGCATGTTGCGCGGTTGGCGGACTGAAACCGCCATCAGGCGCGGGCACTAAAGCGCAATCGCCAAGCGCCCAGACATTATTTGTGTTTTGCACTTGCAGAAATTCATCAACCAGAAGTTTGCCTTTTTCTTTAGGCAAATCAAGGTTTTCAACCAGCGGGTGCGGCGAACTCGGAATCGTTGAAACCAGGGTGCGCGTGGGGATTTTTTCGCCGCCTTTTAAAATCGCCGCTTCGCCGGTTGCGGCTTCGAGCCGGGATTTCAAGCGCAACTCGACTCCGCGTTTCATTAAAATATTTTGAGCGAACAGCGCAAGTTTTTCCGAGACTTCCGGCAGGATGCGCGCTTGCGAATGTACCAGAATGACGCGGATTTCTTCGGGGCGGATGGTGCGATAGTTTTTGGCAACATCGCGGACAAAATCATTGAGTTCAGCGCAAACCTCTACACCGGAAAAGCCGCCACCCGCGACCACGAAAGTCAGCAGTTGTTTGCGTAACTCCATATCGTCCTGTTCAACTGCTGCTTCATCCAAAGCGCGGATGACGTGATTGCGCAGAAAGACTGCATCGGCGAGATTTTTAAACGGCAAGGCATGTTCGGGCAGCCCTCTCAGCCCGCGAAAATCTGTGACATTACCGAGCGCAATCACCAGGTGGTCATATTCGATGACGTGGGAATGCGGTTTGAAACCGGGGCTAATGGTGATGGTTTGCTTCGCTAAATCGATGGCTTCGACATCACGAACATGGAGGTTGGTTTTCGGCAAGAGGCGACGAATGGGGCTGACCGTATCGAGCATACCGATGGTTCCTGAAATGACTTCAGGGAGCATCGGTTGAAAGACAAAATAATTTTCTTTGTTGATTAAAATGATTTCAAAATCGTCTCGATGACCTAAATGGTTTTCCAGAAAACTTGCGGTATAAACGCCTGCAAAGCCGCCGCCGAGAATGACGATACGTGATTTAGGGTGTGGTGTGGTCTTCATAATATTTTCGAGCAGTTCATGAATTCAAAGCGTGAAAAGTTTTAACCGCTATCAGAAAGCGCAGCCATCACTTTCGTTGGCGATTGCATTCGAGAGGGTTTGCCTCTCACGATTATCTTGGTTTCACAATCAGGTAATCACTCTCAAGGTGCGGATTATTCCCGAAACCATAAAAGCAATAAATAATCCTGGTAGCCCCGCAGGCTGATTTCCCCTGTGCCTTTGGCGCATTTTGAACAACTGATAACTTTAATCGATTTTGCTTGCTTGATGTGTGGTTGAGGATGGGTGAGCGGTGAAGCGCAGCCGATACAGCGATTTTCCCGGTTGCGCTTCATCCATTTCAGTTAATCAATCCATTCGGTTCGATGAGCATTCTGAGCGATTCGGAAAACACCGCGCCTTCTTCAACCGAAAGGCGCAACTTTTTCAACTCGTGTTCAATCAAACGACGATTATCGCTCACCAGTGAATCCGACACTCCGAGGGTATCGGCAATTTCGAGTTGCGAAGGATTTTCGGGATTATAAAAACAATGCCACAAGGTCGAAAGCAGCCGGTCATAACGCCGCTCATTATTATTGACGGCTTTGCGCAGGGAATGGAGAAAGTTGCCCGCAAGGTCAGCGGCTTGACGGTTTTTCTCTTCGCGAAGCAGAACATCTTCGGCAGTGCCGCGCGTATCGGCAGGGTCGCGTCGCATCATTGACCCGTTGCCGCTCGGGGCGCTGAACTCTTCATCAAGCGAGGCGATGTTGTAATCCTGCAGCGGAATTTTCGCCAGCGCCAACTGGCGAATGGTTCGCACATCGGCGGGCGAATCGATAGCCTCGAAAATTTCTATCATCAGATTTTCGAGTTCGGGATTCGATAAAATCAGTTGTGAAGTTCCCGAACGTCCGACCACGCGGGTGTCGCGTTTGCGCATCGGAACATTCCTGATGAATTCGCCAAAATGTCCCGAATCGCGCATCGGTTTGGTCGATTTCCATTCTTTCAAACCGTAAACCTGATTAACCATGCGTTGGCGTTTTGGCGTCGCTGGCGCTGTCTCATTTGGCAATTCGTCACCGGCGAAATCGGCAATCGCTTCCAAATCGTCGTCTTCTTCAGCCTGCGGATTGGCAGGTATCGTTTGTTTCGCGGCTTTCGGCGGGCGACCGCGTTTGGGTTTGGGCGACGCTTCCGCCTCATCATCGGTTTCGCTCATGCGGCGAAAACGCGGACTGGATTTGAGCAAGGCGCTGACCCGGCGCGCCATGCGGAATGATTCCGGGTAACGTTTTCTGAGACGCGCGCCGACGAGATTGGGTAATTCGATATGTGCGATTTCGTTTTCAATATCGGCGCTGCTATAGCCTGTGTACAGATAGTGCTCGAATCGTTGTTTTTGAAAAAGCTCTAAGAAAAGTTCCTGTGTGAGGTCGGCATTAATTTCAAAAGGTGAGACCACGGCAGCGCCATCCGTAGCGAAATGCAGCGGACGAACTGCCGGATGACGCGAGACAATTTGATAGAGTCCGTTCCACAGTCCTTCAACGTCCTGATATTCGAGTAAGCTAGACCAGTTGATCTCGCTCATGATGATTTCTCCCACTCTAAGAAAAAGTTAAACGGTCGGCAAGGGATGAGAAATCTGCTCACGTATCAATGAACACGCGCAGACTTAAACCGCTGGCTTCAATTCAATGAAGCAACCTCAATTAAAAAATCATTTTATTGCTGTAACCTTCAACGGTTGTGAGGTTCGGGGGATGCGCTTCGTTATATAGAATGCCGCAGCCGCTTAAAAAAGCAATAGTTATCTTATGTAATCAAACTGATTGGTTCCTCGGCTTGGTGAATTTCATCTGGAACATTTCGAGTCGTTTTGTGTCTAATGCAGGTGATGCGTGAAGTCTTGACCACAATTTTGATTTGCCTGATAAGCCTGTGCTTTATTGGTTGTAAGAAAGAGAGTACGGTACAGACAACAACCGAGGAAAATCCGGCTGATGAATATATCAGACAGTTATCATCAGAAAATGAATCTGAACGAATTATTGCTAAAAAGAAGTTGATTCAATTGGCTGAGCCAGCCGCAAAACGACTGATTGCTTGGTTAGAAGGGTATCCCATTATTGAGGTAGATAAATTCGTTAAACCAAGCGTCAAAAATGACGTTTATGAAATCCTGGGAGCAATTCATTCTGAGGAAGCCATTCCCATTCTGGTTAAAACAATGGAAAGAGAAGTGCCCGCCGGGATGGAAGTGGGATTATCACCGGTCATGCAGGCTCTGGTAGAAATCGGGTCACCAGCAGTTCCGCATTTGATTACCTCTATAGAAGCGGCTGAAAAAATGATTGCCGCATCGGATAGCTCTAAACCTTTAAAAGAGTTGAATCGAATCATTCAGATAAGAGCCTCTTTGGTATTAGCAGAGATTGGCGATAAGCGAGCCTTGCCTGTCCTTCAACATCTTGAGCAATCAGTTGAAAATGATTTTATGAGAAATCAAATAGCTCGCGCGATTGAACAGATTAGTCACAGTGAAGATAATAGCGGCAATGGGAGAGTAGGATATGACAAGTAAAATAATCGTCTATTTAATCCTTATTTCAGGTCTGACCATGTCATCGGATGAATTGCACGCATTCGCTAAAACTCCGTCCAGGCTGCCATCGGCGCTGGTCGACCAATTGATCCATGATATTCATTCAAACGATAAAGGTTTTCGCCTATCCAAACATGACATTGAGGTGATTTACAAAAATCTGAAATTTAAATTACGTGATATTAACGGGGATGGTGTTTTAGAGTTCTTCTTATGGATTGATCACCCTGACTGGTGTGGTGCCGGTGGGAATTGTGATTACTGGATTTATCAAAAACAATCAAACAAATATGTACTTTTACTTAACGATAAGCAGCTAAACGCCAAGCGCACCAGATCACATGGCTATTGTGATTTGATCAGTGAAACCCCTATGGGAGTTTTGGGGCAAAATCAATATCGATTCTATACTACGCTTTATAAATGGGACGGAAAAAAATATCTGGAAACCTCATCGGGTTTAGAAATAAAAATGATCAAAATGAAAAAATGAACCTACGATTAAAAGCACAAATATTGAATTGAAACTTCGCGGATGATGTTGCCGCTTTACAGAAAAAAAGCCAGCCGTTACCATCACAACTGCAAAATTCCTTGAGGGGATAACCAAGAGTTTTAATGAACTGTCCGCGCTGCAATAACCTGCTTGCCGATAACGCTAAATTCTGTCCGCAGTGCGGGCTTGCCATCACCGGCGAATTCAACGCGCCAACGGTTATTGCTGCCAATGACAATTTAAATGCCACTCAAAGTGCCCAAACTCTGATTGTGCCGATGACATCTGCGCCGCCCGCTGACCCATTGATTGGGCGCGTCATCGAAGGCAAATATGAAATCCTCGCGAAACTCGGCGAAGGCGGCATGGGAACGGTTTATCGCACCAAACGTTTGAGAATCGGCGATAACGTGGCGATCAAAATTCTTCATCAGAAATTCGTTACCGAAAGCGGCGCGCTGGAACGCTTTCGCCGCGAAGCGCAAGCCGCCGCCATGATTCATCATCCGAACGTCGTAGCGATTTATGATGCGGGCGAAGAACCGGAAAACGGCATTCCGGCATTCATCGTCATGGAGTTGGTTTCGGGCGAACCCCTGCGCGATATTTTATCGCGTGAGCGGTTTCTGCCTTACCCGCGCGCCGTGGCGTTGATGCAACAGGCTTGCGCGGGCATCGGCGCAGCGCACCGGCAAAGGATTGTCCATCGCGACATCAAACCCGATAACTTTATTGTGTTGCCGCCGCACGACGAAGGCGAAAGCGAAACCCTTAAAGTTCTGGATTTCGGCATTGCCAAACTTCGCGATATGGTCGGCAATGCGACGCTCACGCAAACCGGCATCGTCATGGGCACGCCCTATTATATGTCGCCCGAACAGTGCAAAGGCGAATCGCTCGATTCGCGCTCGGATGTCTACAGCCTTGGCGCAACCCTCTATGAAATGCTTGCCGGGACGCCGCCATTTACTGCCAACACGCCGACCGGCATTGTCGCCAAACACTTGACCGAAGCGCCGCCGCCTTTCGCACAGGGGTTGAATATTCCACCGGCGCTCGAAGCGGTCATTCAACGCGCGCTTGCCAAACACCCGGATGCCCGACAAGCGGACGCCAGCGCCTTTGCCCGCGAAATGCAGGCGGCAGTTGCAACCGGAACTCTTCCGCCGGTCTATTCAACGCCTGCGGGTGGAACCGCCGGGTGGGGCAGCGCCAATATGCCATCGGGAGCAGTCGCGTATCCTAACACCCAACCGCAAAATTTCGCGGTGATGACCAATCAGGCGACGATGGCGCAAACCGGCGGGCAAGGCTATCAGACGATTCAACAACCGGCAGGGAATAAAAAACTCATCATCAATCTGGTTGCGCTGCTGGTTTTTTTAGCGGCAGCCGGTGTGGCATTGTGGTGGGTTTTTAAACCGAAACCCGAAATCAATCCAACGCCAAACAGCAATGCAGGTTCAACAGTTGATACGGCGAAATCGGGCAACTCTGCTTCGCAAAGAGATGTGATTAATCCGTCGGATATTAATTCGACGGCGAATAAAAACGGCGCAATCAATCCAGCGAATAAAAACGCGGGAAATACCAATGCCTCGACCAAACCGCCAGGCGAGTTGCCGACGGTCGATGACACGCAACCCGATGTCGGTCCGCCGCCGCTGACGCCGTTTAGCGGCAATGTCAGCGTGGCGGAGAAAAAAATTCTGGAGGGGGCGGCGTTAAACAGCGCGGACATCGAAGGCATCTCAGCGCCGAAATTGCGCTTGCTCAGAAACACCGTCTATGCGCGGCACGGACGCCGCTTTGAATCAGCCGATTTGCAGAAATATTTCAATTCAAAAGACTGGTACGAACCGCGTGACGATTATCAGGATTCGAGGCTCACGGCAAACGACCGCAAGAATGTTGATTTATTAGTTGCCGCCGAAAAAGGTCGTCGATAACTTTTCAATGCGCGACGCTGGCATAAAATCAAATCACGATTTATTACTTCATCCATCATCAATTCATCAGGAGAAAAATTTTTTATGACTGCAAAAAAACGTCTGGGCGTAGGATTTATCGGTAGCGGGTTTATTACGCGCTTTCATATTCAATCATTTCAAGCGGTGCGCGACGCCGATGTTTTAGGCATTTGGAGTCCGAACGCCGCCCATGCCGAAGATGCCGCCGCCCTTGCGCGTAAACTCCGCGTCGGCGAAGCGCAAGCTTATCCCTCAATCGAAGCAATGGTGGCTTCCCCGGATATTGATTGCCTCTGGATGTGCGGGCCCAATCATAAACGCATCGAAAATATGGAAGCCATCACTAACGCCTTGCAATCGGGCAAAGGCGAACTCCTTGGCATTGCCTGCGAAAAGCCTCTGGCGCGCAACGTCGCCGAAGCCAAACGCATGGTTGAACTGGTCGAAAAAGCCGGCGTCCTGCACGGCTACCTCGAAGACCAACTCTTTTCGCCGGGGATTCAACGCGGCAGAGAAATCATCTGGGCGCGCGGCGCGGCGCTCACCGGAAGACCTTACCTGGCGCGCGCCGCCGAAGAACATAGCGGGCCGCATATGCCCTGGTTCTGGCAAGGCGAACTGCAAGGCGGCGGCGTTCTCAACGATATGATGTGCCATTCGGTCGAAGTCGCGCGTTTTATGCTCACCCGACCGGGCGCGCCGCGTGCAAGCGTGCAACCCAAAAAAGTGTCTGCGCAAATCGCTTCGCTGAAATGGTCGCGTCCCGAATACGCAAAGATTTTGCAGGAGACTATGGGCAAGGAAGTCGATTATCGCAACAAACCCGCAGAAGATTTCGCCCGCGCCACCATTCAATACGAAGACGAAGCGGGAACGCCGCTGATTGCCGAAGTCACAACTTCGTGGAGTTATGTCGGCGCGGGACTCAGACTCAGCATGGAACTTCTGGGTCCTGAATATTCGCTGTCGATGAGTTCGCTCGATAGCGGACTCAAACTGTTTTTAAGTCGCAAAGTGACCGGCGCGGTCGGCGAAGACCTGGTTGAAAAACAGAATGCCGAACAGGGGTTGATGCCTGTTGTCGGTAATGAAGCGGCAGAATACGGCTACGAAAACGAGAACCGTTATTTCATCGAATGTTTCCTCGATGGTCGTATGCCCGAAGAGAATTTTCACGATGGCTTGGAAGTCACTGAACTTTTAATGACCGCCTATATGAGCGCCGAACAGGAACGCACCATTGATTTTCGCCCGCAAGATTTGGATTCCTATATCCCGCCGGTGGCGCGCGGCGCGTGGAAAGGATGAAGAAAAGGGGAGACAGGAAGAAGGGGAGAAGGGGAGAAGGGGAGAAAACGCTCTGGCTTTACCACCTTTCTTTCAATATCGCTTGATCATCTCAGCATTTGATTAAGTCTGGTTTTTTCTGGTCATTCGCTGAAAGGATTTTATGAATTACCGTTTGCAGAAAATATTTTTCGGTTTGATTACGATTGTTTCACTGGTTGGTTTGACTTGGGCTGCTCCTTTGCAGGGTGAGCGCGCGTTTACCGGAACCATTAACAAGACGCTGCGCATCAAGATGACGCTGGCGCAGGATGGGCAGAGGCTTTCGGGCAGTTATTACTATGAAAGGGTTGGCAAGGCGATTGTCTTGAACGGCACCGTCAGCGGTCAGCAATTTACCTTGAAAGAGTTTGACGAAAGCGGCAAACCGACAGGGACTTTTAAAGGGCGATTCGTTACTGCCAGTTCCATTGAAGGCATTTGGACGAATGCCGACGGGTCGAAAAGTTTCCCGTTCGCTTTGACGGCAAGCGGCAGCGAGACAACACCCGTGAATAGCGCACCCGCAAGCGGCATTGATGGCAGATATGAACGCCTCGATGCCGAAGGTCGCATTGAAAAAGTGAGCGGCGCGGAAATCAATGTGAAGGCGCTCGCCAATGGCATGGCGCAAATCGAAGGCGAAGCCGTATTGGTCATTGATGCGCGACGCGGCAATGTGCGCACCGGAAACGTTAGCGGCACCTTCAATCTCAGCGGCAATAAATTATTGATTAAAGAAGGCGATGACGAATACTCCTGCAAAATGACCATCGTTTTCGGCGCGGGCAAACTGGAAGTCACCGAAGACAACGGGCAATGCGGCGGGTTGGGCGTAAGTTTCATCGGTGACTATAAACGCACAGGCGCAGCGAAATTTATGAATTGATGCCTGCCAGATGTGTTAGCCGGCAGGTTGTTAATCAAGTAGCCTACCGGCTAACGCAGAAGGTCAGGATAACCGACTACTGATTTTTCTCCGGCTTCACTTTAATCGTGCCAATCATATCGCCGCTAATCGTGGCGTTGCTGTTGCCGTCTTTATAATCGGCAAAAATTTTATACTCGCCCGCCGGAAATTTATTTTCATCAATCACCAAATATTCCTGATTCATAATGCAGTAGCGATTGGTTGCCGCGCCGGTGTAAGTGAGCACTTCGCGGTTATCTTCGGCGCGATGGATTTTAAATGTCACCTGCGAACCCGGTCTGACGCCCAAAGCGGTGAGCAGAATGCGTTCGCCATGCCGGACGAATTCGCGTCCATCGAGATAGAGAAAAAACGGACGGCTGTAATCATCGCAACCTCTATCGGTTTCGGCGCGAAAACTGGTCGCCGAATTGCTGCCTTTGAAATTCTCGCCGTTGCGCCGTATGCCGATCTGGTCGGGTCCGTCGTGGGTGAAATTCACATCAACACAGTTGTCGCGGCAATAGACGCTGCCACGCCCTGAAATAAAGGTGTTGAATTGAAAGCGATTGTGATAGGTCGGGTTTTGCGGCAATTCAAAATAAGAACTGCGAATTTGCAAAGAGAACTCGGCGGTTGACCCGCCGACAAAACGATTATTTTCAAACAGGCTGTTCTGCACACCGCAAACCAGATCAAGCCCCGACCCGCCGATGATTGATAAATGCCCGCCAAACTCGGTTGCGTCATTGTTGGTGACCTGTAAATTTTTGAGCGGCAATTCCGAACCGTCGCCGCAGGCTTGCAGTTTGACGGCGCGACCTTGCGAGCAATTGGCGCAATTGAGGTTGGCAGCGCCGACGATGGCGTTATTGGAAACGACGGTGCCGCTGCTGTCGCCGGTGTAACCATGCGCGGGTGAACCATTCAAAACCGTGATGCCGAATGCGACGTGTTCCAGGCGGTTGTTATTGACAATCGAATTGGCGGAATTGGCGATTTCAATGCCGCCGTTTGCCGCCGAGGTGCCGCCGGTTTCAAAGGTAAATCCGACATCTTTGATTTCATTACCGGCAACCTCTGTGGTTTCGGAATTGACCACGAGGATGCCGCCGCTGTTGGCGCCGCCTGTGGTGTAGAGCAGACTCCCGGCATCGTATGGCGAACCTTTGATGCGAACCTCAGTGACTCTGGAAGCCGGCGATTTATTGATGAGGATGATGAAATTGCCGTTGATGTTGCAGTCTTGTCTGAGATTGCTGACATCGACTTCAAAGCCGCTCAACCAGGCTTCGCGGGATTTGACGGTTTGAATGACCGCTTGATAAGTCGTGGTTGCGCCGTCCTGTGTGGTTGCAAACGGACGGCTGCATTCGGATTGTACGATGAGTTTGGTTAGGTCTTTGCCTTTGCCGGTCAGCGCCATGCCGCTTACTTGTTTTTCGGGTGTGCTGCGCGGGAAAACGATTGGCGAATAAAGTAAGAAGTTGCCGCCTTTCAACCGCGCAAAGCCTCGGGTTTGCAGACAGTTGTTGATGATGGCGGCATCGTCCAGCCCGTCGCCTGCCGGGGTGAGTTTCTTGCAATTTTGGGCGCGCAGATTCGCGGTAAAAAAGATGATCAATAAAAACGCGATGGATAGATGAATCGCGCGCCGGATGAATTGATGATTCACGATGACTTCAAAATCCCTTTCATCAAATTCGTGTATGGGAAAATTTACAACGGTGATTAAGTGGATGAAAAAATACCATAGCACAAAATAAATTTATCGCGCGATTGCTCAAGCAAATTTTCATGAGCGGTTTGCCCAGCCATTGACTGACGATAGAGCAACTATCTTTGCCGGTGACTGAAGAGATTGCAAGCCCGTCAATGGGGTAAATGTTTCTAACGAAAAGTTCATTTTCGGATGAAATTGATAGGGCGGATGGAAGTTTAAAATTTATCCGCTTGGTCTGCCCTTTCCGTTCAATCCGAGGACAAGTTTATCTTTGATTTGCGAACCCTGGTTGTTATCGAAGGGGAATCAATGAATGGCGGACTTTAATGAACGGGGAATGGATTGCAATATTCGTCAACGCTTTTCAGTCGCAAGGTTCATATGCTACATTACCGGAGCGTTATTTGATAACCTTGCGCCCGTAGCTCAGCCGGATAGAGCACCTGCCTTCTAAGCAGGGGGTCGCACGTTCGAGTCGTGCCGGGCGCATCTTTCAATCCTAAAAAGGCTACTATCAGGTAGCCTTTTTTATTTCCATCATAGACTAATGAGTAAACCGGTACTGAACCTTTCCGGCATCAATGGTTCTTTCACATTAAATTTTACAAGCTGGACTAAATCAGGTTCTAGGTGCTCAACGCCTTTCGGCATCAATGGTTCTTTCACAGGTGAGGTTTGATCTTCGTGCCGTGGCGAATGAGGTGCTCAACGCCTTTCGGCATCAATGGTTCTTTCACACAGGTAGTTTCGGGTTGCTGTAACAAATCCCTGTTGCGTGCTCAACGCCTTTCGGCATCAATGGTTCTTTCACAGAGTTGACCACAAGCCAGACTGCTACACGACATGGGTGCTCAACGCCTTTCGGCATCAATGGTTCTTTCACCTGGAACGCGCCCGCAATTACCAACAACGCGCCGAGCGGTGCTCAACGCCTTTCGGCATCAATGGTTCTTTCACGTTTGAGTGCGGGCGCGGCGCTTTCACCCGGCAAGTGCTCAACGCCTTTCGGCATCAATGGTTCTTTCACTTGCAACCGGGTCGCCGTCAGAAAGACCGCCAATCGGTGCTCAACGCCTTTCGGCATCAATGGTTCTTTCACATCAAAGGGCTATAATGCACTAAATTATAGCTCTGGTGCTCAACGCCTTTCGGCATCAATGGTTCTTTCACCGATGACCTTTTCGAGTTGTCTATCAGTGAGCCGTTTGTGCTCAACGCCTTTCGGCATCAATGGTTCTTTCACGAGTTGAGTAATGAAACA